>DASQHM010000164.1:0-13167 GCA_035632095.1 Candidatus Cybelea sp. | reverse complement strand
TGGCTGCGCAAGCTGGCGACGTACTCACTACGACGATGACGTCAACCTTGAGCCGAACCAAATCAGCCGCGAGTTCCTTGAATCGATCCGTATTCCAATCCCCGTAGCGACGCTCGATAGCTATATTCACACCCTCGGTGTAACCGAGCTCCCGCAGCCCTTCGTAAAATCCTGCTACCCCGGGGTTATCGGTCGAGCCGGGATTCAACATGCCGATAAGGGGGAGCTTTCCCTTCCGCTGGGCGTCAGCCGCGAGCGGCCATGCTGCCGCCGCACCGCCGATAAGCGTGATGAACTCGCGCCGCTTCATTGCCAAGCCCAGGCTCAGGATATGGCACCTTAGCGCCTCGAACACGTACGTTGATAGGGGCTAAAACCGGCATCAAGAGCACTGCCGCCGGGTGCTGGCAGTGTCGCAGATAGGTCAAACAGTTCGGTTCCGGGATGTCCGGGGTAGGTCCGATTTGCCCTCAGCAACTTCCGTTGCGTAACAGTGCCGCGAGCGACGCGAGGTGCCAGCGACGGACATGGCTCCACTTGATGCCAATTTGTGTTTAAGCCGGGATGCCCGCTTTGCCGAGTCCCGCAGCCAGACGATCAACGTCGGCCGGATCGCGGAAGGGGAGCCGCCCAACGTGCTCTGTAAAGGAGTATTTCGGATTGATCTCCATCAGCTCGCGCCAGACTCGGCCGGCTTCCTCGGTCTCGCCCAAGTGACCGAGCGCGACAGCAAGAAAGGCGCGAGAGAGATCGGTCTTCGGCGCGAGCTGAATCCGCTCCTTGAACAGCGCCACGGCGGCTTCGAACTTTCCGGCGACCAGATAAGCCGAGCCGAGAAAGTGTAGGTATAGCTGCTTCAACGCGGGATCGAGCCGGATCGCTTGCTCGATATGGGGAACGGCGGCGAGGGGCTGGCCACCATAGATGTTGACGATGCCGCGCGAATTGTACGCCTGTGCGTAGTTCGGATTGAGATTCAGCGCCGCGTCCGCTTCGGCCGCGGATCGGTCGAGATCCTTTTTCCACAAGTAGACGACCGAGGCGACGTAATGCACGAAGGCAACCTGCGGACTCCTTTGCAAGGCCAAGGCGATATAGCGCTCGGCCTTTTCGAGTGACTGGCTCCAGTCATCCGTCCAATGGAACTGCCAGTTCAGAATCTGGGCCATCGCGAGGCCGGCATGCGGCTCGCCATAGCTCGGATCTTCGGCGATCGCTTGCGCAAATAGATCGGTCGAGCGCTCGAACACATCGCGGTTCCTGACCGTCCCCCACAACACCTCTCGCCCAAGCAGGAAGAGGTCGTGCGCCTTGCTGTTCGTCGTTTCGACGGAATCGAGTCTTGCGGCTTCGCCCGGGCTCAGTTTGATCTTCAGGGCGTCGACGATCCGCCGAGTGACCTCGTCCTGGACCGCGAAGATATCGCTCAGCTCGCGATCGAAGCGCTCGGCCCAAATGTGTCCACCGGTTTCCGCGTCGATCAGCTGAGCGGTGATACGTACCCGATTGCCCGCGCGGCGGATGCTGCCTTCCAGCACCGACCGGACGCCGAGCTCCCGCGCCACCACACGGATGTCGATCACCTTGCCCTTATAGGCGAAGCTGGAATTGCGCGCGATCACCATCAGGCCACCGACTTTGGAGAGGTCAGTGATCACATCCTCGGTTATCCCGTCGGCAAAATATTCCTGCTCCGGGTCGCCGCTCATGTTCTGGAACGCCAATACGGCGATCGAAGGCTTGTCAGGCGACGCCAATCCCGGCGCGGTTTGCTGTCGCATGCTGCCCGCACCGAGTTCGACGCGATAGACGCGCACCGGCCGCGAGATATTCTTCAGGCTCTGCAGGCCGAGATCGGTGAAGTCTGAGGCCACCTTGCCTTGCACCTGCCGCCATGCGTCCTCGGAAATCGCGATGCCGCCGGACTCGGCAATGCCCTCAAGCCGCGCAGCTAAGTTGACGCCGTCGCCATAGATGTCCTCGCCTTCGATGATGATGTCACCCACGTTGATGCCGATGCGGAACACGATCCGGCGCTCTTCCGAGTTGCCAGCATTGAGCTCGGCCATTGTTCGTTGAATTGCCACGGCACATTCGACGGCATCCACTACGCTCGCGAACTCGACCAGCGCTCCATCTCCCATCAGCTTGACGGTGCGACCGCCATGTTCGGCGATCTTCGGGTCGATGAGTTCCTTGCGGCGTGCCCTGAGCGCGGCGAGTGTGCCGGCCTCGTCGGCTTCCATGAGCCGGCTATAGCCGACTACGTCGGCAGCAAGAATGGCCGCAAGGCGCCTCTGGGCTCGTTCTGAGGCCATTATGTCTTTTTACTCAATGTGCCTATTGAAACGAATCTAGGGAGTCTCAACGAGTAAGTCCATGCGCCCGCTTGTCCGGATTAATTTAAATGCGGCCACTGAGGGCATCTTGGCGCTTCGTCCGGTGGGCCCTGAATATCGGACATTAAGGAAATCGAGCCTGGTGTCGGCTTAGTGCCATAAGTGGACGTTCGCGACGCTAAGTTCGGGTGGTCAGATCGTCATCGGGCGGCAAATCGATTTCCTCGCTCGCAACCGTGCCGCAAATATCATTCACTCTGGCAGGCCGGCCGTTCGCAAACCCTGCTCCAACCTGGCCAAGTCTTCCGGACGGCGGTATGTAGCCCATTCCTTGAGACTGGAAACGCGCTCTGAAGGATTGACTCGCCGCAGGCGTGCGATGGTTCTTCGCGCTTCCTCCAACCGCGCAGTCATCGCATAGCTGGCTGCTAGGATGCGTAGCGCAACCACGAAATTCGGCTCCTCGACCAATGCTTTCTCTGCGCATTGGCACGCGTCGTCATAACGGCCAGCGAGGAAGTGAGCGAAGGCTATGCCGGATCGAATTCTGGACATGAGTGGATCGAGCGGACTGAGCCGCATCGCGTGAGTCAAACGCTCGATTGCCTCTTCCGGCTCACCGCGCCAGGCGGAGACCCAGCCGCCGTGGTACCACACCCACGCAAGGCTCGGATTGAGCACGATTGCACGATCAATGCAGGCAGCGGCCTCGTCAAGGTCACCAGCATGGGCGAGCGCGAATCCGCCCGTGCATAGAGCGATGGCGTCGTCCCTGCCCAACTCGACGGCCCGCCGAGCCAGTCGTTCCATTTCGGCGGCCTCTCCGAGTCCATCGGTCCTCCACCCATTTGACTTGCGCCAGGTATAGCACCGCGCGGCCATGCCATGAGCTGCGGCGAAGGTTGGGTCGAGTTCGATGGCTCGATAGAACAGCCGTTGCGCCTCGCCAACGGCGTCTTTGGTTCCCTGATAGAAGCTAGCAATGGCACGCAGGTAGTAATCGTAGGCGTCCAAGTTTCCGGTTGGTTTTCGTCGAGCACGCTCGATCTCGGCCTGTTCGAGCTTCGGTGCGATCGCGCCCACGACTTTGATGGTCACCTCGTCCTGAAGGTCGAAGATGTCTTCAAGCGTACCGTCAAATCGATCAGCCCAGAGATGCGCTCCAGTGACTGCGTCGATAAGCTGAGCCGTGATGCGTACCCGATTCGCAGCCTTGCGAACGCTGCCTTCAAGTACATACCGCACGCCCAGCTCGCGCCCGGCTTGCTTCACGTCCACAGCGCGGCCCTTGTAAGTGAAGCTCGAATTGCGCGCGATCACGAACAGCCAGCGCAAGCGAGACAAGATGGTCGTGATCTCTTCAACGATTCCGTCCGCGAAGTACTCCTGTTCTGGATCGCCGCTCATGTTCTGGAACGGCAGCACCGCGATGGACGGTCTGTCGGGCAACGTCAGTGCTGGAGTAGCGGGTGTGGACGCGGCCGGTCCAATGCCGAGGCGAAACGCCCGCACCGGTTCGGCAATGTTTTTCAGGTGCTGCTCGCCAAGATCGACAAATTGAGCATCGATCTTGCCCTTGACTTGCTCGTAGGTCGCGCGCGACACGCAGATGCTGCCTGGATCGGCGACCCCTTCGAGCCGTGCGGCGACGTTCACGCCGTCGCCCATGAGGTCCCCGTCGGCCTCAACCACTACGTCGCCGAGGTTGATGCCGACCCGAAACTGGATTTGCCGATCGGCAGCGACGTCGTCGTTCCGCGCAGCCATGCTGCGTTGCACTTCGATGGCGCAGCGCACCGCATCGACGACGCTGGCGAACTCGACCAACATGCCGTCGCCAGTGGTTTTGACCATGCGCCCGCCGTGCCTGGCGAGGGTCGGCTCGACTAGTTCGTGCCGGATCGCCCGCAGCCGTGCAAGCGTGCCTTCCTCGTCTGCACCCGTCAGCCGGCTGTATCCGGCGACGTCAGCCGCCAGGATTGCGGCGAGTCTGCGTTCGACCCGCTCCTGTGCCATGCGCTCTATCCCTAGGCCACTGTCTCTGGAAATGTAGCATGAAAGGCGACTTGGCCTGGCAATCGACCAAAGGTCGACCTCTTGGCCTCTTGATCCGCGCGCGGATCAACTTGGTCGAACAGGTTGACGGCGGTGGTTCGCACCAGCGCATCGAAGCGGCCCGGCACAAGGCACCCACGTCCGCTTTCGGTCAAACTCGTCGTTTCGAGTCGGTGCTGAGCATGTCCGCGCTACTGCGGCGACCGGACCTTCCAAGCTCTCACTGGCTCTTCTTCGGGGTGCGATGGGCATAAGGGGCGCACCCGAAGGCACGCTCGCCGGACCGCTCGCGCGGCCAAGTGGCTTCTTCTCCCTATCGGCATCGGCGAAAGCGGACGGCCGCTACGGCGGCGGCTCACTGACAGGGCTTGCCGAATGCGATTGGGCGGCGATCCTAAGGTCAGACCTTCCTATTGCCGCGCCTTTACCGCATCCCACCAGGGGCAAACGCCGCTCATGCGCTCGTAATTGCCGTCGATCACCTGCAGCGGTGCCCGGTTCGGCTCCGGAGCCGGCATCGGCGGCGCGTCAGGCGGGGGTGGTCCTTCGGCAAGCGACTCGAACAATCCTTGATGCCCCCAAAAGCTGCCGGCGGATTTCAACTCGACAGGATGCCAGTCAGGGCCGACTTCGCGGCCGCCCCATCCCTGCTCGATCAGGAAGTCCGAAGGCGTGCGCATGTAGAAGGACGTCATGAAATCGTTCGGATGCCGACCGAACTTCACCGCGACCCGGTCGTCCCGCTGGGCAATATCGTAGCTCTGGCCGACATCGTCGAGAGAGTAGAACTCCATCATCAGATGGTGCATGCGGCTGCGCGGCCCTTGGGCAATGGCGAGGCTGTGATGGCGCGAGTTGACGTGCATGAAGTAAAGCGACACAGGCGGCCCCATGAAGTCTGTGATCCGGAAGCCCAGGAGGTCCCGGTAGAACGTGAGGGCCGCGTCGATGTCGGGGACCATCAGCACGGCATGTCCGACGCCCTGCGTTCCCGCGCGGAATCCCCCTGTCTTCCGCTCCGGCCGGAACGGCTCATCGGCAATCTGGCCGCCGTGGAACGCCTCCACGCGATTGCCGGCCGGATCACGAAAGGAAATCACCTCGGCGACGCAGCGTTGGTCCGCCACCGCGGCGATTTCCCGCCGCACCGCGACGCCGGCCTTTTCCAGCCGCGCCGCCAGCGCACCGAGCGCCGCCGCGTCCGCGACCTCCCAGCCGAAAAAACGCTCGCCTTCCGGCAACCCGCCGTCGAAGATCACGCGCTGCTTCCGGTCGTCCATGCGGAAGGCGCGTATGGCGCCGCCGCGATCGACTTTCTGAAGCCCAAGCTGACCGGTGGCGAAACTGGTCCAGTCATCGAGTTTGGCAGTGCCGACCCAAAAATAGCCCATCGCCTGAACGGTCATTGGAGGTCCCCTTTTTGCCGAAATTCCGCGGATAGCCGGCCGAGCCGGCCCGTTGAACCGGATCGTAACCGCCCGCTGCGCCGCATTGCAACGGTGGCGGCGTGCGGCGAAGCAGCCGTTACCGCCTCGCGGATCGCTGATTGCGCGAGTTCGCCTCAGTAGAACGTGTCCTCGTTCAGCGTAAGCAGGGGAAACGCGCCCAGCGTCTGCGCCGGACCGACCGCTGCGGCGGCGTGAAGGTGCGTCGGTTCGAGTTCCGACCAATTCGTCACGCCAAGCAAACCGAGACACGTTTGAATCTCGTTCTCGAGAATTTCCAGCATGCGCAACACGCCGGCATGTCCATCGGCCGCAAGTGCGATGCACGTCATGCGGCCCATGCCGACCAGATCGGCGCCGGCGGCCATGGCCTTGACCACGTCGGTGCCGCGATTGAATCCGCCGTCGACAACGATCCGCGCGCGCCCGCCGACGGCGGCGACGACTTCGGGCAGCACCTCCATCGATCCCCGGCCATGATCGAGCTGACGGCCGCCGTGGTTGGAGACATAGACGACATCGATGCCATGCTCGACCGCCAGCTTGGCGTCCTCCGCCGTGGCGATCCCCTTGAGCATGAGCGGAATGTTGAACTTGCGCCTGATACGCGCGACGTCGGCCCAATTCAATTTCGCTTGATGCTCGCGTCCCGGCACGTTGCGGCGGCGAAAGTTGCGTTTTGCAAGATCACGCTCGCGCCGGCTGTAGTAGGCGGTGTCCACCGTCAGGCAAAGGGCCAGATAGCCGGCGGCGATGGTGCGCGATACGACGTCGTCGACCCAGGCGGCGTCGCCGCGGACGTAAAGCTGATAAACGCGCGCGGCATCGGGTGCAGCTTCCGCCACCGCCTCAAGTCCCGGTTCGCACGCGGAACTCAATATTTCGACGACGCCGAAATCCCGGGCCGCCTTGGCCGCCGTGGCGCCGCCGCCGGCGCCGAACAATTCCAACGAGCCGATGGGCGCCAGGGCGACGGGCAGGCGAAGCTTCCGCCCGAGGAAATCTTTCGTGGCATCGACGCGGCTCACATCGCGCAAGACGCGCGGTCGAAATGCGAGGGAGTCCAATGCGAGCCGGTTCCGGCGCAATGTGGTTTCCGTCTCGGCCCCGCCAATCAGATAGTCCCAATTGTTGTGGTTGAGGTTCTGCCGAGCCTTCTTCACCAACTCATGCAGGGTCTGGAATTGCGATTCCGGCATCACGGCGTCTCCGGGCGGCGAACACTATCAGCAATGCGAGACGCCATGGCTGCGGCTTTCAGGGTTGCGTCGCGCTCCGATCGCCTGATGTATCGGGACCGATGCATCAGTCCAATCGCCGATATATTGTAGGCAGTGGAGATTGCGGCCGATACGGAAATTCGCCGCGGTCGCGGATCGTGATTCCATGGCGCCATCCCGCGGGAGGCAGCCATGCAGCGACGGGAGGGGCATCTTGATCGAGGTCAGCAATCCGGCACGGGAACGATTGAAGGCGGGCCAATTGGCCATCGGCCTCGGTCTGCGCCAGGCGCGCACCGTCGACATCGCCGCCGCTATGCGGACGTGCGGTTTCGATTGGCTGTTCATCGATCTCGAGCACAATTCCATGACTCTGGATACCGCCGTGCAGATCGCCGTCGCGGCCAATGGCGCGGGAATATCGCCCATAGTCCGGGTGCCGAACCGGCAGTACGACATGGCGACCAGGGCGCTTGACGGCGGCGCCTTCGGCATCGTCATGCCGCACGTGGATAGCGCCGAGGAGGCGCGCGAGGCGGTCGACCGGTTGAAGTATCCCCCCATTGGCCATCGCTCCGTGGCCGGAGCCATGCCGCAGTTCGCGTTTCAGCCACTTCCGCTCGCTGAAGCCGCCGCTGCGTTCAACGCCAATATGCTGCTGGTTGTCATGTTGGAAACGCCACGGGCAATCGCGAACGCGGAGGCCATCGCGGCGGTTCCAGGCATCGACGTGCTGCTGATCGGGACCAACGATCTGGCGATGGAGATGGGGCTGCCCGCTCAATTCATGCATCCCGATGTCGAGCGCGCCTACGCGACGGTGATCGCCGCCTGCCGCAAGCACGGCAAATGGGCCGGCATGGGTGGCGTCTACACGGAAGCGGGCCTCGCGAAATACATCGGCATGGGCGTCCGCATGGTGCTGTCGGGAAATGACTTCAGTTTCCTGATGGCGGCCGGCGGGGCGCGGGCCAAATTCATCCGCGAACTGAAGCTGTAGTCCGGTCGGGGCCGGCACGGCCATGAGCCGATGCGGAAGAATATCTAGCCGAAACGCAATTCGGCCGCCGGCAAACCAATGCCGGCGGCCGTTTGACGCGCCAAGGCGGTTCAGCGGCCGTATTTGCCGGTGAACGTTCCCTTGGCCAAGGTGTGGAAATGCAGGTTGAAGCCGACGACTGCCGCCGAAGTATCGGCGGTCACATCTAAGTGATCGACATCGACCGCGAACACCGTGAACACGTAGCGATGCGGCTTGTCGCCCTTCGGCGGGCAGGGCCCACCCCAGCCAGGCGCGCCAAAGTCGGTCCGTGTCTGCAACGCGCCCTTCGGGGCCAAATTGGCTTTGAGGTCGCCTGCCTTCTTCGCCAGACCCTTGGCATCGGGCGGAATGTTCACCACCACCCAATGCCAGAAGCCGCTGCCGGTCGGCGCATCCGGATCGTAGACGGTCACCGCCAAGCTCTTGGTTCCCGCCGGCGCGCCCGACCAGCTCAACGCAGGCGATACATTGCCGCCGGTGCAGCCAAAGCCGTTGAATACCTGCTCGTCGCTGATCGTGGCGCCCGCCTTGATGTCGGGGCTGCTCAGCTTCATCTTCGCCATGTCAGCTGCGCTCGCCGCGCCAAGGACCAACATGCCTATGGCGACGCCCCCCAGACACACGATTTTTTTAAGCATGCTGTCCCTCCCTTGGAACATGTATTTGCATCGGTGCTGGGAGAATAGTCTCGCCGCGAAACGGCAGTCAATGTCCACAGCCGCCGCGCAACCGAATCCTCTCTTCGCGGTCTCTTTCGTCGCAATGCGCGCGCTATCTCCCTTTCGAGCCGCCGCCGGCCACCAATCCCGCCGCCAGCGCCACCAGCAGCAACGCGCCCTTTTGATCCTTCAGCTGGAGAAGGGCTTCGACCACCGGCAATAGGGCTTCGGCTTCGGCGCCGGGCCGCTGGCGCGCGCGATCGCGCCGAAGGAACACGAGCGCCAGCACGCAAAGCAGCAACGTCAGGGCCAACAGGCTTCCGCCGCAAATCAACGCCGCGCCGAGAGATCCGACGTGCGGCAGCACGAGAATCCACAGCACCGCGACGGCAAAGCCGCATACGCCCAAGGCCGCAAGACCGGCCAGAGCAAAGCAGACAGCCGCGAGCGCGATCCGCCGCGCCGCGGCGCGTCCGCGCGCCAGTCCGCCGCGGGTCAGAACGTTCAGCACCGCCATCAATCCGTCGACTGCCGCCATGATGTTCAGCGTGACAGTAAGCGGCTTGCCACGAAGCCGACGGCGAACGCAATCAGCAGGCTGAGCAAGGGCTGCTCCTCGACCTGCCGGGCGATCGCCTTGGCCGATCGGTCGGCGTCAGCGGCCAGCTTGTCGTAGACAACGCGCGCCCTATCGCCAAGCTGCTCGGCGGATGCGCGCGCGGTGTCGCTGGCACCGGCTTTCATGTGATCCACCAGGTTCGAGAATTCGCGACGAAGCGATGCGATGTCCTTCATAAGTTGCTCGACATCGGGCGTCGCGGCGGCGTTCGGTTCGTCCTTTCGTGCGTGCTCCATTGTCCAGCCCTCCAGCGATGTGCGTTTCGGCGAGGCTCGCTCTTGCGTTCACCCCGTTTCGAACTCGTCTTTGGTCCACGTCCCGGCTACGTCGGGAATATAGGGGAATATCCTCGAATCCCCTACTTGGCAAACGTCGCTGCCGCGCTCTCGCCCGCGATGCGGCCAAGGTTGACCGCGGTCAGCAGGCCGTTGCCGGACAGGTAGCCGGCCACGTCGGGCCCGGACACGCCGCAGGCGGCGCCGCCGCCGGCAAACAGATTGGGCAGCCCTGTGCCGTCGGCGCGCAGGACCCGCGCGGCCCGATCGATCACCAAGCCGCCCTGGGTATGGAACAGCGCGCCGGTCACTTTTACGGCGAAATAGGGCGCATCGAGCGGCGTCCTGCCGGTGAAGTCGCGCCCGAACGGATCGTTCGCTTCGCCGCGCCGGTAGCGTTCGATCTCGCCGAGAGTGCGGAGCAGGGCGCTCTCGGGGATTCCCGTCAGGGCGGCGAGGCCGGAAACGCTCTCGGCCCGATGGATGGCGCCGGCGGCTTCGGCCTCGCGAAAATCCTCGAACTCGCCGGCAATCTCGCAGGCATGCCGATTGAAGATGGACCAGGCCACGCGGCCCGGCTGGGCCAGCACGGCCATCGCCTGTTCGGAATAGCCCAGATGCTCGTTGGAGAAGCGCTCGCCCTTTGCGTTCACCTGAATGCCGCCCTCCATCATGGTTGCCCAGGTGATCAGGATCGCGTGCGGATGGGCGACCGAGCCGTGGCCCTGATAGGCGCCCATATGCTTCGCGACGCCGCCGAGCGCCACGCCCCAACGCACCGCGTCTCCCTGATTGCCGGCATGACCGAAGTACAAGGCGTCGGCCATCTCCGGGATGTAGCGCTTGACCATCTCCCGATTGCCGCCATAGCCGTTGCAGGCAAGCACAAGGGCATCGCAACCGATGCGCTCCTCGCTTCCGTGCGGGCGCCTTAATGCCAGGCCACGCACGCGGCCATTCGAGCTCGCAAAGAGATCGCGGACATGGGCGCTGGTGACGATGTCGACGCCGGCGCGACGCGCTGCGTCCAGCAGGGCTCCGAGCAGCGCGGCTCCGGTTTTGCGGGGATGGGCGTGCATGCGGAACGCGCTATGTCCGGGATAGAGAAAGCTGTCCTGCAGCACGAACTCCAGGCCATGGCGGTCGATCAACCACTCGATGGTTTCGGCTGAAGCCCGCGCGACCGCTTCGGCCACTACCGGATCGGCCCGGCCGTGCGCCTTGCGCTGAATGTCGGCCAGCAGCAGCTCGGCCGAATCCTCGATGCCTTTCGCAGTTTGGAAGCGGGTTCCGGCGGCGGGTATCAGGCCCGAGGAAAGAGCTGTCGAGCCGGAAGGGCTGGCGTCGCGCTCGAAGACGACCGCCTCGGCCCCGCCGTCGTGGGCGGCGAGCGCCGCGATCAGGCCGCAGGCGCCCGCGCCGACAATGGCAACGGGCACATGCGCGTCGAAAGTCACTCCCTCGGCCGGAAGCACGCTCACGGCCGGCGCAGTTCCGCGATCAGTTCCTCGCAGGTCAACAGCCGGGCGACGGTGCCGAGCGAGACCAGGCAGGCGTCGTGCACGGCTTGGGAGAACGCGGCGCAACCGTCCCGCAAGACGTGGCAGTGGAAATCGCGCACATGGGCGTCGCGCACGGTCGATTCGACGCCGCCGTTGGTGACGATGCCGGCGAAGATCAGCGTCTCGATCCGAGCCTTCCGCAGCACGAATTCCAGCCGGCTTTGATAGAAGGCCGAGAACGCCACCTTCTCCACCGACAGATCCGCCGGGCGCAGTTCCTCGACGAGGGCTTGGCCGAAGCTGCCCGGCGCGAAATCCCCCTTGCGGAGGAACGGACGCAAGCGCTTCAAGTGATCGGAGATGAACGGCTCGCCGCCCTTGCCGGGCACGAGCGTGAAATGGGTCGAGACGATCCAACCGCCGGCGTCTCGCATGGCCTTGGCCACGGGCTTGAGCCGACCGGGCAGGGCGGACAGTTCGGCGGAATTCAGGTTGCCCCGCGCGGCATAGGCGCCTTCGGGGTGCACGAAGTCGTTCTGCAGATCGACGAGGACTAGCGCCACGCGTCTGGGATCGAAGCCGGGCTCCGCCATGTCTAGCCTCTCCGCGAAATGATGAAATTGCCGAAGCGGTCGACGTCGCCTTGCAGATCGGGTTCGACGAAGATCGTGGCGTCCGGCTGTTCGAGCAGCGCCGGGCCTTGGATGCGAGCGCCCACCGGCAGATCTAGCCGCTCATAGACCCTCGCCTCATGCCACGCTCCGTCCACATAGACCTGGCGGCTGCCGCGTCCGGCACGTTCCAAGCTTGCGTCTGCGGCCGGCGCAAGCAACGCCAGATCGAATTTCGGCCGCCGGCCGATCGCCGCGACCCGCAAGTTGAGAACGCGGATGTCGATGCCTTCGAGCAGGCGGCTATAGGTTTCGCGATAGCGTGTCTCGAACGCGGTTCGGATGATCTCGCGCGTGACGCCCGTTGTGCCGCCCGTCAGCTGGACGGGCAATGCGGCCGCCACGGTGTGCGTCTGGCCCACGTAGGACATATCGAGCTCGAACAGACAGTCGAGCGCGCCGAACCGCACATCGGCGCGCTCCAGCAGGCTAAGTCCTTCGCGGCCGAGGCGCACCATCGCGGCGTCGAGCGCCCGCACATCGAGCTGTTCCAGAAGCTGGTTGATGGTTTGCACGAAATCATGGCGCATATCGGCGATCACGCAGCCGAGCGCGCTGGTGATGCCCGGAAAGCGCGGGACCACGGCCCGCGCGAGGCCGACTTCCTTGATCAGGGCGCCGGCATGCAGCGCGCCGCCGCCGCCGAAAGGCATGGCGGCGAATTGCCTGGGGTTGTAGCCCCGCTCGATCGAGACCACTCGAATGGCGCCGGCCATGCGGGCGTTGGCGACGCGCACGATCGCTTCGGCGGCGCCAATGTCTTCGAGGCCGAGCGGCTCGCCGATTGTCCGTTTGATGGCCCGGCGCGCCGCGCCGGTATCGAGGCGAGCGAGCTTGCCGCCGATCGGGCGTTCGGCATTGATGCGGCCGAGGACGAGGTTGGCATCCGTCACGGTCGGCCGTTCCGCGCCGAGGCCGTAGCAGACCGGACCCGGTTCCGAGCCCGCCGATTCAGGTCCCACTTGCAGCAAACCGCCGCGGTCGACCCAGGCGATGGATCCGCCGCCTGCGCCAATGGTGGTGATCTCAATCATCGGCGTGCGGACCACCAAGCCGAAATCGATCGAGATTTGCGGCGCGAGCGCGCTTTCGCCGCCGGCCACCAGGGAGACGTCGAAGCTGGTGCCGCCCATGTCGCAGGTGATGACATTGGGAAAGCCGGCGGTCGTGGCGATATGGGCGGCGGCGATCACGCCTGCCGCCGGGCCGGAGAGCGCCGTGCGGATCGGCAGGCGCCGCGCGGTCTCGACGGTCATGACCCCGCCGTTCGACTGCACGATCAGGATCTGTCCATCGAAGCCGTTGGACTCAAGCGACGCCGCGAGGCGCGCGAGATAGTT
>DASQHM010000163.1:0-10028 GCA_035632095.1 Candidatus Cybelea sp. | reverse complement strand
GCCCATTTCATGAGCTGCGACGATCTCCCGCTCCTTCGGTCCGAGGATGCGGCTCTTCTTCTCGAGGCCGGCGACGATGCGTTCCACGGCGATGGTGAAATCCACCATGGCGACTTCGCTTGCGTTGCGCCGCGTGGCGGATAGGGCTGCTTCATTGACCAGGTTGGCCAGATCGGCGCCGCTGAACCCGGGCGTAAGCGCCGCTATCTTGTCGGGTTCGATGTCCATGCCTGCGGCGACCTTCTTCAGGTGGACGGCGAGGATCTGCACGCGGCCGGCTTTATCGGGGCGGTCGACCAGAACCTGCCGGTCGAAGCGTCCGGCGCGGAGCAGCGCGGGATCGAGAATCTCGGGGCGATTGGTGGCAGCGAGCAGGATCAGTCCCGAGCTGGCGTCGAAGCCATCCATTTCCGCCAGGAGCTGGTTCAGCGTCTGCTCTTTTTCGTCATGGCCGCCGCCGTAACCGAACACGCCCCGCGCGCGGCCAAGAGCGTCGAGCTCGTCGATGAAAATGATCGCCGGGGCCTTCTGCCGCGCCTGTTCAAACAGGTCGCGCACGCGCGCGGCGCCGACGCCGACGAACATCTCGACGAATTCAGAGCCGCTGATCGAGAAGAACGGCACCTCGGCTTCGCCTGCGACCGCCCGCGCCAGCAGCGTCTTTCCGGTTCCGGGCGGCCCGACCAGCAGCACGCCCTTCGGTATGCGCGCGCCGAGCCGGCCGTAGGTCTTGGGATCCTTCAGGAAGGCGATAACTTCGGCCAGTTCGGCCTTGGCCTCGTCTACGCCGGCGACATCGGCGAAGGTGACCTTTGTGTCGGTCTCCACGTAGACCTTCGCCTTGCTCTTGCCGATGGACATCAATCCGCTGCCGAAGCCCTGCTTCTCGGCGATGCGGCGGAACACGAACATCCACAGCAGGAAGAATGCGCCGACCGGCACGATCCACGAGAGAAGATCCCTCAGAAAGGTGCTGGGTATCTCGCCGCTGAACGTGACGCCGTATTTATCCAGGTCCCGAGCAAAATCGGGATCCACGCGCACAGTGATGAATTCGCGCCGGCCATCGGTCGGCTCCTTGAGCGTCCCGTGGATTATGTTCGACGAAACGGCAATGTCGGCGATCTTGCCTTCGGTCAAGTACTTCTGGAATTCGCTATAGGGAATCTGCGCGACCTGCTGACTCTGCATCCAGAAGCTCTGCACCAAGAGCACGCCGATCGCCGCCAGGACCAGGTACCACACATGGAACTGCGTCTTCTTTTCCATCGCCCTGCGTCTCCCGACACCAATCTGTCGACCGGTTCAGTGGGCCATGAGCAGCGGCAGCGGGCTCTTGGCCAGCAACTCGCCGGTCACGCCGCCGAACAACAGCCGGCGCAATTCGCCATGCGTATAAGCTCCGAGGACCATGAGGTCGGCGCTGTTGTGCTTGGCGGCGGTCAGCAGGGCTTGCCCCTGGGCTTGGTCGGACGCCGGCAGCTGGCAGGTGGATGCGGCGACGCCATGCCACGACAAAGCCGCGGCCAGTTCCTTGGCTGTCGGGCCAAAGAGCCGTTCGCCTTCGACCGTGAGCACAACCACATTGCTTGCCCGTTCAAGCAGCGGCATCGCGAAGCCGACTGCCCGTGTCGCCTGGACCGACCCGTTCCAGGCGATGGCGATGGTCTTGGCGAATCCCGACGGCATGGCCCGCGGCACCAGCAAGACCGGCTTGCCGGTGTCGCGCAGCACGACCTCGAGCAGCGGATTGAACTCGATCTGCTTATCCTCCCGCAGCAGCTCGATGATGATGAGGTCGCTGAGCCGCCCGGCATCCACGACCAATCCGTTCGGCTCGCCGATCCGTTCCAGATAGGCTGCGCTCGCCTGGCCCGGCGTTCCGGGTTGGTCGCGCAAATGGACGCCGTGCTCGCGCACGAGCTTTGCAAACAGCGTGCTCGTCTGTTCGCGCCGGCGCGCGTTGTCCGCATCGGTTTCCTTCATGATGCGGTCGAGAATGAACGGCGACACATAGCCGCCATAGGCGGCGGCCTGCCGCGGATCCATGGCGGGAAAGAGCGCCTCGACATGCGCGCCGACGGTTTTGGCGATGCCGAAAGCGGTCGACAATGCCGGCGTGTCGTCGACCACGCCGAGCATCGGGACCAAGATATGCCGCAATGTCATAATTTGCTCCTTTCGTTGGCGGTCACGGCTGCTCCCGCTCGCGCCGGTATCGCCGACCAAGGCCTGCGGAGGCCTTGCCAATATGCAACAATGTCGCAGGGCTCTAACCCCCCGCATTGACATGGCGCAAGCCGGTGGAAACGTGGGTTTGACGCAGATCAAGGCATAATTGGCGGCAATCGCCAGTATGCCGTGGCCGGAGCGAAACTCGTAACAGGCGGATGCCATGAAAGTTGCAGACATCATGACGCGGAACGTGGTCACCGTCGCGCCCGATGCGACGGTCGGGGAGGCGATCGCCATCATGCTGAAGAACCGCATCAGCGGACTTCCCGTCATGGACCGGTCTGGCGTCGTCGTGGGGATGGTGACCGAGGGCGACTTTCTTCGCCGCGCCGAGACCGGAACCGAGCGGCACCGGCCGCATTGGCTCGAGTTCTTGATCGGGCCCGGAAGGCTGGCCGCAGAGTACGTATCGGCGCACACCCGCAAGGTGCGGGACGTCATGACTCACGAGGTCATCGGGGTCGAGGAAACGGCGCCGCTCGCCGATGTGGTCGAGACCATGGAGAAGAACCGCATCAAGCGCGTGCCCGTGTTCCGGGCCGGCACATTGGTGGGGATCGCCAGCCGAGCCAGCCTGCTGCAGGGGCTTGCCGCCATCGCCGGCGCGGTCAAGGCGCCGGCCGCCCCCGAAGGCGACGCGACGCTCCGCCAAAAAATCCTCTCGGAAATCGACAAGCAGCCCTGGGCGCCGCGGACGGGGATCAACGTGGTGGTTCGCGACGGGGTCGTGCATCTTTGGGGCGCGGTTCTGGACGACCGGGAGCGTCAGGCGTGCCGCGTCTTGGCCGAAAACATCAGCGGCGTGAGGCAGGTCCTCGACCATCTGACCTGGGTCGAGCCGATGTCCGGCTTCGTGATGCCGGCAAGCGACGACATACACTGAGGCGGATGCCGGGCAGGGCGTGCCGTCAGGCCTTCGGCGCCCAGTCGCGGCCGATTTTCTCGTAGCCTCGCTTGACCGCCGCCCACGCGACCCGGCGCGCGATCGCCTCGCGATCGGCTCTGGCCCGATAGGTCTCCCAGGCGTGGTTGAACGCCTCGCGAAAAATCGACTGCGCATGTACCGGCAAATGGCGCCGGATGGAATCGGGCAAGTCGTCGTTGCTGCTATAAGGCATTTCCGTCTTCCTGCAACGCCGGACGCAACGCGCTTGCCGCCGGTCAGTTCACCGGGTCGCGCCGGGATTTTCGCAACGCCGCTTGAACCGTGCGCAACAGCGCATCCCGCTCGGAATCGCGCTCGAAGCCGCGCAGCGTTTGATCGAGGTCGAGCACCGTCTGGGCGTAGCGGTTGTGCCAGTCGGCGCCCACGGCAAGCGGATCGTCCAATCGGCTCGGACCGGCCGCCAACGGCTCGGCCCCCGCCGTTCCGAGCGCATAACCGGCGTCCAGGCGCGGCAGCCGGATGACGCGGCCGTCCCAACCGCGCTCGATCAGGCACTGCTGCAAGGCTTGCCTAGCGCCCTCTTCGGCATGCACCAAGAACAGCCCGCGCCGGATCGGCCGGCGTGCCGAAATCCAGTCCAGCAGGCCTTTGCGGTCGGCGTGTCCGGAATAGAGGTCCAGTTCCCGAATGCGTGCGCGAACCTCGATCTCGTCGCCGTGAATGCGTACGCGGCGCGCGCCGCCCTGCAGCAGCGCGCCCATGGTGCCGGGCGCCTGGTAGCCGACCAGGAGCACCGTCGTGTCGTCCCGCCAAATCTGGTTGCGCAGGTGATGGCGGATGCGGCCGGCATCGCACATGCCGCTGCCCGCCATGATGATGGCGCCGCCGCGGATGCGATTGATTTTCTTGCTGTCCTCGACGTCGACGACGTAGTGGAAATTTCGCCTTTGAAACATGTGCCGCGCCGCCTTGCCGCTCATGTGCCGCGCGAACACTTCCGTTGCATGAACGGCCAGAGGCGAATCGACGAACACGTCCGTCGGCGGCAGCGCGCCTTGATCGAACAGATAGTCCAGGTCGTGCAGCAGCTCCTGGGTGCGCTCGACGGCGAAACAAGGGATCAGCAGATTTCCGCCGGCCGCCAGCGCCGCGCGAACCTCGCCGGCCAGCGCCTGCCGGCGCTCATCGGCGGATACCTCAGGCCGTTCGCGGTCGCCGTATGTCGCCTCGACGACGGCGTAGTCCGCCCCGGAGGGTCCCTTGGGGTTTTGCTGCAGCGATTTGCCGCCCGGGCCCACATCGCCCGAGAACAGAACCTGGAGCGGCGCGGCCTCCGGCACGTGCACGGAAAGCTCGACCGACGCCGATCCCAGGATGTGGCCTGGATCCCAAAATCGCGCACGGACGCCCGGCATGACGTCGAACCAGCTCTCGTAGGGGACGGCCCGAAATCCGCCCAGGCAGGCAATGGCATCCTGGCGGGTATAGATCGGCGTCACCGGCGGGCGGCCCCGATGGGCGTTGCGCCGGTTGAGCTGATCCACCTCCGCCTCTTGAATGCCGCCGCTGTCCGGCAAGACGAAACCGAGCAGGTCGATCGTGCCGCTGGTCGCGAAGATGGGTCCGGTGAACCCGGCCTTGACTAGCTTCGGAATCAAACCGCAATGGTCGATATGCGCGTGGGTGAGAAGCAGCGCCGCCGGTTCGGCCGGGTCGAAGGGAAGCGGCCCGTAGTTCCATTCGCGGACGGTCTTCGTGCCCTGGAACAAACCGCAATCGACCAGAAGCGCGCCGCCCGCATGACGGACCATGTAGCACGAGCCCGTCACCACGCCGGCCCCGCCATGAAAGGTGATGCTCGGGTCCATCATTCGATCCGGTAGCCGGCGTCCTCGTCCGCCGCGCCGTTGGCGAAGGCGAAGTTGGTCGGCATGCGCGCATAAATGCGATAAAGCGGTTCGTTGCGGCGGACACTGTCGCCGATCTTGCGCTGCATATCTATGCCCGCCCCCTTGTCGAAGGGCGCTCCGGCGGCGCGCGCGATGCGGGCCAGGCGAAAGCAATCGATGCCGCGCACCGTTCCGTCGCGCGCCGCAACGACCTCGCGCGTCAACGGGCCAACGGTGGGAACGCTCGACGCCGGTCCCTGGCATTCGATGATCCGCTCCATGGCGCGCAGAGCCTGGCCGCCGTCGAGGAGTTCGCGTGCCCGCTGTTCGCCCATCCCGCCCCGCATCGCCGGGTCGAATTCGAGAACGCGGCCGGCCAGCATCACGGACCGCTCGCGAAGGTCCGCCGACGCGCTTGCGTCGCCGCGCAGCACCGCCATCACGTCGCGCGCCTCGAGAACCGGGCCGATGCCGCTGCCGATCGGCTGGCTGCCGTCCGTGATCGCCACGTCGATTTCGAGGCCGATGCTGTCGCCGACGAACTCGAAAAGCTTGCGCAGCCGTATGGCCTCCGCCGCCGACCGCACCTTGGCGCTTGGGCCGACCGGAACGTCGATCAGAAGGTGCGAAGAACCTGCCGCGAGCTTCTTCGACAGAATCGAGGCGACCATCTGCTCGCGCGCATCGATTCCGAGCGGGCGCTCCACGGCGATGAGAATGTCGTCCGCTGGCGACAGGTTCACGTGACCGCCCCATACCAGGCAACCGTTGGTCTCGCGCACCACATCCTGCATGCGCTCGACGTTGAGATCGACTTTGGCCAGGACCTCCATCGTATCGGCCGTTCCGGCCGGCGAAGTGATGGCGCGCGACGAGGTCTTGGGAATGCGCAGGCCGTGGGCGGCGACAATCGGTACCACGATCATCGATGTGCGATTGCCCGGCAATCCGCCGATGCAATGCTTGTCGACGATGGGGCCGTGGCCCCAGTCCAGCTTTGTTCCGACCTCGGCCATGGCGCGCGTCAGATCGAGCACTTCGCCTGTCGTCATGAAGCTGGCGCAGGCGATGAGGAAAGCGGCGATCTCCATCTTGGAATAGCTATGCGCGGTGACGTCGCGGATCACCGCCCGCAGCTCGGCCGCGGTCAGTACGCTGCCGCCGATCTTGGCGCGAACCGCGTCCAGACTGCGGGGAGCCGCTGCCTGGACGATCGAGACCAAATCGCCCGCGGAGGATCCCAGTCGGCGGAGCGCGACGGTGGACAGTCCCAACTCGTCGGGAGCCAAGAGCTGCGGATCGTCCACGATGTTCAGCACTGCGAGCAGACGGCGGTCGCCGGCCAAGACTTCGATCTTGTTGAGGGCCTGGAAATCCTCCGGACGATACGAAGCGCAATCGCGGCTCAAAAACGCAACGTTCTCGCCATAGGTATCGATCCCGATTGGCTTGATCTTCAGCATGCCGGTGCGGCGGACCTCTAAAGGCCATTGGGCGGCGAAACGGACGAAACCGCCGAAGCCGCATTGACCGCGCCATTGTGCCGCTCGATGAACTGCTTGAGAACAAGCTTGAGCTTGGCCGCGTGCACGAAATCGCGCTTCGCCGCGGCGCGCTCAATGTCGTCCCGGATTATCGCCTTGATTGCCAGCCGGCCGTCCGGGCAGTGCATGAGATAGAAGCCGAGTTCCGACGCCACGATGTCTGGCAAATGCCTGTGTTCCGCAATCGCCGCTACTTCGTCTTCCGTCAGCTCGCACAAGGCGAGACAATCCTCGATGCTGAGCATGGCCGAGTTCCAGTCTTTCGGGCCTCATTCGAAGTCGCAGCCCCGCTTAGGAAAATGCTGGCACGGCATCGGCACGGGCGTCTGTGATTTGAATCAATCGGCGAGCTCCCAACGCCCGTTTGGCCGGATCGACCCATTGATTCAGATCAGCGCAAAATTCTCCAACACCTGTCAGCATTTGGCAGGTGTCGAGGCGCTCGAAAAAGGACATGTGCGAGGAAACTTACGGCATGCTGCGGACCTTGGCGGCAATGTATCGCGGCCTGTTTGTGGCGAGACGGCGATGACAATGCTTCATCGGGTATCGCTGCTCTCGTTTCTCGTCGCCAATACGTGGCGGCGGCAGCTCGTCATATTGGCCGTCAGCTTGGCGACGCTGCCGCTTTATTACGCGACGCTCGAGATTCCAAAACGCATCGTCAATGAAGCGCTCGGCGCCGAGCCGATCCATTTTCCGTCCGCGAACATGCTGTTCGGCAGCTTCGGCGGGAATCCGAGCCGCTTCACGTCGGATATCAGCCTCTTCGGCGAGCCGCTCGGGCGCATGGACCATGTCAGCTTGCTGCTTGTGCTTTGCACAGTTCTGATCCTGCTGCATTTGTCCTATGGAGCGCTGAAACTCTTCGTCAACAACTACAAGGCCGTGCTTGGCGAGCAAATGCTGCTCGAGATCCGCTCCATGCTGTTCAATGCCGTGGACAAGCACGCGAATGGCCATCTCGCCGGCGGCTCAGCGGCGGCGATCGTCACGTCCGAAGTCGAACCGCTCATCGGCTATTTCGGCGACGCGCTGGCGACGCCCGTCATGGAAGGCGGATTGCTGATCAGTGCGTTGATATTCATGTTCAACCAGAGCATCCCCATCGGCCTGGCTGCGGTGCTCATCTATATCGCGCAGCTTTCCTTCGTGCCGCGCCTGCAGCAACGCCAGACCAGACTAGAGGCGCTCCGCGTGGTGCAAGCCCGCCGCGTCGGCGCGCTTGCCGCGCGCGCCGCCGAAATCGGTCGCGATACCGGCGCGGCGGAGCACCAGCGGATCGGCATGCACTTTGCTGCGAACATTCACCGGGTGTTCCGAACGCGCAAGCGCTACTACGCGGTCAAGTTCGGCTTGAATTTCCTGATGAATTTCTGCGGGCAATTGGTGCCGTTCCTCCTCTATGCGGTCGGCGGCATACTGGTGCTGCGCGGCCAATTGTCGCTGGGTTCGCTGGTGGCGATCGTCGCCGCGCACGGCAATATGCTGGCGCCATGGAAGGAGTTGCTCGATTACACGCAGGACTATCGGAGCGCCCGGACGAAGTACCGGCAAATATTCGAGGGCGTCGGATTGGCTACGTTCGGCGGCGGCATCAAAGGCAAATTGGGGCAGGCCGCGTAAGCGCGACCCGGCGCTCGCAATGCCCCGCGACGGACCGTCGAAGCGCAGTCGCGGTTAGGTGATCCCCATGAACAGGTCTTTCACGGTCGCGACGCTAAACGTGGACAATCTGGGCCGCCGCCACGGACGTATCCTGCCGCTCGACGCTCACATCGCCATGCTGCGTCCGTTGCTCGCGGCGCTCGCCGCCGACGTGCTCTGCTTGCAGGAGGTCAATGCTCAGAAATTGTCCGCGACCGGCGTTCGCAGCTTGGCCGATCTGACGGCACTGCTGTCCGGCACCAGGTACGAGGCCTACGCCCGCATCAGCTCGGTTACGCCCGGCGGCGGGCTTGCCGACATCCACAATCTCGTGGTCTTGAGCCGCCTACCCGTGCTCAGCCATCGGCAATATTGGCAGGATCTGGTGAGCGCGCCGGACTATCGCGTCGTCACCGCCTCGCCGCCGGACATGGCGGCGCGACCGGTCGCCTGGGATCGCCCCGCGCTGCATTTGGAACTCGACCTGAACGGCCGCGTTCTTCACGTGTTCAATCTGCATCTGCGTGCGCCCCTCGCCGCGGCGATCCAGGGGCAGAAGATCGATGCCGATCGCTGGCGCAGCGCTTCCGGATGGGCCGAAGGTTTCATGATCGCCGCATTGAAGCGCGCCGGGCAGGCCTTGGAGGTTCGCCTTGCCGTCGATCGCATACTCGACGCAGCGCCCGACGCCCTGATCGTCGTCGCCGGCGACTTCAATGCGGACGCGCACGAAATGCCGCTGCGAATCCTGTGCGCGTCGCAAGACGACGTGCAAACGCCGGAGCTCGCCGACCGTTCCCTGGTGCCGGTCGAAGAAACTCTGCCCGTGGCGGAGCGCTATACGATCCGCCATGCCGGAGCAAAGCTGATGGTCGATCACTTGTTGGTGTCCCAGGCGCTGCGGCCGCTGCTGATCGGCGCATCGATCCGCAACCGCGACGTGCCGGACGACACGACGCCTGCCGGCGCGCGGCTTCCCGGTCCCGCTCACGCCGCGTTTCTGGCGGAATTCGCCGTGCCGGAATGAGCGCGACGCCGGCCTAGAGCGAAGCGAGATACGCGGCTAGAGCGTCTATGTCGTCCGCCTCGAGACCCGAAACCTTGGGGTGGGCCGTCCCGCTGCGACGCAATCCGACGCGGAAGATCGCCAACTGCCGCTGCAGATAGAATTCGTGCTGGCCGGCCAGACGCGGCGCGGGGCCTTTGCCCTCCGCCGCCGGTCCATGGCAAATGGCGCAGCCGGCAATGCTCCGGCTTGGGATGCCGTCCCGATAGATCGTCTGGCCGTGCGCCATCACCGCGGCATCGCCCCGTTCGCCCGCCGCCGGCGGTTGCGCCGCATAATACGCGGCCAAGGCGTCGATGTCCTGCCGGCTGAGCCGGAACGCGTTTCTGCCCATGAAGTATTGGACGTGCGGATCGACCCGGGAAAAGTCGCGGAAGCCGGTGAGGCGGCCCACGAAATATTCCTTGCTCTGCCCGGCAAGACGGGGAAAGAACGAGGAAGCGCTGTTCCCCGATGGGCCGTGACAGCTGGCGCAGTATTTGTCGGCGAGCGTCTTCGCTTCTTCGGCTCCGGCCGCAGCACTGCCGGCGAGAGCAACGGAAACGACAAGAACGAGCAAGACGTTTTTCACTGCCGATCCTCCCCGAACACGTGCCGGCCAAACCAACGTTGACGCCGCATCGCACTTTTTCAGTGGCGATGGCGTCTGCAAGCATGGATTATACTCACGAGGCAAAGCGAACTGTAGCGCCATCTGGCGCCCGAAACGATGCAATGGAGTGTTCTCATGGTGCCAGTGCCTCCTTGGCCGCGCGAGCGCC
>DASQHM010000162.1:0-24306 GCA_035632095.1 Candidatus Cybelea sp. | reverse complement strand
CCGGCCTGCGATGTCGTTGATGGTGCCGACCGAGCTCACGCGTCCGGCGCGGGTCAGAGAGTCGCTCCACACGAGACGGCCGGTATCGGCACGCAATGCCACCAGTTCGCCCGAGGAGAACGGCGCCACCACGATGCCCTTCTCCACCGCCGCGCTGGCGCCGCCAAGCAGCTGGGCGTTTTCGGCAACGCCGGTATACGTCCAGGCGACTTTGCCGTCGGATTCATTGAGCGCATGAACCTGATTGTCGTAGGACACGGCGAACACGCGGCTGTCATCCACGGTGGGGCCGGTGCGGAACGGAATGCCGACGCGCTGGCGCCACACTTCCTTGCCGGTCTTGCCGTCGAGCGCCACCACGTCGCCGTAGGCCGTGGTCGCGAACACACGGCCTTGATCGTAAGCAACGCCGCCGCCGATCGCGCCCGAGTCCTTATCTTCCGGCGTCAGGTCGATGCGCCAAAGGCGGTTGCCCGACTTTGCATCGAACGCCGAAACGTGGCTTTCCGCGTCCCAGGTAAATACCTTGCCGTCCGCGACCACCGGCTGCGAACTCAGCCGCTCGTCCGATTCCTTGCCGCTGCCGATGTCGGCGCGCCATGCCTGCTTCAAATCGTAGCCGAGTTGCAGGTGGTACATGGCGTGGCTCGGATAGCCGCCGTCTTCCGGCCAATCCGGATTGACATACGGTTTCGGCAGCCGAACCTGCACGTCCACCAGTTTCGGATCCGGATTGAGCGAGCGCTCCAACTCCAGCACCGAAACGCGCTTGCCGGGGAGCGGCGGCTTGGATTGCGCGCCGAAGTAATCGGGGAGCCAACTGCAGCCGGCCAAGGCGAGCGCGGCGCCGGTTACGATCAACAGGCTTCGGCGCGCTCCGCTCATTTCGGCGCCGCCAGTGCCGCCAGCATTTCGGTGGCGCGGCCACGCACGCCGGTCGGCGCTGCCGGATCGTCGCTGAGCTGGGTGAAGGCTTTTCGCGCCGCTTCCAGATCGCCCGCCTTCAGCCGGACCAGCGCGCCAAGCTCGAGCGCGCTGTAGCGCCATGTGCAATCGGGCGCGGACAGCGGCGCGAGGCGCCGATCCAGCTCATCGGGCGGCGCGGTATCCATCAGATGCAGGACCGCGAGCAATCCGGCCAGATCGCGGTAGCGTTTTTCGACGCCACCGTCGGCAGCCATCCGATCGTAATCGGCGATGGCGCCTTTGGCGTCACCGGACTGCCACTTGGCCGCCGCGGATTCGAACGCGGCCAGCGCGCCGTATCCTGTGCTTCCGTCATTGGCCAAAAGTCCGAACGCCGCCGCGGCATCCTTGGCCTTGCCGTCGCGCAGCAAATTCAGCGCTGCCGCGAATTGTTCGCCTTCGCGAACCGCCTGCTGCTGCCGGTATTCGCGCCATCCGAGGAATCCGCCCGCGACGAGCAGAATGACGATGGCCGCCGCCGTCAGCTGCGGCGCGTAGCGCTTGACCAGCTTCAGATATTGGTCGCGACGAACTTCCTCGTCGATCTCGCGAATGATGTCGTCGGACACTGCGCCGGAGCTCCCGAGCGAATAGGTTCGGGCCGAACCTGGCCCAGGGCAAAACGGGCGGTACCTTAGCCCGCAGGGCTGGCCAAATCAAACCGCCGCCGCCATCCGCAAAAAGGCCGCGTGCGGCCGACGGCGGACGGCGACAACGCCCGATACCCTTAACGCGGCGATAACCAAAGGGAAGATTATCGCCTTGGCAGAGAGGGTCCCAATCCCTATCCTCGCCTAATCGACCGATTCGCAGGGGACAAGAATGCGGGGTTCTGACGCCTTACGCGGACTTATTTCATTGTGCCTGGGCCTTTCGGCAACCGCCGTCGTTGCGATTGCAACGGCCGGAGCAGCCGAGAAGAGCGAGAAGACTGCGACGATCCCGTTTGAAGCCGAGCGTGCGAGCATGCGCGGCGATCGCACGATTCTAAAGTTGAACGGCGATTCGACGGACATTCCGGCAAATCGAATCATGAGCCTGCCGGTGGTCGACGGAAAAATCGGCGACCGCGCGGCACTCGACGACGGGCTGGAACTGTATTTTCCGGACGGCCGCATCGTCTTGGCGGAAATGCGGTTCCAGAAGTATCTCCTGCCGCCCGGCGGCGTCGGCCAGGCCCAGGTCAATCCGCGCTTCAAAGTGGTCTCGGATTTCGACCGCGCGCTCGGCAGGGTCTGCGCCACGGTCGCCAATGCCGACGGCGTCGGCAGCGTCACCGAGATGCGCATCACGCCGCAGAAAGTGATCTCCATCGTGACGCGCGAACCGGTGACCAAAAGCACCGAAGCGAAAATACCAGCCGCTGCCGACAACGTGTCCTATCGCATTCTTTCGGCCCTCGACGTACGCTTCCTGGCGAAGGCGCCGGCGGCCTACTCGCTCTACGACACCTGCGTGGGAAAGCAAAGCCGCGTCGTGCGGAAATAGAACAACCGGACAGGGAAACGATCATGTTGCCATTCCGTTGCATCGCGCTCGGATTCGCCGCCGCGATCTTGGCCTGGAACACCGCGAGCCCGGCCGCCGCCGCCGCAAAAGCCGGCAAAGAGGCGCCCTCCTGCGCCGCGATCACGTTTCGGCCCATCGCCTCGGGCATGTCCGACGGCGAGCAGGATGCGGGTCTCTACAAATCGCGCTTTGGCAAGATCGAAGTCCGCGCCAACGTAAAGGGTGGCGAGGCACAGGAGTATCACATGCTGTTCAACGGCAAGCCGCCCACGGCGTTGAGCGGTCCGGTGCCGAAGGCGGCGGAGGATTGCCTGCGGACCAAGCACGTCGCTGTGCCGGTCAAGCAGATGCAGGGCGCCTGCCTCGGCACGCGCTTTCGCGTGGTGGTGCACCACGAAGGCGCGGACCGCGTGGCGATGTTCTTCGCGCTCAAGGGCAGCGAGTGGAATCTCTGCAGCGCCTCCAAGCTCTGATCCCGCCGACATAGCGCTTCCACAGGGACCGCCAAACCGATGACCGTGACACCGGTGAAGCCGCTGCCGTCGGCAACGGTGCTGCTCTTGCGCGAGAACGCCGGCAGCCTCGAAGTTTTCATGGTTGTGCGGCACCACGAGATCGACTTCGCGTCGGGCGCCTTGGTATTTCCCGGCGGAAAGGTCGATGCGACGGACTCCGATCCGCGCCTGCGGAAGCTCTGCCGCGGCGCCGACGGCATCGACGACGCCACGTTGAGCCTGCGGATCGCCGCCATTCGCGAAGCCTTCGAGGAATGCGGCGTTCTCTTGGCTTGCGAAAGGGACTCAAGCCGGCCGGTCGGCGCCGCGCGCCTCGCCGCCTTGCATCACTATCGCGAGACGCTCGAGAAGGGCCGCGCCACGATGGCGGACATGGCGGAGCGCGAGAAGCTGGTGTTTGCCGTAGACGCGCTTGTGCCGTTCGCCCACTGGATCACGCCGGCGCCCCTGCCGAAGCGGTTCGATACGCATTTCTTCCTGGCCTCGGCGCCGCCCGATCAACTGGCCGTGCACGACGGACGGGAGTCGGTGGATTCGATTTGGATCGCGCCGCTCAAGGCCGTTGCCGATGCAGATGCGAACAAGGCAACTCTCGTCTTCGCGACGCGCATGAACCTGATAAAGCTCGGCCGCGCCACGACGGTCGCGGACGCCATCGCCGCGGCGAAGGCCGACCGCATCGTCACGGTGACGCCGGAAATCCATCCGGCGCCCAAGGGCCGCGTGCTGCGCATCCCGATCGAGGCGGGATACGGCATTTCCGAGATTTTGTTGGAAGGCCCGCCTCGTCCGGCGTGAACGGCCGCTTATTTGCCGGTGTAGTAGCGCGGATAAAGCTCTTTCACCATTGGGCCGCTGGTATCGTAAGCCATGCAGCTGTCGAGCACGCCGAGCGACGGCGTGAGCTCGCCGCCCGCCACGCGCTTGCGCTTCGCTTCCTGCACGGGCCAAAGCGTTTGCATGGCGGCAGTCGCCATCTGGCCCAGCATTTCCACCAGATGCGTGCAACCGTGCACGCCGCCGACGCGTTCGCGCGCCGCCTTGGTCCAGCCCTGGCCGATGCGCAGGCCTGCCAAACGGGTGAAATTGCGCGCCGCGTCGGGACAGATGCGATAAGGACCATGCACAGTCGACGCTTCCGAACGATGCACCAGAAGCTCTTCGTCGACGGTCAGCCGCAGCCACATCTCGTGCATGGGGTGATCGTCGGGCTTGCCGTCCTGGTACGGGGTCTCGGTCAGGTGACCCTCGATGTCCCACAAACCGTCGTCACGGCCGTAGCCTTTGATCTCAAGAAATCGCGTATGCACGTGTCTGCGGGAAGCGGGCGGGCTAAGCGGCACTGACAATCTCCTCGAACGGCTATTCGCTTTGTGCGGTCCAGCTTTGGTTACCGGATGCATCGGGCGCCCGCAAGCCCTCTTGACGAACCCTTAACCTATGCGGCGCGACCATGCGCTCGGTACGCGGCAGCACGAGCGGAAACTCGCGGCAAGGCGCATGGTCTCCTATCCCGGATCGGCCCAAATCGACGCGCAAGCGCAGACCGCGGGCAATTTCTCCATCGATCGCGCGGTGCTGAACGGCGTGCGCCAGGCCAGCCGTGACACCGGCGTGGACTTCGCCTATCTCATGGCGCAAGCCGCGCAGGAGAGCGGCCTCCGCGCCGACGCACAGGCCGCCGGATCCTCCGCCAAGGGGCTCTATCAATTCATCGACGGCACCTGGTTGCAGATGATGCGCGACTATGGCGCCAAATACGGGCAAGGCGAGCTTGCGGCGAAGATTCAAACCGGCACCAGCGGGATGCCCTATGTCGCCGATCCGGCGACACGGCAGCAGATCCTGGACCTGCGCGCCGATCCGAAACTCTCCGCCGCGCTCGGCGCGGAATTCGCCCGCGAAAACAAGCAGCGCCTGGAAGAGACGTTGGGCCGCACGGCCACGGCGACCGATCTCTACATGGCGCATTTTCTCGGCGCTGGTGGCGCGACACAGTTCCTGGCGGCCATCGACGAGAACGGCGACGCGCGCGCCGCGAACTTGCTGCCGAAAGCGGCGGCGGCCAATCCCAGCGTCTTCTTCGACGCGTCGGGGCGCGCACGGAGCGTTCGCGACATCTATCGCGATTTTCAGGCGCGCATCGAAAGCAAGGCGAGCGCCTTCGCAGGTTTCGAGACCGGCGGCGACACGCCGGCGACCGTGGCCGCGACTACCCGTGCCGGAACCTACAATGCTGCGACCGACGTTGCCGAGGCCGCGCCCGATCCGGCGGCATCGGCTCCCGCCCCGGCATCGAGTGCCTCGCGCATGGCATCGCTAGCCCAGTTCGCCAGTCTGGACGCGAACAGCGCACCGCCGCCGCGCGTCGTGAATTCGCCTTACGCCAAGCCGACGCTTTCGCTCTTTTCGGTGGTGGCGCTGTCGGCCTTGGAGCTGATCAGCACGCAAGCCCACAAGGCGCCCGTAGCGGGCGCAGCGCAGGGAAAAACCAGAGCGTGAGGATTGCGGCCGCGGCCTAGTGCCGGCGGATGCCGTCCCAGAGGCATTCCTCGACCTGGGCGACGACCATGTCGTCGAGGTTCGGGTACATCTTCATCAGGCCGATGAGCGCGCCCCACATGAGCGCCGCGGCGAGCTGCGGCGGCAACTGCTTCAGCACGCCTTCGCGCACGCCCTCGTCGATGAACGCCGTGGCCGTCGCCAGATAGCGCTCGGTCATTTCGCGGCTCCTGGCGTCGAGATAGCTCGCGTGATGATGCATTTCCATGAACCGCACGGCGCGCGATTCGGAGCGCGCGAAGCCGGTCATGCGGCGCCAGTACAATCCAAAGCGCGCGCGAATGGAAAGGCCGGGCTCGAAGGGCGCCAACACCGCGTCGTTGTAGGCACCCTTCCAACGCTGGTAGAGCGCGTTCAGCAGCGCTTCCTTGGTGGCAAAATAGCGATAGATGGTGCCGGTGCCGACGCCGGCCTTGCGGGCAAGTTCCGGTACCGCCGTGCCGTCGAAGCCTTGCGCTTCGAACAGCTCCAGCGCCGCGCCGAGGATCATCTCGGCCTTGTCCGTACTCTGCTGTACCGTCATAACCGCCGCCCGCCCGTGCCGTGCGTGAACGACCATTCTTATGTGCGTGGGCGCCGGGGTGTCAATGACCGAGGATGATATTCAGCTTGACCGTCTAGACCAGCGGCGCAAAGTGATGAGCGTCGCAACGTACGTGGAGGGTGTTCCAACAGCACATGACTCCACCGACTAACAAATAATTGGCCGGGCGGATCAGACGAAAAACGTTCGGCACGACAATCTGGATACGCTGCAGATGTACGGCCCGGCTGAGACCGGGCGGGCAGATAGGTTTCTGCCACCAAACGAAACCCCGCCGGATTGAGTCCGCGCCATGCGCACGGACCCAGGGCGGGGTTTCAGCGTGGAAAGCCGCGACGAACGCGGCAGCTCGACCGGCTATCGCTTGTTCGGCGTGAATGACCGGTCGGAATTCTGTTCGGGCGCAGATGCGTTCCGGCCCGGCTTCAGCGGCTCCGCCCCGGTGCTCTTCAGATAAAGCGACTCCGGCGAGACGCCTCGAACGAGGGCGATCTCTTCGACGGCCTGCTTCAGGCTACGCACCGGCCTCTGCAAATACGGACTGGTCATGGCGCCGTTCGCGGCAAACACCCTGTGGATTGCGTGAATCGCGGGGATAGTACTTCCTTAGTAAAAGGCTACTATATGTGGCCAAACAGCGCAACTATTTGTTGGGTATAGTTCCGAGAAATGTTAGTAAACGTTGTAAAGTCCCGTTCCCGAAAGGAAACTTTGCATTAACCATTTCGGTCATCGCGCTATGACTTGCCACCGCGCGCCCGATGCCAGCCCAACCGCAGCAGCCAGATCGGAATGACGATGATCGCCCCCAGCAGGATGTAGGGGATGATCCACTCGACCGTCGAGACGACGCTGTGCAGGAGCGATACGCCGAGATCGAATATGCGCCGGATGGTCTCGCCGAAATGCTCCAGCAGGTTCGCCGGCGTAATGTGCAGAAGCCGGAGCAGCATGCCGACCAGGAAGCAGGCAATCAGCAGCTTGATGACGGTGGCGCCGGGGCTGGAAGACATGAGCCTATTCCCACTCGATGATCGATCGCGCCCATAGTGCATTGGTTTCATGAGATTAGAAACAATGCAAAGATCGCCACAGCGCGAAAGATAGCGCCGGAAAATCGCGCAAAACGAAATCTGCGGGCCACTGCGTGACGGCGTTCGAGCTTCAGGTCGAAGATCAATCTTCCACGGCCTGAAGCGCCTCGGCCTGGTCCGCAAGGCGTCGGGCCAAGTCGGGTGAGAGAAGCTTCGCCAGCTTGGTCTGCGCCCTGCGCCAGACCGGGATCGCCGCCTCCAGCCGCCGCGCGCCGGCCTCGGTGAGCCACACCGCACGGCGGCGCAAGTCGGCTTCCACGACGGCGATCTCGATCAGCCCCTCGCCTTCGAGCGTGCGCAGATTCCGCGACAACGTCGATTGCTCGAGGCCGGTGCGCTGGGCCAAAGCGCCGAGCGTGTCATCGGACATGACGGCGATTTGCGCCATCAGGCCGACTTGCGCCGCAGTGAGCCCAAGGCCCGACATCTCGCGATCGAGGAACTGGCTGACGCGCCGCGCGGCCAGGCGGCTGTTCCGGCCGGCGCAGGATTCGATCAGGGCGCGGGCGTCCGTGCGCAGGGTCTTTCGCATTTGCCTGGAACCGCTCATGGATGTATGTATATACATTATTTGTAGATACATGAAAATAGAGGTGGGGCCAAGTGACGGTGCTTGCGCTGAAACGGGTCTATGAGCCGCCGGGTGCCGGCGACGGGACGCGCATCCTGGTCGACCGGCTGTGGCCGCGCGGCATTGCCAGGGACAAGGCGCGGATCGACCTCTGGCTCAAGGACATCGCGCCGAGCGATGCGCTTCGCAAGCGCTTCCACGGCAACCCGGACGAGTGGGCGGCGTTTTGCGCCGCCTATGCCGCCGAACTGAAGGGCGCGGCGGGCCGGGCGGCGGTGAAGGACTTGCTCGACCGCTTGCGCAAAGGTCCGGTCACGCTCCTTTATGCGGCGCGCGACGAGCAGCACAACAATGCCGTCGCGCTGCGGGTGTTGCTGAAGCGGCATCGGAAAAGCGGCAAGACGCCGTGAACGGATTGCTGCCGGACATCCTGCACTGCATCGGCAACACCTCACTGGTGCCGTTGCGCAAGATCGTGCCCCGGAACGACTCCCGCATCCTGCTGAAGCTGGAGAGCGAGAATCCAACGGGCAGCATGAAAGACCGGATGGCGCTCGCCATGATCACGGCGGCGGAGGCGGACGGGCGCCTCGGCGCCGGTGGTTCCGTCGTCGAATACACCGGCGGCAGCACCGGCGTGTCGCTGTCGCTGGTCTGCGCGGTGAAGGGATATCCGTTGCATATCGTGACGTCGGACGCCTTCGCCCGGGAAAAACTCGATCACATGAAGATGCTGGGGGCCAGGCTTCAGATCGTGCCGAGCGAGAGCGGGCGCATGACGGAGAAACTGACCTGGGACATGATCGAGGCCGCCCGCATCATCGCTGCGCAGACCGGAAGCTTCTGGACCGATCAGATGAACAACACGGACCAGATTGCCGCCTATCATGAATTGGCGGAGGAAATCTGGATTCAAAGCGGTGGGCGGATCGACGGCTTCGTCCAAAGCGTGGGCACCGCGGCCTCGCTTCGGGGCACCGGGGAAGGCTTACGCCGCCACAATGAACGGATCAAAATCGTTGCCGTGGAGCCCGCCGAATCCCCGGTCCTGTCGGGTGGGCAAGCAGGCGCACACAAGATCGATGGCATCGGCGCGGGTTTCGTCGTGCCGCTCTGGCATGATGGCGTCGCGGATCAGATCGAGCAGGTTTCCACGGACGAGGCCGCGGCCATGTCCGTTCGGCTGGCGCGGGAGGAAGGTCTCTTCGCGGGGACGTCCACCGGCGCCAACGTGGTCGCCGCGTTGCGGCTGGCCGAACAATTGGAACCCGGCGCGACCATCGTCACCGTCATGTGCGATACCGGGATGAAATATCTCAGCAAGCGGCCGTAGTTCGCACGCCTCTGTCGATCACAGTAGCGAGCGAAGCGTATTCCGCCCCTACTCCTACTCGATCATTTTGAAGCATCGTAACGCGCTGAATTCTCAGCGCAAATTTTTTCTGTGCCCGATCAAGAACCGACCCCTCGATCCGTCAGAAATTTGCGCTCTTGAAATCAAAGGGGAATTTCGCCAATTCGGACTCCACTCGATTAAAGCGACTATCGGCATCAATCGGTCAATTTTCGCGAATTCACGTTGCTTCCGGAGTCCGCGACATCGGAAGAAAATACCGTCAGCCGCTATGATGATCGACGCCGCTCTGCCAACAGGCGGTAAGGAAGAACGCAACGGCGGGCGGCACATGCACGTCGATCTCTGCCCGCAGCTGCGTGAGGTCTTCGCCGGTCAGCGCGCGCAATAGCAAGCGCGAGACGACGAGATCCATAAAAAATCGTGCCGTTGCCGACAGGTGCTCCGGGGCAAAGCACGGAGACGCGGCGTCTTTGTCTTCCTTTACGACCTCGCTCAATGCCTGAGCGAGAGCTTGTGCGCCGCGCTCACGCGCCATGCGCCCGGCATCGGCTAGCTCCGGAAAGCGACGCACCTCGGCGATCGAGAGGCGCATGAAATCGATGGCATCGCTGGTCAGAAGGCCTTTGAGGATATTGCGACCGATGCTCGCGAGACGCTCCTCGATGGTCGCTCCGGCCGCCGGCTCGCTCTCGAATTGCGCGACGACCCGACTTGAGCTTCGCGTCACGACCGCAGTGAAGAGGGCTTCCTTGGAAGGAAAACGCGCATACATCGCCGGCTTTCCCGCTCCCGCGAGGCGGGCGATCTCGTCGATGCTGGCGCCGGCGAACCCGCGCTCGAAAAAAACGCGCCGCGCGGCATCCAGGATGCGATCGTCGACCTCGCCGGCGAGCTCGCGTGGCGGCCGTCCCCGGCGCGTTGCCCGCTGCTTCGGCTGAGGCCTTAAAGGTATTGCGGTTTTTGGCATGCCTTATGCGAAGCCTTTCCACAAACATAACAGAACGACACGGTTCGTTTCTTTTTTCTTGACAGCTCGGCGCTATCGATCTAAATAAAGGAACGATACGTTCCTTTTCATATATCAACCGCCGCTCCGCGGCAAGAGGAGAGTGACATGAACACGGAAATTACCATCCACCCCAAGTTGCAGCATCTCGGGCTCACGACCTCCAACCTGGACGCCATGCTGGACTGGTACCGCAAGGTGCTGGGCATGACCGTCAATGCCCGAGTTGGAGCACCGGGCGGGCCGCGGAACGGGCCGTCCTTCTCGGCCGCCTTCGTCAGCAACGACGAGGTCCATCACCGCATGGTGTTCTTCGAGTTTCCTGGGGTCGCCGCTGATCCCGATAAACGGCATCACGCCCGGGTACAGCACATCGCCTTCGAATATGAGACCCTCGACGATCTGCTCGGCACATATATCCGGCTGAAGGGCCTGGAAATCACACCTGTGATGGCGGCCGATGAGGGCTCGCAGACTTCGTTGTATTACACCGACCCCGACGGGAACAGCATCGAGCTCAACATCAACAACTACCACAACGACTGGACAGCGACCGAACATATGAGGACGGCGGCCGCGTCTGCCGGACAGCCGCGCCGGGTCTTTGTCGATCCTGAAAAGATGGTCGCGGCCCGGAAGACGGGCGCCTCCGCATGGGATTTGCACGAACGTGCCTTCGCCGGCGAGTTCGCACCGGAGAAGCCCTACGACGTGCGCGGCATGCTGTAGGCGCGTGGTTGCTTGTCATTGCGGCCTGACTGGCGGGCCAGTTGTTCTCCGCCCCGCGCCCGCCGGTCGACCCGCCCATCGATGAGGCAAAGCCCCATGGCGAACGCCATTGAAGTGGAAAATGTAAAGAAAAGGTTCGGCGATTTCGTGGCCGTCAACGGCATTTCGTTCTCGGTCGAGCAAGGCCAGATCTTCGCTTTTCTTGGCCCCAACGGCGCCGGCAAGACCACGACCATCAAGATGCTGACCACCGTGCTTGCGCCGAGCGAGGGGCGGCTTCTGGTTGCGGATCACGACCCCGTCAAGGAACCGCTCCTGGCGCGCAGCGCCTTTGGCATCGTCTTCCAGGACCCGAGCCTCGATGATGAGCTGACCGCGGCGGAGAATATGGAGCTGCATGGCGTCCTTTACGGCGTGCCGCGCGCCGAACGCCGCTCGCGGACCGAGTCATTGTTGCGCCTGGTCGATCTCTGGAACCGCCGCGGCGACTACGTGAAGCGGTTCTCGGGCGGGATGAAGCGCCGGCTCGAGATCGCCCGCGCGCTCCAGCATCGTCCGCGGATTCTCTTCCTTGACGAGCCGACTGTCGGGCTCGACCCGCAGACCCGCAATCAGATATGGGAGTTCATCCGCGCATTGTGCCGCAATGAAGGCGTCACGGTGTTTTTCACGACCCACTACATGGAAGAAGCGGAGCGGATCGCCGATCGCATCGCTGTCATCGATCACGGCTGCATCGTCGCCGAGGGTACTCCGGAGGAGATTCGGGAAGAGACCGGCGGCCGCACGCTGGAAGACGCGTTCATCGCGCTGACGGGGCGGGCTATTCGCGAGGCCGACGCGGCCCCCGCCGATCGCATGCGCGTGATGCGCCAGGCATGGGGAGGCCGTCGGTGAGCGCTGCCTTCATCCTATGGCTGCGGCAACTGAAGCGGTATTACCGATCACGCGCTCGCATGATCGGCGCCCTTGGCCAGCCGACCCTCTTCCTCGCGGCGCTCGGGTTCGGGCTCGGACCGACATTCGCCCGCGCCGGCAGCGGCAACTATGTGCAATTCCTGGCGCCGGGCGTGGTCGCCATGGGCATCCTGTCGATGGCCGTTTTCAGCGGCATCGAGATCATCTTTGACCGGCAGTTCGGCTTCCTCAAGGAAACGCTTGTCGCGCCGGTGTCGCGCTTCACGATCGTGTTTGGCCGCACTCTTGGGGGCGCAACAGTCGCGCTCATCCAGGGGGGCATAGTCTTTCTCATCTGTCTCGCAGCGGGATTCCGGCCCGAGGAGCCGCTGCCGCTGATGCCGCTTGCGTTGGCGTTCATGGCGCTCATCGCCGTACTGTGCACGGCAGTTGGAACGGCCATAGGCTCGGTGCTGCAGGACATGCAGGGCTTTCAGCTGGTCGCCAACTTTCTCGTGCTGCCGCTCTTCTTTTTCTCGGGTGCGCTGTTCCCGGTGGCGGGCCTGCCCGGCCCATTTTGGCTTGCGGTGCGACTCAATCCACTGAGCTATGGCGTCGACGGTCTGCGCGGAGCGTTCGGCGACGGATTTGTTTTCGGCGCCATAACCGATCTCGCGGTGCTTGGCGGCGTTGCCGGGATCCTGCTCGCGGTCGCCGCCTACCTGTTCTCGAAAATCGAAGTGTAGCGACAGTGAGCATTGGCGGCGCGGCATACGCGCCTATTCACGTCCAGATACTTGAGCCACGCGCAGAAACTCGACGAACGCCTCTAGCTAAAGACCGGCCACTATCGACATCTATCGTTACGTCCGGTTCGCCGATTGTGCGCTGCGCTGGCCTCGGGTAAAGCGGCGAACTCCCTGTTACTATCCTCGGGCAAGTGCGACGGCCGCCGAGTGGAGACGGGGGTCGTTCCGAAGGCGCTCGGATCATCGCGTCGTCGACTGCGCACCAGGGCACGTCGGCCGCAGTGTCACAGTTTGCGGCTGTCGTAGGCCCACTGCAGCAGCGCCTGGCGTTGGCGGGGCCGGCATCCCAGGTCGCCGCGCTCGCAGTTGCGCTCGATCTGCCGGACGTGCCGCCGCATCGCTTTCCAGCGCCGGATTTGCCGCGCATCTTCTTCGGGCATGCGGCGGCCGAGATAGTAGCGGCAATACCATTGGAACCAGCCGCGCGGATCCTCGGGCGCGATCCATCCTTTGCTGCGCCAGACGGAGAGCGGCTGGCTTGCCGAGACACCGAAATAGTTAAGCGACGGGTCATGCCCTCGGGGCGACAGCCTGGCGCCGTCGAACCAGTCGACTGGAAATTCCTTCGTGCAGTCGGTCATATATTTCCCGCCGAAAACGCCGAGGCGGAGCATTTCTTTCGGCGTGAGCTCAGGCGCAAACTCAAGGTCGAAGTCCTGACCCATGGGCGCCGCGAGAATGTAACGGTAGCCCTTCTGCATCTTATCGTTGACGACGATGGTCTTGACCTTCACGGGACACACTCTTTAGCCATGCGCACTTGAGGCCAAGGATTTCTCCAAAGAGGCGGTTCGCTGCCAACCGCCTCCCGCCCCACAACGTCCAGCGTGAGGCCGTGCATGGAACAGCTTACGCTTGACCGGACTAGGTCACTCCCACCATCCACCGTATCCGATTCAGGATCCGTCTTGGATGCTGAAAAATTTCAGCGGCGGCGCTGAGTACACAACCTGTCACGTCGCTTCGCGGGGTTGGATCGAGCCCCTTCTGATGCTGCTGCTGCGTCAACGTTCTATCTGCCCGTAGCGGCGATATGTACCGTCGAGTCAATGGGTTAGTCAGGGGAACCGCCCAGCCCACGGCCCAATAGAAAAATTTTCGGCGCGCCTCTTGAACGAAAAAATCGGCAAAACCAGATTTTCTGACAGCGCGGCGCCCAATGGGACCGCGGCACGTGTTTAACCATGTTGCTCAGTGGAGGACGTGGCAATGCTTGTCGAACCCATCGTCAAATCGTCACAGCCGGCGTGGCGGGAGCAAATTGACCGGCAACTGAAGCCCGTGAGCGCAGCAGCGCCGAGCGCTTCCTTCAATCAACCCGATGATGACATTGACCCCGACCCGCCGCCCGCGGCGCCGGCCATGCCGCCGTGGCCGCGGGTCTTCCCAGGACTATGAAAGAAGGAGGAGAGTCATGCTCTATTCTGATCCGTTCGAGACCTTGCTGCAGTTGCAGCAGGCGCTCGATGCCTTCCGCAGCAGTTCTTGGCTCGGCACGAGCACCAGCGGCGCCGGCGGTTTTCCGCCGCTCAACGTGTTCAGCAAGGGTGACGATATCGTCGTCGTCGCGGAAGCGCCCGGCTTGAAAAAAGATGAGCTGGATATCCAGGTCAAGGGCCGGACGATCCAGATCGCCGGCGCCAAGACGGTTACCTACGGTGATGGGGTCAGTCTTCACCGCCGGGAACGAACCGTTGGCCGCTTCAGTCGGTCTTTGAACCTGCCAGTCGAGATCGATGCCGACAAAATCAAGGCCGAGTATCGCGACGGCGTACTAGCGATATTCTTGCCGCGCGCGGAACAGGACAAGCCGCGCTCGATCAAGATAGCGTAATGGAGGCGTCCATGGCTGGACAGGAACTTGAGGTACAGCAGAAGAAGGAAGTCGCGTCTCAACAGGAGAAGACGATTCCGGCACGCTTTTACGTGCCGCCGACTGATATTTTCGAAACCGCCGACGCACTGAAGATCGTCATGGAAGTGCCCGGCGTGCCGAAGGAGGCGGTGGACGTCAAAGTCGAGAATGAGTTGCTCAGTATCGAGGGGCGCATTGAGACCACAAACTACAACGGACTCGAACCCCTCTACACGGAATATCCTATCGGGCATTTTGCTCGCAGCTTTACACTGCCGTGGCAGGTGGACCAGCAGAACATCACCGCGCATCTCGAAGACGGTGTGTTGACGTTGACACTGAATAAGAGACCCGAATCCAAACCGCGCCGTATCGCAATTCAGTAGTGGCCGCAACGGGCATTGAGGACGGCGTGATCTCGGCCGTCTTCAATGCGCCGTTGGTGGTGCCTCAAGCGTACCAACTTATTGAAGACAATCGGAGACGAACGAGAACTATCGCTTCTTCCTTGTATCCCCGCCTATCCGAAGCACAGCCTTTTCTACTCCCCCTCACTCCCACTCGATCGTCCCAGGCGGCTTCGAGGTAATATCGTAGGTCACCCGATTGATGCCGCGCGCTTCGTTGATGATGCGCGTCGCCACGCGGCCGAGAAACGCGTGATCGAAGGGATAGTAGTCGGCCGTCATGCCGTCGGTTGAAGTCACGGCCCGGAGCGCGCATACGTAATCGTAGGAGCGCCCGTCGCCCATGACGCCGACGCTCCGCACCGGCAGCAGCACCGCGAAGGCCTGCCAGATCGCGTCATAAAGTCCGGCGTTGTGAATCTCCTCGAGATAGATCGAATCGGCCTTGCGCAGGATCTCCAGCTTCTCGCGCGTCACCTCGCCCGGTATGCGGATGGCAAGACCCGGGCCCGGAAACGGGTGCCGCTTGACCATGGCGTCCGGCAATCCGAGCTCGCGGCCGAGTGCGCGCACCTCGTCCTTGAACAGCTCGCGCAGCGGCTCGACCAGCTTCATGTTCATGCGTTCCGGCAAGCCGCCCACGTTGTGATGCGACTTGATGGTCACCGAAGGTCCGCCGCTGAACGAAACCGATTCGATCACGTCCGGATAAAGCGTGCCCTGGGCCAGGAACTCCGCCCCGCCGGCCTTGCGGGCCTCGGCTTCGAACACGTCGATGAACGTGGCGCCGATGACCTTGCGCTTCTGCTCCGGATCGCTGACGCCGGCGAGCTTGCCGAGGAACTCGGCGCTGGCGTCCTTGTGCACCAGCGGAATGTTGTAGTGGTCGCGGAACAGCGACACCACCTGCTCGCCTTCCCCCTGGCGCAGCAGGCCGGTATCGACGAAGACGCAGGTGAGTTGCGATCCGATCGCCTCGTGCAGCAGAACCGCGACCACGGAGGAATCGACTCCGCCCGAAAGACCGCAGATCACCCGGCCCTTGCCGACCTGGCGGCGCACGCGCTCGATCGCCTGGGTCTTGAACGCGGCCATGCTCCAGTCGCCGCGGCATCCCGCCACCTTGTGGGTGAAGTTGCGGAGCAGAGCCGCGCCCTGCGGCGTATGCACCACTTCGGGGTGGAACATCAATCCGTAGAACTGCCGCTTGTCGTCGGCAATGATGGCGAAGGGCGCGCCCTCGCTGACGCCGACGACGCGGAAGCCCGGCGGCGGCTCGATGATGCGGTCGCCGTGGCTCATCCAGACTTGCTGGCGTTCGCCCTTGCGCCACACGCCATCGAGCAGCGCCGTGGTTTCCCGGATATCGACGAAAGCGCGGCCGAATTCCCGGTGATCGGAGCTTTCGACCTTGCCGCCGAGCTGCGCCGCCATGGTCATCTGTCCGTAGCAGATGCCGAGCACCGGCACGCCCATCTCGAAGACGCGCTGCGGGGCCCGCGGCGTCCCCTGCTCCGCCACCGACGCCGGACCGCCGGACAGGATCACGGCTTTGGGCCGGAATTCGGCCAAGGCCGCCTCCGCCTTGTTGAAAGGCACGATTTCGCAGTAGACGCCGCTTTCGCGCACCCGGCGGGCGATGAGCTGGGTGACCTGCGAGCCGAAATCAACGATCAGGACCCGGTCGGACATGGCCGGGAAACTACGGCACCGGGCCTTGCGGAGTCCAGCCGCTTGGCGGCCGGGTCCGGCCCCTCCGGTTCAGCTCGTCTTGTTCTTCTTGAACTCGGCCACTTTCTGCTTCAGCGCGGTGTACTCGGCGCAACCGAAGAGGCAAATCCGGTCGAGCGCGTCCAGATGCACTTCCGCGTTCTTCAAATCCCCCTTGAGCAGATAGGCCTCGCCCAGGTATTCGTGGGCGCCCTTGTGGTCGGGATTGAGCTTCAGCGCTGCGTTGTAGTGCTTCACCGCTTCGTCGAAATTCCCCGAATTCCGGTAGGCGTAACCGAGGTAGTTTTCGACATCCGGGTTCTTCGGATTGTTGGCTTCCGCCTTGGTGAGCGAAGCGATGGCCTTGGGCCAATCCTTGGCGTCAACGGCTGCCTTGCCGGCGGCGTAGTCGGGATCGCTCGCTTGCGCCGTGCTCGGCGTGCTGTCGGAATTCATGGCGAAGCCTTGCGGCGCGGCAAGTGCCAGCGCCGCCGCTAGGGCCAGACCTGAAACGAAACCAAACTGATTGCGCATGGTGGTCGCTCTCTATTCCGGTTGTGATTTCGACGTCGATACTCATCAGGGTTCTGCCGTTCCGCGCGGGGCGGCGCATCCCTGGTTGCCATGTTAACACCGGCGCACGCCGATTTATTCTCACTATAGACCGATTCGACGCCCGCCAAGCCACTGGCCGAACGGGAAAATGCAGCCTCACGGAAACGTGCGGGGTCGCGGCGCCGCCCCTCATCCGCTTTGCCGCAGGACGGCGGCGAAAAACCCGTCCGTACCGTGCCGCAGCGGCGTCAGGCGGAGGTACGGACTGTCGCCCGGCGGCTCGGTTTGCAGGGTCTCGCGCCACACCTCCGACGCCGGCCGCAAAACGAAGGACGGCTGCCGCGAGAGAAATCGCTGCACCTGATCTTCGTTCTCCGACGGCAGCAGCGAGCAGGTGGCGTAGACGAGCTGGCCGCCCGGGCGCAGCAACGGCGCAGCGCGATCGAGCAGGGCTGCCTGCGCATGTCGATCGCGAGTCAAATCGTCGGGCGTCAGCCGCCAGCGCGCATCGGGCTGCCGCCGCCACGTGCCGATGCCGGAGCAAGGCGCGTCGATCAGCACCCGATCGGCCTTGCCGACAAGCTCCGTCAGCAGCGGATCGTCGCCGTCGCGCAGCACATGGGTCTGCACGTTGCGGACGCCGGCCCGCTGCAGGCGCGGCTCCACACGCCGCAACCGCCGCTCTTCGATGTCGCAGGCGTAGATCTGCCCGCGGTTTTGCATCTCTGCCGCGAGGGCCAAGGTCTTTCCGCCCGCCCCGGCGCACAGATCGACGACCTGCATTTTCGGCTTGGCGGCGACGAGCAGCGCCACAATCTGCGAGCCCTCGTCTTGCGGTTCGACCAGCCCGCCGGTGAAAACCGATTGCTTGGCGAGTTCCGCCCGGCCGGCAAGGCGCACGCCGACCGGCGAGAGCGGCGTCGCCGTCGCGTCGATATGCGACATCGCCAGCGCCTCCAACGCGTCGTCGCGCGTGCCCTTGAGCCGGTTGACGCGCAAGTCGACCGGCGCGCGGGCGGTCAGCGCATGCATTTCGGCAATGACGTCGCCGCCGAAGCGCTCGCGCAGTGCCGCATCGAGCCATTCCGGATAGGCGCCCTGCACCCAATCGGGGGTGCCGGACATGGGCGCCTGCAGCGCCGGGATTGCCGCCTGTTCGGATGCGTCGAGCGCGGCCGGGCCGAACCGCGAGCCGTCGAACAACGCCCGCACGCCGGCAGGATCCTGGTCGCCCGTGCTCGCAAGCTCCGCCAGCACCAGGCGGCGCGCATCGACCGGAAGGTTCGCCCCGCGCAACCGCCACATCAGCTCGGCGCGGCGCCGAAGCACTGCGTAAACCTGGTGGCTGACGGCGGCGCGATCCTTGGATCCGGCGAAACGGCGGCTGCGAAAGAAATTGGCGGTCTCGCGATCCGCGACGCCGCCCGCTTCGATGCGCTCCAGCAGCTCGACGGCGAGCGCAACCCGCGCCGCCGGCGTCATCCCTCCTGCCGGTAGTTCGGAGCCTCGCGGGTGATCGCCACGTCGTGCACGTGACTCTCGCGCAGCCCCGCGTTGGTGATCTTCACGAATTGCGCCTCGCGCTGCATCTGGGCAATCGAGCCGGTTCCGGTGTAGCCCATGGCGGCGCGTAAGCCGCCGACCAGCTGATGGATCACCACCGACGCCGGGCCTTTATAGGGTACGCGGCCCTCGATGCCCTCCGGCACCAGCTTCAGGTCTTCCTTCACTTCCTCTTGGAAGTAGCGATCGGCGGAACCGCGCGCCATGGCGCCGATCGACCCCATGCCGCGATAGGATTTGTACGAGCGGCCTTGATACAGGAACACTTCCCCCGGGCTCTCGTCGGTCCCGGCCAGGAGCGAGCCGATCATCACGCAATCGGCGCCCGCGGCAATCGCCTTGGCGAGATCGCCCGAATATTTCACGCCGCCATCGGCGATCACCGGGATCTGCTGCTTGCGGCACATCTCGACCACGTCCAAAACCGCCGTGAGCTGCGGCACGCCGACGCCGGCCACGATGCGCGTGGTGCAGATCGATCCGGGGCCGATGCCGACCTTCACCGCATCGGCGCCGGCATCGAGTAGCGCCTTGGCGCCGTCCGAGGTCGCTACGTTGCCGCCGACGAGCTGCACCCGGTTGGAGCGCTTCTTGATGGCGCTGATGGTGTCGATCACGCGCGTGCTGTGGCCGTGCGCCGTGTCCACGACGATGAGATCGCAGCCGGCGTCGGCAAGCGCTTCCGCCCGCGCGATGCCGTCAGGTCCGACGCCGGTTGCCGCGGCGACGCGCAAGCGGCCCTGCTCGTCTTTGGCGGCGTTCGGATGCAGATTGGCCTTTTCGATATCCTTCACCGTGATCAAGCCGACGCAGCGATAGTCGCCGTCCACCACCAGCAACTTCTCGATGCGGTATTGATGCAGCAGGCGCTTCGCCTCGTCGAGACCGACCCCGTCGCGCACGGTCACCAGCCGGTCCTTGGTCATCAGCGCGCGCACCAGCTCGCTCGGATTGGAGGCGAAGCGCACATCGCGGTTGGTCAGAATGCCGACCAGCTTGCCGCTGCCGGCCTCGGTCACCGGAATTCCGGAAATATGATGGCGCTGCATGAGGGCCAGCGCGTCGGCGAGGGTGCTGTCCGGTGTAATGGTGACCGGATTGACCACCATGCCGGATTCGAATTTCTTAACGGCGCGAACTTCGTCCGCCTGTCGCGCGATGGACAGGTTCTTGTGGATGACTCCGATGCCGCCGGCCTGGGCCAAGGCGATGGCCATGCGGTTTTCCGTCACCGTATCCATGGCGGCGGAGATCAGCGGAATGCCAAGCTCGATCGCACGCGTGATCTTGGTCCGGGTATCGACCTCGCCAGGAAGCACGACCGACTTGCGCGGCAGAAGCAGCACGTCATCGAAGGTCAGCGCTTCCCTGATCTCCATGGGCTCTCCTGCGGCCGGTGGGCGCGCACTATGCCACTTTCGGCCCGCCCTGTCAGCCGGATCGTGGGCCGATTCGGTGGCTGATTCGGGCAGGCGGCGGGCGGCTTGAAATGCCTGTTATTGCTGCACAAGAGCGCGTTCCGGCTTGCCGACAGCCGTTGTTAGCCGGAAGGGCCGGACGGCTACGATTTCAGGCGCGATTCGGCGGCGGCCTCGGCGGCGAAGTCGCCCTTGGGCCCACCGCGGCCCATCAGCTCGCCGTAGACTTCCCTGAAGTTCGCCTCGATCTCGGCAAAGGGCATGTCGGCGAAGCTGCCGCGCTCGCCGACATATTCCATGTGCTGGCGGCCGTCGGCGTCGAACGGATGGAATATCGAATCCTCGTGCCCGTCGAATTCAAGCGGCAGCACGCGGAAACGGTCGCAAAGCTGGATGTTGAATGCCGGCGTCGCCTTGACCCAGCGGCCATCGAGAAAGAACTCGGTGTAGCCGTGGTAGAAGAAGATGTCGGTCTTCATGAGCGATTTCAGCCGCGCCGTCGCCAGATGGTTCTTCACATCGGCGAAACCGAGACGCGACGGCACGCCGGCCGCACGTCCCGCCGCCGCGAGCAACGTCGCCTTGAGGATGCAAAATCCGTAGCCCTTGGCGAGGCAATCGCTGGCGCGAAAGCCTTGCGGCGTAAGCTCGACCCGATATGGGTCATAGGTGATGCGGTCGCGCACCGCGTAGTAAAGCCGCACGGCTTTTGTCACATCGTCGGTGGCATCGCCCACCGCTTCAGTGGCGAAGGCGCGAATTCGCGCATCGTCGCTATCGATGAACCAGGTCGGCCGCAGATAGACATCGAGTGCTTGGCGTGTGCCATCGGCCTCGGACATTGGTCGCGTCCTTACATGGTTCCCGCGACACAATATATAATGTGCGTGCGGCGGGGCCAGGGGCTCGGCCAGGACTCCTCCTGCATCGGATCGGAGGCTGCCATGCATCGAATTCGCGGGCCGCTTGCCGCGGCGCTCTTCGTTCTGGCATTGGCTGTCGTATTGTCACCACGAGGTTGGGCCGGCGCCGTTCACGTCACCTATTTCGACGTTCCTCAAGGGTCGGGACCGCACGATGTTGCACCTGCGCCCGACGGCAGCGTCTGGTTCACCGCACAGCGGGCGAGCGCGCTTGGCCTGCTCGACCCGTCGAGCGGCAAGGTGCAGATGGTGCCGCTTGGGTCCGGATCGGCGCCGCACGGCGTCATCATCGGCCCCGACGGCGCCGCCTGGGTCACCGACGGCGGCCAGAACGCGATCGTCCGGGTCGATCCGAAGACGCATGCCGTGACGCGCTTCCCGCTGCCCGAGACCCGCGACTACGCCAATCTCAACACGGCAAGCTTCGACCGGCAGGGGACGCTCTGGTTCACCGGCCAGAACGGAATCATCGGCCGGCTGGCCAGCGGCAGTGAACGGAGCGAGGCATGGCGGGCACCCAAAGGCATCGGGCCCTACGGCATCACGACGACGCCTTCAGGTGCCGTCTTCTTTGTTTCGCTGGCCGGCAGCTACCTCGGGCGCATCGACCTCGACACCCATGCGGTCACCGTCATCGAGCCGCCGACGCCCGGCGCCGGCACGCGGCGCGTCTGGACCGATTCCAAGGGCACGCTTTGGATGACCGAGTGGTATGCCGGAAATCTCGCGGCCTACGATACGGCTAAGCAATCATGGCAAGCGTGGCGCTTGCCGGGGTCGCATCCCATGCCCTATGCGGTCTACGTGGACGAGCGCGACATGGTTTGGGTCAGCGATTTCGGCGAGCAGGCGATCTTGCGCTTCGATCCCGCGACGCAGCGCTTCGAAAGCTTCAAGATCCCGCGGCGCAATGCCGACGTGCGGCAGCTCAACGGACGCAAGGGCGAGGTATGGGGCGGCGAATCCGGGACCGATCATTTGATCCGGCTGGCCTTCGAATAAACGGCGGCGCCGGTCAGTCCGCGGCTTCGGTGCGAAAACCCGTGGCGACGACATAGGCTTCGGCCGAGTCCTTGCGGCTCGCCTCCGGCTTGGCGTGGCGCACGTTGCGGAAGTGTCGCTTGAGTTGATCCAAGAGCTGTTGTTCGGTGCCGCCTTTCAGCACCTTGGCGACGAAGGCGCCGCCCGGCTTGAGCGCGCCTCGCGCGAATTCGAACGCCGCCTCGGCCAACGCCATGATCCGCAGATGATCGGTCTGCCGATGACCGGTCGCCGGCGTAGCCATGTCCGACAGCACCACATCGACCGGCCCGCCCAGCGCTTCTCGCACGCGTTTGTCCGCATCCGCGGCGAGGAAATCGAGCTTGAGGAAATTCGCGCCCGGCACCGGCGCCATGTCGTTCACGTCGATGGCCAGGACCATGCCGCCGCCAGGTGCTCCGGCGCCCACGCGCTCGACGGCCACTTGCGTCCAGCCGCCGGGCGCGGCGCCGAGATCGACGACACGCGCTCCGGCATGAAACAGCTTATGGCGGTCGTCCAATTGCAGGAGCTTCCATGCCGCCCGCGAGCGATATCCGGCGCGCTTTGCCGCCGCCACGAACGGGTCGTTGAGCTGACGTTCGAGCCAGCGGGCCGATGACAACGTTCGCCGCCCCGCAGTGCGCACGCGGGTGTGCATCATCCGCATGCCCGGCGGCCTGCGTTCGCCCGCCAACGTCAGGCTCCGGCAGCGGCGAGTTCGCCGTCCGCGTCGTTCATCAGGTCGAACAACACGCCTTCGCGCACTCCGCGATCGGCGACGCGCAAGCGCTGGAACGGCCAGGTGTTCTGGATGGCCGAGAGGATCGCGCAGCCGGCGATCACCAGGTCGGCGCGATCGGGACCGATGCATGGATGATGTGCCCGTTCGCGATACTGCATGCGCACCAGCCTATCCGTGACTTCGGCGACTTGATCCGCCTCGAGCCAGATGCCGTCCACTTGCGCCCGGTCGTAGCGCGGCAATCCGAGATGCACGCCGGCGAGCGTGGTCACGGTACCGGACGTGCCGAGGAGCTGTACCGGATGCTCCGACAAATGCCGGCGTATGTGGTAGCGATCCTCGAACCCCGAGAGGTGGGCGGCGAATTCCTCGACCATGCGCGCGAAGAGCGCATCGTCGATGGTGATGCCGCCGTGCCGTTCGGCCAGAGTGACGACGCCGATCGGCACCGACAGCCAGCTGATCAGCGCCGTCGCGCCGTCATCTTCGACGCCGAGCCACATGAGTTCCGTCGAGCCGCCGCCGATGTCGAAGACCATCGCAAACCTGTTGTCGCGATCGAGCAGCGGCGCGCACCCGGACAAGGCCAGGCGCGCTTCTTCGGCGGTGCTGATGATTTCCATGTCGATGCCGGTCTCGGCACGGACGGTTTCGATGAAATCGCCGCAATTGGCGGCGCGGCGGCACGCTTCGGTCGCGACCGCCCGGGAGCGCGTCACGTTGCGGCGCGCCAGTTTGCCCGCGCAGACCTTCAGCGCGCCGATGGTTCGTGCAATCGCTTCGTCCGAGAGACGGCCGCTATGCGTCAGTCCCTCGCCCAATCGAACTATCCGCGAAAATGCGTCGACGACGCGGAAGCCGCCCGGCGCCGCGCGCGCGATCAACAGCCTGCAGTTGTTGGTGCCGAGATCGAGCGCTGCGAAGGTGTGGTCCAGTCGGCCGCGGCGCGGCGTGGCGGCGGGCGGCATCGCTCGTTCGCGGTCCGACTCCCGATACGTCACTCTCCCACTCCCTGCCACGCGCGATCCCTTTTATTGGCCTGGGCATCGGCCAGGGGTGCGCCAATCGCGCCCGCCGTTCCTGCGGCGGGAGCCCGAAACTCTAGCAGGTCCACCGCGGATACAACAATGGCGCGAGCTTGAGACGCAGGGCGCGAGCGCTGGAACGCTGCTTCACGGCAAGTACAGGAATGCGATTGCCGCCGTTGAACGGTTACCGTTAGGGAAGCATTAACGATCCACGATTAACGTAAACGGGCTTGGGAGTGGGGGCTCCCGAGCATAGGGGGACTGGAAGGCCCCGTTGTGGGGGAATTACGACGGGGCCTTTTCCCGATATAGTCACGTGGCAACTTTCATCGAGCCACGTCATGCCCGCCGGCAAGCAAGAACACACCGAGACCTCGAAGACCGAGTTGAGCGCGGCCGCCAATCGTCGCGCCGCATCGCGGCGCCTCGGACTTGCCGGTCGCGACGGCTGAGCGGGCGCGGTCGATCGCACCGAATTCGCGCCAATGTGCGGCCGCTACAGCATCACATCGCCGCCCGAGGC
>DASQHM010000161.1:0-6614 GCA_035632095.1 Candidatus Cybelea sp. | reverse complement strand
GCCTCGAGCAAGCCGCGCAGCCGCTCGTAGGCGCCGCGGGCCGAAACGAACTGCTTCCAGGAGCCGATCGCCAATTCCAGCGGCGCCAATGCCCGGCCGGCGATGATCGAGGCGGCGACGATCTCGCCCGTGGTGACCTCGTTCTTCAGGGCCAGATAGGCGCCGACAGCGAGAACCGCGATCTGCAGCACCTGGCGGAACGCCTTGCTGATGGCCGACAGCAGGCCGGCACGGTCGCTGGCGACCGCCTGCAGCCGCATCATTTCGTTGCGCTGGCGCATGCGATGGCGCTGCAGGTTCTGGAACATGCCCATGGCGTGCAGCGCTTCGGCGTTGCGCAGGCTGGAAGAAATGAGCCCGAAGATACGCGTCGAAAGGCTGTTGGCGTCGCCGAGCGGGCGCCGCGTGGCGATTTCGTTGAAAGCGGCCAGGAGCAGCAGCGCCGCGGCGCCAAGCGCCGTGACCATCCCGAGCACGGGATGGAAGAGGTACACGACGGCGATCAGGATCGGCGCCCAGGGCGCATCGAAGAACACCAGCGTGCCGTTGCCCGACAGGAATTGCCGCACGTTGTCGAGATCGCGGAGGCCTTGCGCGCTTGCCTTGGGGTGCGCCAAAAGGGTCCCGGCAAATATGGCCGAAAGCACCCGGTCGTTCAGTTGCTGGTCGAGCTTGCTGCTGACGCGCACCAGGATGCGCGAGCGGATGACCTCAAGCAGCGCGATGACCATGATCAGCGCGATAGCCAAGCCGGTGAGCGTGTACAGCGTCGGCGCGCTCTGCGTCGGCAGAACGCGATTGTAGACTTCCATCATGTAGATGGGCTAGACGAGGACGCAGATATTGACGATGAAGGAGAAGACGCCGGTCGCGACAAAGGCGTCGGAGCAGGTGAGGAGGGCCTTCGCCAGTTCAGATCTTGCTCGCATCTAGGTACCTGGGCTTAAGGGGGGTCTTAACGGCCTGCGACAGCACCGGGTCTCCCGCCAGCATTCCTGCTCGCGGAAACCGACTCCCGTCGCATCGCCCCCATGCTAAATGCCCAGGGTTAATGATCTGTGAAGTCACCCGATAAAGCCAAACGGCATTGGATAAATCCGACATCGTGCGGCTTAGCGCACGGGACATTTTTATGTCAAGTCCGCCGCGCGAGTCGCCGCATCAGATTCCCTGCCTGGCCGAGGACAATACGTTCAATGCCGTCCGGCCTGCCGCTAAAGCGCCACAGCAGGAGGTCGGCGGCGATGAAGGCCCCCGCCCCGACCAGCACGTCCATCGCGAGTCGAAGCGGCACCGGCATGGTTGCCCATGGTCCTTTCGCCGGCGAAACCGCCTGAAGCTGGGACGCGCGCCATGTGCTCGCCATAGGAAGCGTCTGCGAGGCGTGAGTGGCCGAGAAGATGTTCCGCTGAGCGCCCGGAATTGGCGCCCGTACTTCCGGTCATAGTGACGAAACGATCTGGAGCACGTTGCCGGCGCTCTCGGTTATCGAGAGGGCATCAAAGAGCTCTTGGAACGCCATATGCAATTGAGTGGCTGCGAGCGGCAATAGGGCCTTCAAGTAGGTACGTCTGCGAACCCGTCTGCGGTACCAACGGGCGATGTACTTCGGCCAATTCCGGCCGTCGAGCGCCGGGTTCAGCGCCAGAAGCTGCCTCAGCGCTTGCGGCGCGCGACGAGTGCCGTAAAAGCGAAGAGTATCGCGGCCGAGCGCCGCGAGGCCTTCGCGCGCGACCGCCTCCGGCGACAGCGCCTCGGACGGCATCGCAAGACCGGCACGTGCAAAGAAGCCGGACACCGTATAGGTCGGGCAAAGCACCACGATGTCGACCGGCTCGTCTTGAAGTTCCGCGGCCAGCGTCCGGGTTAGATGCAGTTGGAATGCCTTGCTCGCGCCGTAGCTCGCGACGCCGGCCGATGCGCTCAATGCGGCTGCGCTCGAAACCACGATGATGCCGGCGCGACGGTTGTCTCGCCGCGCCCGCTCGATCAGCGGCGGCGCAATGGCATGCAGCAATTCCGCGAGGGCGACGACGTTGAGACCGATCGTCGCATGCTCGTCGCTCGGTGCCGTCTTGAGGAACGGCCCGGCCTTGGTACCTCCCGCATTGCAGACAAGCAAGTCGATCGCGTGCGTTCTTGCCGCCTCGATGACCGCGTTGCGCCCATCGGGTGCGGTCAGATCGGCAGGAACGACGGCTATGTTCCGACCCGGCGACTGGAGTTGAGCCGCCAGCTGCTCCAGCCGCGCCGTATTTCGACCGGTTAGAACCAGATGCGTCTCGGCGGGCAACGCCCGCGCAAACGCCGCGCCGATGCCGCCGCTGGCCCCGGTGATCAGTGCCGCACGATAGCTCATTTAGGTTCGGGCCTTTGCCGTTCGGTCGGGCAACCGAACGCAACCTGGCCCAAAGCCGCGAATTGGCGCACGTATCAGGATTCCGAAGACGCACTGGCGCAACGCAGCCTTCTGCGTCGGCGCAATGATCCACTTCGGCGTGCGATCAAATTCACGGTCCTTGCAATAACTCCAACGTCGCGCCGCGCAGCGCATGAGATGTCTTTATATCAAGTCCGCTGGCGAAGTCGGGGCATTAAATTCAGCGCCTGGTCAACAAAAATCTGCTCCACGCCTTCCGGTCGGCCGCTCATGCGCCACAGCAAGAGATCGGCCGCCATAAAGACCGCTGCGCCCAGCAGCACATCCATCGCCAGTCTCAGGACCGCCAGTCCGAGCGCGGGACTGTGGAGGCCCTCGACCGCTGCCGCCATGATTAGCCCCGCCACCAGAGGTCGCCATAGCTGGGCCAAGATGTCTTTGCCGTAGAGAGGTATTGCCGCGCGAATGGCATAGAAGAGGATCGGCAGGCTGGCGATATAGATGAACGCGCGCGCCATGGCGATGCCCTCGATTCCCGCATAGTAGCCGCCGAAGGCAATCGCCGGAGCCAAGAAGAATGTCCGCAGGCCGACTATGGTCGAGGAAATCTTCGGCCGGCCAACCACAGCGAAGATTGTCAATACGCCGTCGGTCAGGCCGACGCCCGCACTGCCGATGGCGAGCCAGACGATCAGCGATGCGGCGGCCTGCCATTTCGGGCCGAGCACGACCTCGACCAGGTCGTGAGCCACCAGCGACACGCCAATCGAGGTCGGGATCGCCAAAGTGGCCACGACCGACAGGACCTTGACATAGGCGTTACGCAACCGCGCTCGATCCGCCTGAAAATGCGAGTAGACGGGGAATAGACCGCGGGTCATGGGCACCACCAGTTCGACGGTCGGCGCGGCGGCGAAGTCCGATGCGACGGCATAGTTGCCCATGGATGTCGTGCCGGCATATCCGCCGACGGCAAACTCGTCGAGCTTGTTCGACAGAAAATCGCCAATCTGCGTCAGGAGGGTCCAGAGCGAGAACGACAGGATATCGCCCATGCGTTCGAAAGAAATGCGTGGGCGAAAAGGATGCAGGCGATAGCTCAGTGCGGTCGATATGACACGGGCCGAAACTATGGCGATGGCGAGAGCCCAGTAGTTCCGCAGCCATAGCGAGAACACGACGCCAAGAAAGAAGGTGATCAGCTTCTGATAGACGCCAAACCGGAAGTCTTTGGAGAAATCCAGGTTGGCGCGAAAAGCCACGACGCCGATGTTTTCGAATCCGCCGAAGAAGGCGCGCAACGAAAGGAAATAGATGAGGTTCTCGACGCGCGGGTCGCCGAAGTAGATTCGAGCCAGCGGCGCCGAGGCCACTATGACGAGGGTGATGACGATGGCGATGATGATCTGCAGTGTCCAAGCCGCGTCATAGTGCTCGCGCACCGGATTGGTCAGCCGCAGAAGCGCCAGCCGCTCGCCGGTCTCGCTGAACACCTCGATGAAGCCGATGACCACCATGGCCATGGCGACGAGGCCGAAGTCTGCCGGCGTCAGCAGGCGAGCCAAAATGATGGTGCTGATCAGGCCGATGAACCGAATGGTCCAGCGCCAACCGACGGCCCATATCGAGCCGCGTACCATGTGCTCTCCCATGGAGGCATCGCCCAGGAGAGAACGGCCAAGGAAGTGCTCGTCCGTGCGTTCCGCGGGCGGACCCGTCATAACGGAGGCGACGATCCGGCGGCTGCGCCCGCCTTCGGCCCCAAGGGAACAACATGGCCTATGTCATGACTCTGCATCATCGCTCGCAAGGCAGCTTCCAATACCGACGCGCCGGAGTTGATACCATGACCCGTGAACGAAGCATGACTCTAATACAACTGCGCGGTGAAGGTTCTCGGTGCGCCGCAGCGCCGCTCGCAAGTGTGCAATCCGAAAACATGCGAGACACGCTCACGTCTTAGGCGTGCCCACCACGCCCGCCCATGCAACGGGCTAGGTCTGGCTGGCCTGAAGGTATATTTAAGGAATAGCCTTTATAGGTCGCTTTCGGCCGTGTGATGGCAGAATAATCAAGTTTATATAGCGCAGCGGGTCATCAAATGCAGCGACGAATCCAAGATGCCGGATGGTTCGTCCTACAATTTTTCGTGCTTCTGATCTTGACCATCCTGTTACAAGTCAAGAACGGGGCCTACAAGGCCGAATTCACGTCGGACGCCGCCGCTCATTATATTACGAGCTTGCTGGTCCACGACTACGTTGCTTCGGGCTTTGCCCAGCCGCCGATACCCTATGCCCTGAACTTCGACGCACATTACGCGTTCGTCGGCTTCGGTCTGTGGCCGCCGGCGTTTTACGGCCTGTCCGGTCTTTGGTTCCTGGTTTTCTCCGGCAGCAAGGTCTCGGCGCTCGTGTTGAGCGCCAGCATCACGGCCCTGCTGGCCGTGGTCGCGGGACGAATCGCGCGTTCGCTGTATGGCGTCGCGGCCGGAATTGGCTGCGCCTTGCTGCTGCTTGCCGTTCCCACGGTGCAGGCCCAAACCGGCCAGCTCATGGTCGATTCTTCAGTCGCGCTGTTGAGCCTGCTCGCGGCGCTCGCGTTCGCGCGCTATCTCGACGAAGAGCGCTGGATCTATTCGGCGCTATTCGGCCTGCTCGCGGCAGCCGCCATCATGACCAAGGGAAACGGCGGTCTTCTTGCCTTGCTGCCGCCTGCGGCCGTCGTGCTTGGGCGGCGCTGGCGGATCTTGCTTCGACCGTCCTTCTGGATTCCGATCCCGATCGTTGCGCTGCCGGCCGTGCCCTGGTATCTGCTGACCTACAAATGGACGTCGGCGGGCTTCTACTACCATTGGGGATGGGACTACACGAGCCTCGCGATCCGCACCAATTTCGCCACTCTGTACAACGAGTTTGGGCCTGGACTGATGGCCTTTGCCGCGATCGGCGCCGTGAGAGCGCTGATGATCGCGGGCCGCGAAGAGCGCGACGCCGCCAACGCGCTCGTGGTGCTTTGCGTTCTGTTGGCGTGTTTCGCCTTCCAGGCCATCGTGCCGACAGCCTTGCCGCCTCGGTATTTGCTGCCCATTTTTGCGCCTCTGCTGGTTCTATCCGTCGGCGGCGTCACCTATGTGGCAAACGTTGCCGGCGACCGGCTCGGCTCGAAGGCCGCTGGCGGACGCGGTGCATGGCTCGGTCCAGGCTGCCTGGTCCTGGCTTGGGCGTTGGCGCTCGCGCCGTTCGCGGGGGCCGCCGCGTCCGTGCCGCAGGAGCGGTCGCTTGCCATTCAGCATCTCGTCGAGGACGTCATCGCGCGCTTCCCGCAAGCCAATCCGACCGTGGCGATCTGCTCGGATGGTCTGGGCGAATCCGCGTTCGCGACCGAAGTGGCGAGCCGCGATCCGGCGCGGCCTCGCTATGTGGTGGCGAGGGGAACGCGCCTCTTCGGCGGCGGCGGCTATCGCCTTGACCAGTACGAGGAGCGCTTCACCCGCAACGAGGATGTGTTGTCACTCCTGGATGAATTCGCCATTGCCATGGTGGTGGTGGATTTTTCGGCGGACAGTTTCGAATGGGGCCACAATAAGCGGCTCGCCGAGATTGCGGCGGACCCGCGCAACGGGTGGAAGCTGATCTCCGAGGTGCATACGCCCGAAGGCCGCGATTGGCGCGCCTATGAAATTCCCGGAAATATGAATCGACCGATGGAAAAGGACAAACTCCTACGGGAGCTCGCGCCGAGGAAAGATATCCGATGAGCTTTTTGCCGCTGCAACGATCCAACCGGGGGTCAGCGAAACGCATTTGCATTTGAAAGGGACAATTATGAGCAGTTTGACCCTCTTGGCAGTATTTGTCGCCGTACTCTCCATCGGACAAATCCTGTTCAAGCAGACGGCCGTGCAGGTGGCCGGCGCAGAGACGCCCGCCGGAATGGTCGTCGGCATGTTTGCGAGTCCGGTATTCTATTGCGCCATGGTCCTATACGGGGCCGCGACACTTCTGTGGATCTACATCCTCACTCGCGTACCCTTGAATCGGGCCTATCCCTTTGTCGCGGCGGCAATGATCGTCGTGCCACTACTGAGCTGGTTCGTATTTGGGGAGCGCACGACGCCTCGATACTGGATCGGCGCGGCACTCATTTGTGCGGGCATAGTGCTGACCCAAACCAATGCATCGCGATAGCGGAACGCACCGCCAATCGACGCCGGTGCAGCGCAGTTCAACGG
>DASQHM010000160.1:0-15260 GCA_035632095.1 Candidatus Cybelea sp. | reverse complement strand
GCCCGGCTCGAGCGTGAGCACGCGCCGATATGGCCCGGCGACGGCGATGCAAGCGTGGCCGGCCGCATCGCCATAGGCATTGCCGGTCGGCCCGGTGGCGCCGGTTTCCGACAAGCCCCAGGTGGTCTCGAAGCGTTCGCGTACGGTGCGGGCCAGAAGTTCGGCGTAAGGCTCGCTCGCCGAACGGATGCCGGCGACGTCCGAGTCGGCGAGGCCCATGAGCGTGCGGCGCGCGCGGCGCGTATAAACCACGGCGCCGCCGAGGAAGTAGGCCGAGGCGCCGGGCACGGCGAGCAACGAGGCGGCGATCAATCCGCCGGCCGATGATTCGGCGACGGCGACCGTTTCGCGCCGCGCCTTGAGGCGTTCGGCGATCTGTTCCGCGAGCGGCATGAGGGATGCGAGATCCATTTACGTCAATGCCGCTTCAGCTGGCCGAGAACCGCATCGGTATGCTCGCCGAGCGCCGCCACGCGCTCGCCCGCATGGGTCTTCGACGCGGACATGCGGAACGGCGGGTTCATGGCCTTGAACGTGCCGCCGGCATCGTGGATTTCCGCCAGCGCGTTCCGGTGCGCGAGCTGCGGGTCCTTCATGACGTCCTTCACGGTGCGATAGGGCGAGCAGGGCACTCCGCTCGCATCGAGCGCCTTCTGGCATTCGGCGAGCGTCAGGCGCTTCGACCAGGCCTCGAACTCGTCCATCAGCGCGCCCCAATTGTTGCGCCGGTCCATGTATTGGGCGAAGCGCGGATCGGTGAGCCAGTCCTCGCGTCCCGCCGCCGCGGCCAGGCCCTGGAAGGTGCGCTCGCTCGCCACCGCCAGCATGATGTGGCCGTCGGCGGTTTCGACAGGCCCGAAGATCGGCCGGCTCGGCGGCGGCGGAAGCTGGAACTGCGCCGCCTGGATTTCGGTGAGCGTGAGCGTGAGCATGCATTCGAGCATGGACACGTCGATCATCTGGCCTTCGCCGGTGACGCCGCGCTGATGCAGCGCCGCGGCGATGGCGCCGAAAGCATATGTGCCGGCCAGCACGTCGGCGATGAACACGCCGCAATAGTCGGGGCGGGTGCGGCCGCGCTGATAGTTCATGTGCGCGAGGTCGTAGCCGGAGGCGGCGTGGATGGTCGGCGCATAGGCCGGCAGGTCCGACGACGGGCCGGTCTGGCCGTAGCCCGAAATGGCGCAATAGATCAGCGTCGGCTTGATCTTGTGCAGCGCCGGGTAATCGAGGCCGAGGCGCTTCATGACGCCAGGGCGGAAATTCTCCACCACAACGTCGGCGGTGGCGGCGAGCCGGCGCGCGGTCTCGACGTCCTTCGGCGACTTCAGGTCGAGCACTACGCTCTGCTTGCCGGCATTGAGCTGGCCGAAGGAGGTGCTGGCGCCGTTCCGGAGCGGCAGGCGCGAGCGCATCATGTCGCCCTCCGGCGCCTCGATCTTGATCACCTCGGCGCCGAGGTCGGCCAACATGCGCGTGCAATGGGGCCCGGCGATGGTGGTGGTGAAATCGAGCACCCGCACGCCCGAAAACGCATCGCTCATGGAAATTCGGCCCTCCCCGCCGCGCACCGACACCGGTCCCGACGCTACGGGACAATTCGACGGCGGGCAATGGCGGGCGCGTGGCGGGGTATCAGATGTGAGTCCAGCAATAGGTCATGGGCAATCCGGTCAGCTCTTCGATGAAGGCGCAGGCCTTTTCAGGATTCTTCCAGCCGCCGCGAAAGATTTTGATCCACCAGCGCGCGGCGCCGAGCGTGTAGTGCCAGTCCAATTCCAATAGGTCGTAAGCCCGGCCAGTCTCGGGGTCGATCCAACGCTCATTTTGGTCCTCGTACCATCGGTCGATGAAACCGATCCAATCCTCGACCTTGCGGTCGGTGTTCGGAATGAACGGCGTATGGTCGACTTCGCCGCCGATCAGGATCGAGACGCGATCGCTTGTTCGGAGCGTGATGTAGGTGTCGGATTCACAAAACAACTCATCGACAAGACCGTTCGCAAATTCGCCGAACAGAGGGCCTGAAAGGAATTCTTTTTCGCTTTCGAATACGAAAGTCAAAGGCAAAGTGCCGCCGGCCCGCAAGCCGTTCACGAATTCGGAGATCAAAAGAGTCTCAAAATCGAACTCCAGGTCGCGCGGCACGATCCCCACAGACCTCAATAGCCCGATGACAAGTGGCGCGTTCGCATTTTCGAAGGGAAATCGATGCTCACCAAGTTCCGGCTTGAGCGCTTCGACGGCGTTCCACAGTTGGAACAACGTTTCACTTGGAATATTTCGGCCTCGGGGCTCCAGCATGAAGCCGCGCGCAACGAGTTGATTGCGGAGGCTAGTCAGATCGGGGATCGGCGCCCTTACGTCGACCGGAAACAGGTTCAAAGACCAATCGGACATGGATGCGGCTTTCCTTCGAGAACGGCGGCTATCGTTGAATCGGCCTTAACCCTGCCTGGATCGCATCCGTTGCGGCGACGTGGGGCGGCAGCGTTACGTCGAATTGTTGCCTGGTGGCCAGCATCAGCAGCCCGCCGTCGGGCGTTCTCTCGGACGCGACCAAAGCGGGCGGCACGATCCGCTCGGCAAGTGGCGCGGAAAGGTAGGTCATCCAGCCGGCCCAAGGCTGTTTGTCGGGAAAGGAATGCAGCGAAGTGTTCCAACGTCTGGCGTAATGCACTAGTTCGACCGAAGCCCAATCGGGCCGCCAAGTGGCGACGCACACCAACAGCGCTTGCCGCAGGAAGCTGGGCCGAATCAAGTCCCGATTTCCCGGGCTGCGCCCCACAAAGAACAGCGAGACGTAGTTGCAATCCGGTCGCGTCGACACGTAGTTGCCGACGTCGGCGGACACGCGAATCGTGCGATGATTCTCCTTGCCGCTTTCCGCACTGATGCAATAGCCGTATTGCGGCTCGATCGACTGGTCGCCGTACTGGAAGCGCTCGCCGCGCTCAATCAGGCCGGCGAGCGAACCCGGCGTTTGCGGCGGCGGGTAGCGCCGCGTCGTCGCCATGGTCCAACGGGATTCCGCCGTCCAACGCTTGAATATCGGATTCAGCGCCGTCAATCCGTCGAGCAAGGCGGCAAAACGAAGTGCGCAAGCGCGAAGGTCCTCTTTGCGCGGCCCCCAGAGCGCCTTGATCGACAACGGGCTGCCGTTGATTCGCGGATCGAGACGGGGCGGAAGCGCCATAAAGAACCGTTCTAACGCTGCACCGGCTTGAGCGCTGCCTGGATCGCGTCGGCGGCGGCAAGGTGCGCGGGGTCTTCATCGTCAAACGGTTCCCTGGTCGCGATAAGCAACATTCCACCGTCAGGCGTGCGCTCAACGATGGCCGATGGCGGCGGCGTGACTTTCTTTGCCAGCGATTCTGAGAGATACGTCATCCAGCCGGCCCAGGGATGTTTTGTCGGACCCTTGTAGTCGGTCAGGTGGCGTCCATATGCGGCGCTGGATAGGCCCATCCATACAGGCTGCCAGGCTGCCACCATGATGCGCATTGCCGATTCCATATTGGCCGCTGCGATCAAATCCTCATTTCCGGATCCTCTCGGAGCGAATTGCATGGAAGCGTGGTTCGGATAAGGCCGAGTCACCACAAACGCAGCAGCTTGAACGCTCAATGACACCCCTTGAGGCCGGTTGAGGCCATTCCACGCGGCAAGTGAGAAGCCTAATTCGCGTATAGGATCGCGCGGGTCGTCGTAGGTGTGCCGGTTCTGCTCGAACTTCACTGTCAACTCGTCGAGAACAGGGGGCATCTTGCAAAACGGCGAATACGCCTCTTCCAGCGTATATGCCTTATTCATCCACCGCGCGAACGCTGGGTGAAGAGCTGCCAAATCGTCAATCATGTGCGCTAGGCGATTGGCGCATTCCCGCGCGGTTTCCTCGCGCGGGCCCCAATATGCGACAAGTGTGTGGGTGGAAAATTTGCTCATTGTGCGGGTTGCTTTGGCGGCGGTTTGTAGATGACGACGATGTTAGTTAGATGTTTTTCCTCTGCATATTTGCGATAGTAATTGGCGACCCGCTCTTCGGCGAAATACCATTCCACCATTCGCGGCGCGGCTATTTGGGATTGTTGGCTCATCTGATCCTTTATTTCTTTGTCTCCTTCGAACCAATATTCGAATTGATCATCGCTGGTCATGTGTTTCTCGTAGCCGGGCCCTTTCGCTTCGATCATTGTGCCGTCGGTTTTTCGGCAACCATCAAAGCTCATGGTCTTTGGTTTGCCATCGACGATTCCGGTCAGTTCATAGGCCAATCCCGGCTCAACACCGGTGATGTAGTGTTGATACGCGATCGCACGTGCCGAATTCGTATTGCTTCGGTCCTTGCTCTTGTCCGGACATAGTTTTGGCTCATCGTCAGCCGGCTGTCCGGCAGATTGAGCGTTATAATCCGATGTCGTCGTAGTCGAAGGTACCGGCGCCGGCAGGGCAGCGGGATTTAGGACGATGCCCTTGTCGGTCCGTTGCGCGATGACATTGCCGTCTTCGTCACGGTAGGCACCGTCCTCATCCATGCGGCCCTGGCAGGCCGGCGTCAAATTTCCCTGGTCGTCCTTCTGCCAGACATTGAGCACGCCTTCGTCGACCGAATAGCTGAGGTCGGGGCGGCCGGGGACCGGGCCGGACTCGTGAAGGAATTTGTTGGTCGGACGAAGCAGAATTTCCGCAGCGATGAGCCAAGGCCAACGGGGGAGAGGCTTCGGTTCGGTCGCAACCTCTGCCGCCGCGCCCGCTCCGGGCGCGACGAAACCGGCTCCGCCCGTTGTCTCGCCATTGCCTTCGCCGGTCCAGCGTCCATGGTCGTCGCGCGGTTGATTGGGGTCGTAGTCGCGCGCCAACGGACGGCGTTCCGCAATAATCTCCGGCGGCGGGCCGAAGCCGATGTGGATGAGCGCCGCAGGCGTGTGGCGCACCAGCACTTCGCCGCGCGACAGCACGTTGTGCCCGTGCGGGGCAAACGGACGGGCTTGGGTCATTTGCAAACGTCTCTGCTCATGATTTGCATCATAGAACAAATAGGGAACATTGTCAAGACAATTTTCCTATTCGCGAGAACAACTCGCAATCAAATCAACCGATTACGGGAGACGAAGTTAAGCGCTCAGATGAAGGTCTTGTCGGGCTCGAGGCCGAACATGAAGCGGCCCACGGTTTCGAAATGGGCGCGGCGGCCCTGCACCTGCTGCGCAACCGTATGCATGTCGCGGAAGCGGCGCTCGAACGGCTGGCCGGCGAAAATCGCCGTGGCGCCGGCCGCGTGATAGGCCATGTCGGCGACCTGCACGGCCTGTTGGATGGTGAAGGTGGCGGCGAGGCGAATGGTCATGCGCTGATCGAGGGTGAGCCCGCGCGCGCCGTCGCGCTGCGCTTGCGCCCAGATGTCGCCGAGCGTGCCGAGGATATAGCTGCGCGCGGCCCGCAGCCGCGCCTCCGCCTCGGCCACCTCGGCATGCACCACGGCGTTGTCGCGCAGCACTTGGCGGCTGCCGCGCGGCGTCTTGTCGCCGGCGAGACCGACGAAGGCATCGAGCAGGCTGCGCGCGAGGCCGAGCGACAGGCAGGCGAAGCCGCAGGCGAACATGCTGTTGGTCGGCAGGGCGTAAAGCTGGCCGCCGTAGCGGCGTTCGGCCTGATCGTCGCGCGCCACGGTGCAATCCTGCGGCACGAACAAGCCGGTCACGGTGAAGCTGTCGCTCGCCGTGCCGCGCAATCCGATCACCTCCCACACGTCCTCGAACGTGGCGCTCGACGCGGGGAACAGCATGGTGCGGCCGATCACCGCGCCGTCGGCGTCGCGCGAAAATTGGCCGTCGGCGCCGACGATGGGGCAGAAGCCGCCGAGCCAGGTGGCCTGCCGGCCGCCGCTGGCGAAGGTGAAAGTGCCGTCGATGCGATAGCCGCCGTCGACGGCGACGGCGCGCGCCTTCGGACCCGGCCCCCACGCCAACACGGCGGTGTGCTCGCGGGCGAAGATGCGCGTGGCGGTTTCCGGCGCGATGAACGCCGACGTCATGGCGCAGACCGCGTTCTGGCAGAGGCACCAGGCGGTGCTGGCATCGACCTTGGCAATCGCCTCGATTACCTGCACGAAGGTCAGCGGGTCGATTTCCAAACCATCGAACGGCTTCGGCAACAGCATGCGATAGAGCTTGGCGCCGTGCAGCGCCGCGACCATTTCCGCCGTCAGCCGCCGTTCGCGGTCGGCGCGTTCGGCGTTGGCGGCGATGACCGGCAATACGCTCTCGACCAGCGCCAGATGCCGGGCTCCGGCCGCGCCGTGACCGCCGGCGAGCGCTTGGCGGTCCATGGTCATGGCAACGTCCGCACGTTACGGCGTGCCGCCGTCGCGCCTGGGCGAATCCGCATGAGGCATGGACCATGTCCATGCATCATGGCCCGGCGCGTAGTTGCGGTTGTTCTGCGCCGGGTTGCGGTTCACCAGCGGCCGCGCGTACATGGGATGGCGGGTGCTGCGCACCTCGTGCTCGACGGTGTAGAGGAGCCGGCCGTCGTCGGGATCGACGATGTCGGTGAAGCGGTATTGGTGTTGATCGCTTTCCTCGCTGACCAGGCCCCGCTTCTGCAGCCGGCGATGCGGGCCGGAAAAGTCGGCGATGTAGATCTGGATGTGATGCCCGTCGTAATCCGGCAACGGCCGTTCGGTCTCGCGGTAGATCAGCGTCTGCTCGCCGCCGAGCGACACGCGCGCCTCGCGGTCCGGGCCGCCGCCCTCGACGATCGCCGGCGCACCCAGGATCTGCCCATAGAATCGCGCGATGCCGGGAGCGGTCCCCGGCGGAACGTCGAACACCACATACGGCATGCCGAGCGTGATGCGGCCGAAGCGCGGCTCCGGTTCGTGCATGTGCAGGCGATTGCCCCACGGACTCGTCACCTCGACATGGGTGTTGTGCTCGGCCCAAGCGAAGGCGGTGCCGGCGAGCGCGGGCTTCAGGCGGTTCAGGCGCCTCAGCAGCGCCTCGCGGCTCGGCACCACCAGGCCCACATGCCCGCGCAGCACCTGCGGCTGGCCGGTGGGCAGATGGAACTGGCTGCGGCCGACATTGATCCACATGTTGTCGGTGCCGGTCATCAAGTAGGGGTCGCGCGTCAGGCCGAGGGCGCTCACGTAGAACGCGGTGGCCAGAAGCTGGTCCGGCACCAGGACATTCACGTGCTCCAGCGCCACGATATTGCCGACGTCCTCGGCAGCCCGATCGTACGCGTCCGCCATGCGACAATCCTCCGATGGCACGACTCTAGAGCCTTGCGCGAGCGGATGGAACCACCCGCGCGAACGGGTTAGTCTTAACCATGGATTTGGCGGAATTTCAGCATTCGCTGCAACAGGTGGCACCGCCGAGAGCGCTCGGCAAGGCGCTGCAGGCCCTTTGGTGGGACGCGCGCGGCGACTGGGCCAAGGCGCATGCTTGCGCCCAGGAAGACGACGGCGCGAGCGGCGCCTGGGTACATGCCTATCTGCATCGAAAAGAAGGCGACGCGGAAAACGCCGGCTATTGGTACGCCCGCGCCGCCAAGCCGCCCGCGAAGGAAACCCTGGACGCCGAGTGGCGAGCCATCCTTCGCGCGCTGCTGGCGGCGTGACGCTCCACGATAGACCTTGAGGGATCCGGGACCGCTACTTTTCCGGATGCGCCTTGTTCCAGGCTTCCTTCATCCTGTTGGAAGCCTTTTCGAAGGCGGCGCGCGCCTTGTCCCAGCCGTCGGCACTGGCGGATTCCAACTGCTCCCAACGTTGCTTCACGTCGCCCCAGGCGACCCTGAGGCGCGCCTCCGCGCTGTCGGCGGCCTTTGACGCCGTGTCTTTGGCATCGTCGCCAAAGCGGCTCATCTTCTGTTGCCACTCGTCGATCTGGCGGCGCGCCTTGTGCTCGTACTCGTTCCTCGTCGTGGCGAAATCGCCGCTGTCCGAGAGCTTCATGTAGCTGCCTTCCGGCGCGTATTCGATTGCGGTCGCGGCCGGCGCGGAAGCGGCACCGCCTATAAGCAGGAAACCGGCAACGGCAGATGCGACAAACATCTTCATGACGTCCTCCTTACTTCGGCGTTGGAAATCGCGATGGGCGGAGTGCGGTACCGGCTCGGGAAGCCGGCCCAACTCGACCGGCCGCCCGAGCGGCGCCGCCGCGGCGGGGTTGGCGCCACCACGGCGTTGTCGGGATCAATGGGTCAGCGCACCGATGGCGGCACCGCCGCCGGCGCCGATGAGCGCGCCGACCAGAGGATTGGTGTCGGTGATCAGACCAACGGCCGCACCGCCCGCAGCACCGATGGCGCCGCCGGAGAGTGCGCGCTGCTGCTGCCTGTTCATGCCCGAGCAGGCGCCGAGGCTCGCGGCCAGCAGAACGGCGAGGGAAAGCGCGCCAAGTTTGCGAGCGATCGTGTTCATGGTGGTTCTCCCTACGTTGGTCGTTAATCAATCGCATGATGGCCAGGCCGGAGGGCTTTGACAGCTACTCTGTGCCGGACCGTTTACAAAACTAAGTATTGAATGAAGACACGTCAATGGAGCCACAAATTTGTCATAGGTGACGATTGAACAGAGGAAAAATGCCACAGCACAATTCCGCCACAATTGGCAATAGCTGAAATACTTCTGAATAAATTACTGTGGATCAATTGAGAAATATCCCGAGAAAGTTTGTCACAATCGTGGTTTTTCAGTAGTTGATCCGAATTGTATGGCGCGTTCATTGAATTGCCGGCCGCCATTCAACGAATCCCAGATCACCAGGCCGGGATTGGACAAGAAAGCGGCACCGATCCTCACTCTACTGAACGGAACACGGCGGACCGTGGCGGGCTGTTGGTTCCGTCGGCGGAGAATGTGCCGGTCACCGACACCGCGCCGGAGTATTGCCGCGTGAGCGCCATGATTGCGCCCGTCGTCGCCCTCAAAGCGAACAGACCGGTCCGTTGGAACCACCGCTTCTTCAAGATCGGCGACGGCGGCGTCTCCGGAGAGCCGTTCAATTCGCCGCCGCGCACCGCGGCGCTGACCAACGCGGTGAAACACGGCTACGTCATGGCCATGACCAACACCGGCCACGACGCTTCGCGCGAACCCCTCTGTCCCTTCCCGGCCGAGGCGCGCTATGACGGCAAGGGCAATGCGGACGATGCGTCGTCCTATGCCTGCGTCGAGCCGAAGACCTGATGCCGATTGACGGGTGAGCGCCTCAAGCGCAACCATTCGCAAGCGGCGCCGATAGGAGAGGTTCTGCCATGGCCATGCTGAAGGGCGGCTTGATCCAGATGGCGTTGAAGGGCGACACCGGCATGTCGCCGGCGGAAATCCGCAACCGGATGAACGACGCGCATATTCCGCTGATCGAGGCGGCGGGCAAGCAGAAAGTGCAGGTGCTCTGCTTGCAGGAGGTGTTCAACCAGCCCTATTTCTGCCCGAGCCAGGACGCGAAGTGGTACGCGGCGGTCGAGAAGATCCCGGACGGCCCGACCGTGAAGCTGATGCAGGAGCTGGCGCGCAAATATTCCATGGTGATCGTGGTCCCGATCTACGAAGAGGACATCACCGGCGTCTACTACAACACCGCGGCGGTGATCGACGCCGACGGAAAATATCTCGGCAAGTACCGCAAGACGCATATCCCGCAAGTCGCCGGCTTCTACGAGAAGTTCTTCTTCAAGCCCGGCAACAGCGGCTATCCGGTCTTCCACACGGCCTATTGCAAGCTCGGCGTCTATATCTGCTACGACCGGCATTTTCCCGAAGGCTGGCGGGCGCTGGCGCTGAACGGCGCGGAATACATCGTCAATCCGTCCGCGACGGTCGCGGGCTTGAGCCAATATCTGTGGGAGCTGGAGCAGCCGGCGGCGGCCGTGGCCAATGGCTGCTACATCGGCGCGGTCAACCGGGTCGGCACCGAGGCGCCGTGGAACATCGGCCGCTTCTACGGCTCGGCCTATTTCGTCAATCCGCGCGGCAAGATCATCGCCAAGGCGAGCGAGGACAAGGACGAGCTGCTCACCGCCGACATGGATTGGGACATGGTGCGCGAAGTGCGGAACCTGTGGCAGTTCTATCGCGACCGCCGGCCGGAAACCTACGGCGCGCTGACCCAGGGCTGATCCGGCGCGTCAGCGCGCGAGCGCGCCCTTCAAGATGACGTCGGCGATATTGGCCGCCGCGGAGCGAAAATCCGCTTCGCTCAATTTGTCCCGGCCGAGCACGGCGCGGATCTGCACCTCGAAATCGGCGTAATGCTGGGTCACCGCCCAGATGTGGAAGATCAGGTGCCGCGGGTCGATGGGCGCCATCTTGCCGCGCTTGATCCATTGTCGCATGACGGCGGCCTTGGCCTCGACGCGTTTGCGCAGTTCATGGGCCAGGTAGCCGGTAAGATACGGCGCGCCGTGCAGCATTTCGCTGGCGAACACCTTCGACGCGTTGGGCCGCGTGCGCGACCAGTACATCTTGGCCGCGATGAATTCCGACAACGCTTCGCCGGGTTCGCGCCCCGGCGTGATGCCGTCGAGCGCGTGCAGCCATAGTTCGAGGATGTTGGCGAGCACGGCCTTGTAGAGCGCTTCCTTGGTGCGGAAGTAGTAGTGCAGATTGGCCTTCGGCAGCTTGGCGCGGGCGGCGATGGCCGCCGTGGTCGCGCCGCTGAAGCCGCGTTCGGCGAAGACAAACTCCGCCGCTTCCAGCAGACGCGCTTCGTTGGCCCGGCGGATATTTCTCCGGCCCGCGTTTCCGGATGCGGTCCGTTCCGCGCCGCGCCGCCGCGTGGGCCGCCCGTTGCCGCCGATTTGAGCCGTCTGCTGTCGCAATGGGCACCTCGTGAACGGCCGCGCCGCCGGCGAATTGCGGCTGACGCCGATCTTGACCATTTGGTCAAATAATCGCTACCGTGTGCTGGCCGTCAAGCTTGCGGTTGGGAGCGCGTGTTCGCAAGTGCAAGAATGCGACAGCGGAGGAATTGCCGATGGCTGATACGCGCGATATCGCGGCAGGTCGGCTCGGGCCGGCGGAATTGGCGGAGAACTTCGCCGATGTGCATCCGCCGCTCGATCGCAAGACCGCGCTGATCGAAGCCAACCGCTGCTATTTCTGCCACGACGCTCCCTGCACAGAGGCCTGCCCCACCGGCATCGACGTTCCGGGCTTCATCCGCAAGATCGGCACCGACAACGTGCGCGGCGCCGCGGCGACGATCCTGCACGAGAACATCATGGGCGGCGCCTGCGCGCGCGTCTGCCCGGTGGAGATCTTGTGCGAAGCCGCTTGCGTGCGAACCGCCCAGGAGCGCAAGCCCGTGCGCATCGGCGCACTGCAGCGCTACGCCACCGACCATCTGTTCGAGCATGGAATCCAGCCGTTCAATCGCGCGGCGCCAAGCGGCAGGAAAGTGGCCGTGGTCGGCGCGGGTCCGGCCGGCCTCGCCTGCGCGCACCGGCTCGCCACGCTCGGCCACGGCGTGACCGTGTTCGACGCGAAGCCGAAAGCCGGCGGTCTCAATGAATATGGCATCGCCGCCTACAAGGTTCCCGGCGATTTCGCGCAAAAGGAAGCGGCGTTCATCCTGTCGGTCGGCGGCATCGAATTGCGCCACGGCAAAACCTTGGGCCGTGACATCAAGCTTGCCGAATTGCGCCGCGACTTCGACGCGGTCTTTCTCGGCCTGGGCCTGGCCGGCGTCAACGCGCTCGGGCTGGAAAACGAGGCCATGAGCGGCGTCATGGATGCGGTGGCCTATATCGAGCGGCTGCGCCAGGCGCCGGACAAGGCGAAGCTCGACGTCGGGCGCCGCGTGGTGGTGATCGGCGGCGGCAATACGGCCATCGACATCGCGGTGCAGACGCGCCGCCTCGGCGCGGAAGACGTGACCATCGTCTATCGCCGCGGGCCGATCCATATGAGCGCGACCGGTCACGAGCAGGAATTCGCCCAAACCAACGGCGTGAAGGTGAAGCATTGGGCGCGGCCGGTGCGCCTCATCGGCCGTGACGGGAAGCTCAAAGAGGTCGAGTTCGAATACACCCAGCTCGACGACAAGGGCCGCCTGATGGATACGGGCGACCGCTTCACGCTTCTCGCCGACATGCTGTTCAAGGCCATCGGCCAGAGCTTCGTCGCCGCGCCGCTGATGAACGGCGCCGCCGAGCCCCTCGACATGCAGGGCGGCCGCATCGCCGTCAATGCCGAGCGCAAGACGTCGCTGCCCAACGTGTGGGCCGGCGGCGATTGCGTGCCGGGTCAGGATTTGACCGTCAGCGCCGTGCAGGACGGCAAGATCGCCGCCCACGCCATCGACCGGCACCTGCGCACCCCTTGAAGGAGGTGAAAATGGCCGACCTTCGTTCCAACTTCGCCGGCATCAAATCGCCCAATCCGTTCTGGCTGGCCTCCGCTCCGCCCACGGACAAGGAGTACAACGTGGTGCGCGCCTTCAAGGCCGGCTGGGGCGGGGCGGTGTGGAAGACGCTCGGCGAAGATCCGCCGATCGTGAACACCGCGTCGCGCTACGGCACCTTGGAAGTCGGCGGCATGCGTATGGTGGGCTTCAACAACATCGAGCTCATCACCGACCGGCCGCTCGACGTAAACCTGCAGGAAATCAAGCGGGTGAAGCGCGATTGGCCCGACCGCGCTCTGGTGGTCTCGCTGATGGTGCCCTGCGAGGAAGACAACTGGAAACGCATCCTCAAGCGTGTCGAAGAGACCAGCGCCGACGGCATCGAACTGAACTTCGGTTGTCCGCACGGCATGTCCGAGCGCGGCATGGGCTCGGCCGTCGGCCAGGTGCCGGAATACGTCGAGATGGTCACCCGCTGGTGCAAGCAGAACACGCGCATGCCGGTGCTGGTGAAGCTCACGCCGAACGTGACCAGCATCCTAGGTCCGGCGCGAGCCGCCAAACGCGGCGGCGCCGACGGCGTGTCGCTCATCAACACGCTCAACTCCATCATCGGCGTCGATCTCGACACCTTCGCGCCGCTGCCGAGCGTCGGCGGCAAGGGCACCCATGGCGGCTATTGCGGGCCTGCGGTCAAACCCATCGCCATGCACATGGTGGCGGAGATCGCGCGCGATCCGGAATGCGCGGGCCTGCCGATCTCCGGCATCGGCGGCATCGCCACCTGGCGCGACGCGGCGGAATTCCTGTTGCTCGGCGCCAGCAACGTGCAAGTTTGCACCGCCGCCATGCACTACGGCTTCCGGATTGTCGACGACATGGCGGATGGTCTCGGCGGCTGGCTCGATGCGCGGGGCATGCCGCGAGCGAGCGATGCAGTCGCCCGCGCCGTGCCGAACATCACCGACTGGCAGCATCTCAATCTCAATTTCAAGACCATCGCCCGCATCGACCAGTCGCTCTGCATCAAATGCGGTCTGTGCCACATCGCCTGCGAGGACACCTCGCATCAGGCCATCGCCGCGACCAAGAACGGCGGCGAGCGGCGCTACGAAGTGATCGACCAGGAATGCGTCGGCTGCAATCTCTGCCTGCACGCGTGCCCGGTCACCGGCTGCATCAGCATGGTGGAGGTCGACACCGGCCAGGCACCGGTCACCTGGACCGAGCACCCCAACAACCCCATGCGGCGCGCCGCTGAATAGGATCGACACGACGATGGCGAAGACGACGGCCGGCAAGAACCTCCGCATCAACGGCGAGCGGTTGTGGGAGAGCCTGATGGAAATGGCGAAGATCGGCGCCACGCAGAAGGGCGGCGTCTGCCGGCTGGCGCTGACCGATCTGGATCGCCAGGGCCGCGACCTGTTCGTGCGCTGGGCCAAGGAGGCGGGCTGCACGATCAGCGTGGATCGCATGGGCAATATCTTCGCGCGCCGGCCCGGCAAGGACAATTCGCTGCCGCCGGTCGGCACCGGCAGCCATCTCGACAGCCAGCCGACTGGCGGCAAGTTCGACGGCGTCTACGGCGTGCTGGCGGGTCTCGAAGTGATCCGCACCTTGAACGACCACAATTACGAAACCGCGGCGCCGGTGGAAGTGGTGGTCTGGACCAACGAGGAAGGCTCGCGCTTCGCCCCCGCCATGGTCGCCTCGGGCGTCTTCGCCGGCGTGTTCACGGAGGAATACGGCCTCTCGCGCAAGGACCTCGACGGCAAGAGCATGGGCGAGGAGTTGCGGCGCATCGGCTATGCGGGCGACGTGCCGGTCGGCGGGCGCAGCTTCGGCGCGTTCTTCGAGACTCATATCGAGCAAGGTCCGATCCTTGAGGCGGAGAAGAAGACCATCGGCGTGGTCAGCGGCGCGCAAGGCCAGCGCTGGTACGAAGTCAATGTTACCGGCCAGGAGGCGCATGCCGGGCCGACCCCCATGAAGCGCCGCAAGGACGCCCTGCTCGGCGCGTCGCGCATGGTGCATGAGGTGAACCGCATTGGCCTCGCCCATCAGCCGTACGCCTGCGCCACGGTCGGCCTGATGCAGGTGAGTCCGAATTCGCGCAATACCATTCCGGGCAAGGTGTTCTTCACCATCGACTTCCGCCACCCGGAGGATGCGACCTTGTCCAGGATGGATGCGGAAATGCGCGAGAGCGCCCAGCGCATCGCCAGGGAGATCGGCCTCGACATGCAGGTCGAACAGATCTGGTACTCGCCGCCGGTCAAGTTCGATGCGAAATGCGTCGACGCGGTAAGGAAGGGTGCCGAGCAGCTCGGGTTGCCGAGCATGTCCATCGTATCCGGCGCCGGTCACGATTCCTGCTACATCGCGCGCGTGGCGCCGACCGGCATGGTCTTCGTGCCCTGCGAGGACGGCATTTCCCACAACGAGGTTGAGAACGCCACGCCAAGCGACATCGCCGCCGGCTGCGACGTGCTGCTTCACGCCATGATCGAGCGCGCCAATGCCGGCTGACGCGGTTTGACAGGAACGGCAGTACCTTGCAACGATCCGCAGCAATAACAACAGAACCGCAGGCGATCCGCATGCCGACCCCGTCCGCCGCGACGGCCCCGATGCCGGGCCGAGGCGAGATCGCCATCGATATGCGCGGGATTGGGTTGACCTTCGCCGCCGCCGACACGCCCGTGGTGGCGCTATCCGACGTCAATTTGCAGATTCACGCGGGCGAATTCGTATCGCTCATCGGACCGTCCGGCTGCGGCAAGACCACGTTGCTGCGGGTGATCGCCGATCTGGAGCGCGTGACGTCCGGCGAAATCAGCATCAACGGCGTGAGCCCAGAGCAAGCGCGCCTCGAGCGCGCGTATGGCTACGTGTTCC
>DASQHM010000159.1:0-15460 GCA_035632095.1 Candidatus Cybelea sp. | reverse complement strand
TCCGCCACGCGGCGCAACGCAAGCGAAGTCGCCATGGTGGATTTCACCATCGCCGTGGAACGCATCGTCGCCGGCCTCGAGAAGAAGAGCCGCATCCTCGGACCGAAGGAGCGGGAGATCGTCGCAGCTCATGAAATGGGCCATGCTCTCGTGGCGTTGTCGCTGCCCGGCACCGACGTGGTGCACAAAGTGTCGATCATACCGCGCGGTATCGGCGCGCTCGGCTACACGATTCAAAGGCCGACCGAGGACCGCTACCTGATGACCCGCGACGAGCTGGAAAACAAAATGGCGGTGCTGCTCGGCGGGCGGGCGGCCGAGCAGGTGATCTTCGGCCGCATATCGACGGGAGCGGCCGACGACCTTGCCAAGGTCACCGACATTGCGCGAAGCATGGTGACGCGCTTCGGCATGGTTCCGGAGCTCGGCTACGTCACCTATGAAACCCAGCGTCCGACATTCCTCGACGTGCCGATGCCGCCTGGGTCCGAGCAACGCGTAATGTCAGACGAGACCCTTGGCGCGATCGACCACGCCATTCAAGACATCGTCGGTGAAGCGTTCAAACGGGCGATGGCGATCTTGCAAAGCCGCCGCCCCGTCCTCGAGGCCGGCATGAAGGAACTCTTGTTCAAGGAAACGCTCGATCAGTCCGACCTCGCCCGTCTGTTCGCGGCGAAAGCGGCCTAGGCCGTGAGCGACGCAGCAGAGAAGTTGCGCAAATCGGCAACCGCTCGTTGGCTGTGGCGGCGGCAGGCCCGCCATGGCGAGCCGCACGCCGACCATCTCACCCGGCGATACCGGCGCGAAGGAAACGTAAATCTCATCGAATTGCGCCTCAACTCCCTCGCCCAGCTGTTCAATACACTCGACCCCTCCCCCTTCCACGAGAAGGATCTGGACCTGGCCGCGGACGACTATATCGTCGGTTCCGTGCGCGAACTGCCGCTGCAGACTCCGCTCAAGCTGGTGGTGTACCTGCCACGCGAACACCTCGCCCAATCGCCCGAGACGGAGCTTGTCCGTTCGATCCACAACTACTTCAGCTACCGGATGGAGGTGGCGCAACGCGACCTCAGATTTCAGCTCCGCATCGGGCGCATTTCGGCAATCATCGGCACGCTGTTTCTCGCCCTTTGCATCGGGCTGCGCCAGGTCTTCTTCAATGAAGCCGCGACGACGTTGCAGCGCGTGCTTGCGGAAGGCCTGCTGATTTCCGGTTGGGTCGCCATGTGGCGGCCGTTGCAGATCTTTTTGTATGACTGGTGGCCGCTGAAACACCGCTGCGACGTCTACGCCAAACTCGCCGCCATGCCGGTCGAAGTCCGGCCCAACGAGCCCAATGGCGCGACCGCGATCCAGGCGTGAACCAACGGGCGCCGGCGCACCCCGAGCGCGCATAGAGACCGATTGATGCGCATCAATGAAGCGGACGGCGGAAGTGCGGATCATTTCTCCGGCGGCGCGGCATGAGACGAGGCAAGGAGACATAGGCAAATGAAGAACATCACCCTGCACCTGGCGGACGAACCGAGGAAAGAGGCCATGCTCGGCGTGGCGGTCAGCCTTGCGTTGCAATTCGGGTCCTCGCTCACGGGCGTGGTCGGAGTTCCCGGCCTGACGATCCCGAGCCATGCCGCGGTTCGCATTCCCGCCGAGGCGATCGAGCAGTTCCAAAGCGATCAGCAGGCAGAAGCGAAACGCCTGACGGATTCGTTTCGCAATGCCTGCGCGCGCAACGAAATCGCCTCGCAGGTTCTAAGCGAGGAAGGCAGCCCTCTAGCGCTGCTGACGCGCGTATCGCGCTCCACCGATCTGGTGATCATCGGCCAAACCGATCCCGATCGCCCATCACGTCCGGAATTCGACATCCTGCCGCAGCAGCTCGTGCTAGCCGCGGCGTGCCCTGTATGCATCGTACCTTATGCCGGAAGGTTTGCGACCGTCGGACGCCGCATCATGGTGGCGTGGAACGACAGCCGGGAGGCAAGCCGAGCCGTGCGCGACGCGATGCCGCTGCTCCGCCGCGCCGAACTGGTCAAGATACTTGCCGTCAATCCGTCGCGTTCGTGGGACATTCCTTGTGCGGACATCGCCGCCTATCTGGCGCACCATGGCGTGAAGGCGGAAGCGGCCCACGCTTTTTCGCAAGGTATCGACACCGCAGATTCGCTGGTTTCGTCGCTCTCGGATTTCGGCGCAGATTTCCTGGTGATGGGCGCCTGGGGGCATTCGCGCTTCACCGAGCTGATGCTGGGCGGCGTGACGCGCGGCGTCTTGGCCCAGATGACCGTCCCGACGCTCTTGAGTCACTGAGGGGGCCGGGACGAATTGGGCTCCTCTTCGCGCGTTCGCTTGACGCAAGTCAAGACAGGGTCCATTGAGGCTTCGCATAGTGACGCCTCGCCGCGGCAACACAAGCGGGTGTAGCTGCGCAACAACCAGATGCGAGCCTGACGATGCCGAAAGCAACGATCGCGTTCCTGATCGCGTTGCTCGCCGCCTCTGCGGCGGCCGGTGGGGGCTACCTGCTCTGGCAGAAGCGGGCCGACAGGCTGCCTGACGGTATCGTCTGGAGCAACGGGCGGATCGAGGCCGACGACATCGACATCACGCCGAAATTCGCTGGCCGCGTCGGCGAGCTGCTGGTCGACGAAGGCGACATGGTCAAGGCCGGCCAGGTCGTGGCCCGCATGGATACCCGCGATCTCGAGGCGATGCTTCGCAAGGCCGAAGCGCAGGTCCTCCAGGCCAGCAAGGGGCTCGACGAAGCGAAAGCCAACCGCGACCAGCAAAGAACCCGCGTTCGGCTGGCCGACCAGGAACTGGGCCGCGCCCGCTTTCTCGTGCAAAAGGGCGTCACGTCCAAGGAACTTCTGGACCAACGGCAGCAGGAAATGAGCGCGGCGAACGCGGCGCTGGTGGCGGCGGATGCCAAGGTCGGCGAGGTCGAGCACGCTCTCGACGCGGCCGACCACGACGTGGAGCTTGCCAAGGTCAACATTGCCGACGGCGTTCTCGTGGCACCGCGCGACGCGCGCGTGCAGTATCGGCTTGTCAACACCGGGGAAGTGGTCGGCGCCGGCGCGAAGATCTTCACGTTGCTTGACGTGAGCAGCGTCTACATGACGATCTTCCTGCCGACCGAGGAAGCCGGAAAGGTCGCCATCGGCGCGGAGGGACGCATCGTGGTCGACGCCTATCCCAAATTCGTCATTCCGGGCAAGGTGACGTTCGTCGCGGCAAAATCGCAATTCACGCCGAAGACCGTCGAAACCCGGGCGGAGCGCGACCGGCTGATGTTTCGCATCAAGGTTCACATCGACGCCGGCATCCTGGCCCGCCACGCGGCGGACGTTCGCACCGGCCTGCCCGGCGTCGCCTATGTGCGCGTGGATCCCGCAGTTCAATGGCCGGAACGCCTTCGAGCCAACGTGCCCCTATGAGCGGCGGGCCCGACTTCGTCGCCCGTTTGGCCGGCGTCGGGCATCGTTACGGCAACAAGGTCGCGCTGACGGACGTCTCGATCGACGTTCCGACGGGGTCCATTGTGGGCGTGATCGGCCCCGACGGCGTGGGCAAGTCGTCTTTGCTCGGGATTGTCGCGGGAGCGCGCAAAATCCAGTCCGGGCGCGTCGCAGTGCTCGGCGGCGATATGTCCGATGCGCGCCACCGTCAATCGGTCTGCCCGCGCATCGCCTACATGCCCCAGGGGCTTGGCGGAAATCTCTACGCCGAGCTCAGCGTTTTCGAGAACATCGATTTCTTCGGCCGGCTGTTCGGACAGGCCAAGGCCGAGCGGCATCGCCGGATCGGCGAGCTTCTGCGCCCCACCGGCCTGCATCCTTTCACCGGCCGGCCGGCCAAGAACCTGTCGGGCGGCATGCGGCAAAAGCTCGGACTGTGCTGCGCGCTCATTCACGATCCCGACCTGCTCATTCTCGACGAACCCACGACCGGCGTGGATCCGCTTTCGCGCCGGCAGTTTTGGCGCCTGATACAGGGGATGCGCGCGGCGCGCCCCGCCATGAGCGTGCTGGTCGCAACCGCGTACATGGAGGAAGCGGAGCGCTTCGACCGGCTCGTCGCCCTGCACGGCGGAGCCGTGTTGGCGGCGGGAAGCGCGGCAGAGATCAAGGCGCGAGTGCCGGGCGGGACGCTGGAGGACGCGTTCGTTTCGCTGCTCCCCGAATCCGCCCGCCGCGACCGCCGGGCCGTTCACATTCCGCCGCGGACGGAACGCGCCGACGGCCCGGCCATCGTTGCGCGCGGCCTCACGCGCCGGTTCGGCGAATTCACCGCGGTCGACCGCGTCGACCTCGCCATTCGGCGCGGCGAGATATTCGGCTTCGTGGGCTCGAACGGCTGCGGCAAGACCACGACCATGAAGATGCTCACCGGGCTGCTGCCGCCGACGGAAGGCGACGCGCTGTTGTTCGGTCGCCCCATCGATGTCTCCGATCTTGAGACGCGGCGGCGCGTCGGCTACATGTCCCAATCCTTCTCGCTCTATGGCGAATTGACGGTGCGGCAGAACCTCGACCTGCATGCGCGCCTCTTCCATGTGCCGCATGACCGGGCGAAGCGGCGGATTGCGCAGCTGACGGACCGTTTCGGCCTTGCCGACTACGGCAATGTGCAATCGGCAAGACTGCCGCTCGGCATCCGCCAGCGCCTTTCGCTCGCCGTGGCCGTGGTCCACGAGCCGGAAATCCTCATCCTCGATGAACCCACGTCGGGCGTCGATCCGGTGGCGCGCGACCAATTCTGGGAGTTGCTGGCGGATTTGTCGCGCAATCAAGGCGTCACCATATTCGTCTCGACCCATTTCATGAACGAGGCCGAACGCTGCGACCGCGTCTCCCTCATGCACGCAGGCAAAGTCCTGGCCACCGGCAGCCCGCGAGCGCTGATCGAGGCGCGCCGCGCAGCGACTCTGGAAGACAGCTTCATCAGCTACCTGGAAGAGGCGGAAGGTGCGGCGCCGAATTCCGGCGACAAGAACCTTGCCGCGGCGGCCATCGCCGAACCGCAACCGGCGCCGGGACGTGGTCGCTCGTGGACGGGCCTGCGCCGCCTCTTTGCTTATGCGTATTGCGAGACCTTGGAGGTGCGGCGCGATCCGGTCCGGCTCACGGTCGCGCTTCTAGGCACGGTCCTGCTCATGCTGATCTTCGGTTACGGCATCACCATGGACGTCCAGGGCCTGAAATTCTCGGCACTGGACCGGGACATGACCCCGGAAAGCCGGGATTACCTCGAAGAACTCTCCGGCTCGCCCTATTTCAGCGAGCAACCGATATTGCGGGACGACTCCGATCTCGACCGCGCGATGAAAAGCGGCCGAATCGCGCTTGCCGTGGAGATTCCGCCGGGTTTCGGCCGCAGCGTCCGGCGCGGCACACCGACCGAGGTATCGGCCTGGGTCGACGGCGCCATGCCGTTTCGGGCCGAGACGATTCAAGGCTACCTGCTCGGCATCCACCAAATGTACCTGTCCGACCTGTCAGCGCGAATGACGGGCACTGATTCGGCGCCGCCGGCGCGGATCGAAACGCGTTTTCGCTACAATCAGGACTTCCAAAGCGTCTACGCCATGGTTCCATCGGTCATCGCCATCGAGCTCGTATTCATTCCGGCGATCCTCACGGCGCTCGGCGTCGTGCGCGAAAAGGAACTCGGATCGATCGTGAACCTGTATGTCACGCCCGTCCGCCGCATCGAGTTTCTGCTCGGCAAGCAGCTTCCTTACGTCGGCATCGCCATGATGAACTATATGGCGCTTGTCCTGATGGCGGTCTTCCTGTTCGAGGTGCCGCTCAAAGGGAGCCTGCTGGCGTTGACGCTTGGGGCTCTGCTCTACGTCATCGCCACCACGAGCATCGGCCTGGTCGTCTCGGCGTTCGCCAAAACGCAGATCGCCGCGCAGTTCGGCACCGCAATCCTGACCATGATGCCGGCCACGCAATTCTCCGGCATGCTCGTGCCGGTTTCCTCTCTCGTGGGCGTACCGTCCGTCATCGGCCACGGTTTTCCGACGACCTATTTCCTGAAGATAAGCGTCGGCGCCTTCACGAAAGCACTAAGTTTCGCCGATATGAGCGGAAATCTCCTCATCCTGGCGGCCTTCGTTCCGATCATCACCACGCTTGCCGTGGTGCTGCTGTCCAAACAGGAGCGCTGAATATGCGCCGCATTTCCAACATCTTCTGGCTCGGCACCAAGGAATTGCGGAGCTTCGGACACGACACGGTGCTTCTGGCGTTCGTCGTCTACTGTTTCTCGTTCGCCATCTACAGCCAGGCGACCGGCGTATCGCATGAATTGCGCAACGCATCGATCGCCATCGTCGACGAGGATCAGTCGAACCTCTCGCGCAGCATCGTCCACGCGTTCCTCAGCCCCTATTTCAAGAAACCCGAGGCAGTTTCGTCCGCTGACGTCGACGCGCGAATGGATGACGGGCGCAATACTTTTGCGGTCGACGTCCCGCCGAACTTCGAAGCGGACGTGGCCGCGGGTCGAAGCCCGGCATTTCAGGTCAATGTGGACGCCACGGCCATGATGCAGGCCGGCATCGGCGCCGGCTATATCCAGCAGATCGTCTCCGACGAGGTGTACAGATTTCTGCATGGAACCGACATTGCCCCCGCAAGTCCGGTCGCACTGCAGATGCGCGTCGCGTTCAATCCCGGCCTCGAGACGCCCTGGTTCGTCGGCGTCATGGCGCTCCTCAACAACATCAATATGCTGGCCATCATCCTCGCCGGGGCGGCGGTGATCCGGGAGCGCGAGCACGGAACCATGGATCATCTGCTGGTCATGCCGATCACGTCCCTTGAGATCGCCGCGGCGAAAGTCTGGGCCAACGGATTGGTGATCGCCGTCTGCGCGGCGTTGTCGCTCTGGTTCGTCGTGCACGAGCTTCTGGGCCTTCCGATCGTCGGTTCCCTTCCGCTGTTTCTCGCCGGCCTTTGCATCTACCTGTTCTTTGCGACCGCCGTCGGCATATTTCTCGGCACGGTCGCCCGATCCATGCCGCAACTCGGCCTGCTATTCATCCTGATCGTGCTGCCGATGAACCTCCTCTCCGGCAGCAATACGCCATTCGAGAGCATGCCGCTGGCGGTGCAATATGCCATGCAGCCGGTGCCGTCGACCCATTTCGTAGCCATCGCCCAGGCCATCCTGTACCGCGGCGCCGGCTTCGACATCGTCTGGCCGCACTTCGTGGCCGTGGGCACCATCGGCGCCCTGTTCTTCGTGCTGGCGCTCCTGCGCTTCCGGGCGACCACATCCCAATCGATAGCGTGAGCGCCGGGAGCGCGGGCGCGCTCACTCGTAGCGCAAGGCCTCGATCGGGTTGAGGTGAGCGGCCTTCCGCGCCGGGTAGTAACCGAAGAAGATGCCGACGGCGGCCGAGAACACGAAACCGCCCAGTATGGCGATGGGCGAGATCGGCGTCGGCCAACCCGTGGCAATGGAGATTGCTTCGGAGAGTGCAATGCCCATGACGATTCCGGCGATCCCGCCGCTCACGCTCAGGAAAACGGCTTCGGCCAGGAACTGCAGCAGGACATGCAGCCGGCGCGCGCCGATCGCCATCCTGAGGCCGATCTCGCGCGTTCGCTCCGTGACGGAGACCAGCAGTATGTTCATGATGCCGATGCCGCCGACGAGAAGCGATATGGACGCCACCGTGGCAAGGAGCAGCGACATGATGCGGCTGCTGCTTTCGGCTGTCTCGGCGATCTGGCTCAGATTGCGCACGTCGAAGTCCCGCGTGTCTCCCGGCTTGATGCGATGCCGGCGCAGGAGCGTATCGGTGACCTGGGCAATGGCCGTCTTGACCTCGGCCTGACTGTTCGCCTGCACGAAGATTTGATTCACGAAGCCGGTCAATCGCGCCTGCAAGTTGTAAGGGTTGGGCGGCGCGGGATAAGACCAGTTGATGGGCGTTTGCTGCTGGCTCGGCGCGGCCACCCCGAGGACCTTGCGTTCCGCCGTGGTGATCGGGATCATCACCAGATCGTCCTGGTCTTGGCCGAAGGGCGATTGTCCTTTGGCCGCCAGAACGCCGATCACGCGGAGCGGCACGCTCTTCACCTGAATGAAGGCGCCGATCGGATTTTCGGAGGGGCTGAAAAGCTGCCGGTACACCGTCTGTCCGATGACGACGACGAGTTCGCCCTTGGTCTCGTCATCGGCCGTGATGCCGCGCCCGGCGGCGATACGCCAATTGGTGATCGGAGGATAGCTGGCGTTGACGCCCTGAACGACCGTCGTCCAGTTTTGATTGGCGTACTGGACCTGGCCTTGCTGGCGAATCAGGTAGCTCACCCGCGCAATCGCGGGATCCTCGCGGCGAATGGCGCGCGCGTCGCCGACGGTGAGCGTGCTGGCGCTGCCGAAGCCGGCGCGAATACCGCCCGATGTGACGGCGCCGGGAACGACGACGATCAGATTGGTGCCGAGGCCCTCGATCTGCTTGCGTACTGCCTCGTTGGCGCCCTGGCCGACCGAGACCATGGCGATCAGCGCCGCGACGCCCACGAATACGCCAAGCATGGTCAAAGCGGACCGCATCTTGTTGCGCCCGATGGCTTGCGCCGCGGTGGCCAGGATCATCAACCCAAAGGTCCAGACCGCCCCATAGGACGGCGCCAGGATGTCCCGCATATCATGCGGGCGAAAGAGCGGAGCGCGCTCCGCCCCGGCCGGCGCCGGTGCAGCACGTCCTCGCGCGGCGGAACTCGGTGTCCTGTCATCCGATACGACCGTTCCGTCGCGCATGGTCACGATGCGATCCGCATAGGCGGCGATATCCGTCTCGTGGGTCACCACGATGATGGTCACGCCCTGCTCGCGGTTGAGCGAGACGAGTTTCTCCATGATTTCGTGCGACGTGCGCGTATCGAGGTTGCCGGTCGGTTCGTCGGCCAGCAGCAGACTCGGTGCGTTGATCAGCGCCCGCGCGATCGCCACGCGCTGTTGCTGACCGCCCGAGAGCTGCCCCGGCGTGTTGTGTTGGCGTTCGCCGAGACCGAGAAGGCGCAGCACGGCTCGTGCGCGATCGTCCCGCACGGCATGGCGCGACACGCCCGAGGCCGTGTAATAGAGCGGCAACCCGACGTTCTCGAGGGCGCTGGTCCGCGCCAGAAGATTGAAGCTCTGGAACACGAAGCCGATGCGCTCGCTGCGGAGGCGGGCGAGCTCCGGCTCGCTCAACTCGGTCACGTCGACGCCTTCGAAGAAACAACGCCCGCCGGTCGGCCGATCGAGGCATCCGAGGATCGACATGAGCGTCGATTTGCCGGACCCCGAAGAGCCCATGACGGCGACGAACTCCCCCGGCTCGACGGTCAGGCTCACGTCGCGCAGCGCCTGGACCTCCATATCGCCGACGACGTAGGTCCGGCTGACGTTTTCGATTCTGAGAATAGGCTCCCGCACGTCCGATCCTAAGCCCGCCACGGCGGGCATGTCAGAAGCGCGGCAGCGGCAGCCCGGACTGTCCGCTCGCACCTCCGCGTTCATCGCCGACGATGATCGCATCGCCGGGCTGTATTTCGCCTTTGACGATCTCGGTGAAGTTCTCGTCGTCGAGGCCCGTTGCGACGGCAACGGCGGAGGGCTTGCCGTCGCGCAGCACCCAGACTCGCGAGCCCCCGTTGGATTTCGTGGCTGCGCCGGTTGCGCCGGCGCCCGCAAGCCCGCCCGGCGCGTAGCGGAGCGCCTGGTTGGGGACGCGAAGGACATCGTTGCGTTGATCGACGATGACCCGCGTCGATGCCGTCATGCCCGGCTTGAGCGCCAGGTCGGCGTTGTCGACGTTCACCACCACGTCGTACGTCACCACGTTCTGCACGGTCTGCGGAGATTGGCGGATCTGGACCACTTTTCCCTGGAATTGGCGCGAAGGAAAGGCGTCGACGGTGAATTTCACCGGGTTGCTCTCCTTGATGTCGCCGATGTCGCTTTCACTGACGTTGGTGTCCACCTCCATCTTCGTCAGGTCGGCGGCGATGAGGAAAAGCGTCGGCGTTTGGAAGCTGGCCGCCACCGTCTGCCCGATGGTCACGTTGCGCGACACCACGGTGCCGTCCACCGGCGAGACGATGTCCGTGTAGCCAAGATTCACTTCGGCGGCTTCGAGCTCCGCTTGGCGTTGTTCGATCGTCGCCTCGTCCAATCCGATCTGGGCCTGGGCCTGATCGTAGGCGTTCTTGGCCAGGTCGGCAGCGTCCTGCGACACCGATTGATGCTGGACCAGCCAATGGTTCCGCTCGTAGTTCACTTTCGTATAGGCGAGATTCGCCTTGTCTTTCTCAAGCTGCGCCTTGGCGACCAGCAGGTTGGCCTTGTCCTGATCGACGACGGACTGATACGGCCGCGGATCGATCTTGGCGCAAAGCTGCCCCTTGGTGACCTTCGTGTTGTAGTCGCAGGACAGGTCCTTGATCACGCCCGAAACATACGTGCCGATGATGATGGTCAGCACCGGGTTGACCGTGCCGGTGGTGGTCACCGCGCGGACCACGTCGCCGCGGCCGAGTGTCACGGTGGTGTAGCGCACCGTCGTATTGGTCCCGCTGTTCCACCACGCGATACCGGCGGCGATGGCCAAGACGATTGCGCCGCCAGCGATCCAGCGTCCGCGCGCAACTGGCCGCGGGGCGGCACTCGGCGTCTTCGGCGGAGAGCTCGGCGCATCGACCGCATCAACGCGCACTTTCATCGGGCTCGATTTGACTTGCTGATCCATGCCACGAAGATTGCCGCATCGCTCGGGGCATCTCATTGACGCGGATCAAGAGCGGACGTTGCGGCGTGCCCCGCCTATGCCCGGGTTGCGGGAGGCATGGGAAAGGGCGGCTGCCCGACGGAAATCCACCCATGCCCTGTCCTGGCGACCGGCGCCGCACGGGACGGACCGGAAGCCGGGAAAGAGCCGGCAATGCCTTGGTTCCTCTCCCGCCTCCCGGTCACGGTGTCGCGTGCCTTATTTCGCGGCCGGCGGCTTCAGGCTCGGCAAGACGTGCTTCCATACGGTCGCCGCGGAGCGCTTGGTCAAGTCCTTCGGCAGCTCTTCGGCGACCTTTTCCTGCACTTTCTTCGTCAGGAGCGTGCGAAGTTCGCCCAAGCTCCGCCGCGGCGCCACCAGCACAAGGCTATCGAACTGCCCGGCCACGCATGCCTGCTCCAGCATCCTTGCGACTTCCGCCGCAAACTTGTGCTTCTCGAACTTGTGATAGTCGTGCTTCGGTTCGTAAGAATGCCGCGTGCCGCCGCCCGCGCTAGCGAAAGCACGGCCTGGATGATCGCTTTTCAGGTCGGCGGAGCGGCCATGAACCTCCTCGCCGACCATATCCGATGCCAGCGCCGGAACCAGCCCGGTCCGCTCATCGTTCTCCCGGAAAAACCGCGCCCGCGCGCCATCCGCAACCACGATCCAGGTACGCTTCCGCTTTGCCGGCATTGCCGCCTCACTTTCTGTCACTGTCTTTTGATTCGTTCCGGCGTCCATGCCGTCTCACAGCTCCTGACTCTCCAAATACGCGATGCCTTCCATAATACCCGCCGGCCACAAGCCGCGGACTTGCCGCGGCAGCATGCGCATCACCTTGACGATTTCTCCGTGATCGAGATGTTCGGCGAGGACGCCGAAGACCACGCGGCCGACAGCCTCCGGATCCAGTTCGCTTCGCGCGGGAAGCATCGACGCGACGTGGTCGACGAATTCATCGAGATGGCGCTCGCGGGTCGGCGTCCCACTCGGTCTCCAGCCCTCATAGTAGAGCCCCCGCACCAGCATCGGCAGTTGCGCGCCAAGATGAATGGCGTTTTCCGGCCCGATCCGGTCCCGCAATGCATGCAGTGTCGCCCGAAGCGCCTCAAAGGCAAGCTTGCGATTTTCGGTGCCAAGACCCCGCGCAATCGCCTTGAGCCAGAGGTTCGTGTCCTGAACGGTTCTGTCGACGCTATCCAGCCCGGCCGAACTCATTGCAATGCCTCCATGACATGCGGCGCGCGGACGGAGTGTCTAGCTCCGGGAGGTCGGGTGATGCTTTCCGATCGGCGTCACCGTGCTCGCCTGCGGCCCATTTTCGCCCTCGCCCTCGGCGATGGTCAGCCGCACCTGACTGCCTGCCTCGAGCGAATCGAATCCCGGGCCGACCACGCTGTTTCTGTGGAAATAGACGTCTCCTCCCGCCTCGGTGCGCGCGAAGCCGTAACCCTCGGTCGGGAATAGCTTCACGACTTGCGCGGTGTCCGGCGAGGCATGCGCCTTCACCGCTCCCTGGCCGCGGCGCGCGTGATCCTCCAATCGTCGCACGACTGCGTCGAATGCATCGCGGACGGCCACGTAGATGTCCTCATGGGCGTGATTCTTCGGCCCGGTTTCGTTCACGACGATTTCCTGGCCTGGAACCTTGAGGTCGATGCGAACGCGATAGAGATTGCCCTTGTGGCGCCGGCGATTCGGCGCCTCGACCACCACGTTGCAACTCATGATTCGCGGGAAGAACCTTTCCAGCTTGTCGGCGTGCTTGCGGACGTCCGCCTCGACGGCCGGCGAAGCATCCAGATTGCGGAAGGTGACGGTCAGGGGAAGTTGCATGATCGATGCTCTGAAGTGGCCGAAGGGAAATGTTCGCTGCGTTTTGTAAGGTTGGCATGATGCGGCGGGCCGTGAATTGATTCGGATCAAGTCGGGGACATTGCTGCCGGGGCGCTCGGCGGCAGCCTCGGCAAAGGCTGGAAATTGCTGCGCTTTTCTGCGCCTATGGACTGCGGCTCGGGCATGACCGGCGCGGCCGCCGACAAGTCATGGACGGGTTTTCGTGAACGCAAACGTTGTCGACCGCATCCAGGGATACGACGCCGGGGCTAAGGTCTTCCATTGGCTGACCGTGGCGCTGTTGCTGGCGCAATACGCTGTCGGATGGATCATGCCCGCCGTCAAGCGCGGCACTGAACCCGAAGGCTGGATTAACCTGCACATGTCGATCGGCACGACCATCTTGGCGGTCGCTGTCCTCAGGCTCGCCTGGCGCCTTTTGCGCGGCGCGCCCGATCCGCCCGCCGACCTGCCCCGCTGGCAGCATGTCGGAGCCGCCGCGATTCACTGGCTGCTCTATGGTTTGGTCATCGCCATGATCTTCACGGGCTGGTCATTCGCCTCGTCGCGCGGCTGGACGATCGTGGTTTTCGGGCTCGTGCCGATGCCGGCGCTTTTCGCCAAGGGCTCGACCATCGGCCACGACCTCGGCGAGTTGCACATCGCCGTGAGCTGGACGTTGCTGGCCGTGGCTGCGGCGCACGTCTTGGCGGCGTTAATCCATGAATTCGTGCTTCGCGACACCATCCTACGACGGATGTTGCCGGACTCTTCCAGGGAGCGATCCGCCGCAAGCTGATTTCAACTCGCCGGACGCAGCGCCGACCCGGATATACCGCGCCTAGTCAAGCCGGGTCCCGCTTCCAGCCGCGGCAGCCGTTCAAGAACAGATTGACCGCGTCGTCCGCCCAGGCGTTGAGCTCGGCTTCGCTCATGGGCTCGCCGACGCCGAGTGCGCGGCGTTGCGGCAGCCCGATGACAATCTGCATGAATTGCGCCGCCGCGAACCCGGTGTTGTCGAGGGTAAGCCGCCCCGCTTGCGCCTCGCGATCGAGCAGCGCGGCAATTCGCCTGACGGCGTCGGCGGCGGCGCCCTCCTGCGCCACGGCGCGAGCCAACTCCGGGAAGCGCTGCGATTCCGAAAGGATTAAGCGATTGAGAGCGAGTGCCGCGGGCGTGAGCGCCGCCCGCAGCATCAGTTCCGCCAGCCGCCGGAGAACCTCCTCCAAGCTGCGGCCCTCATAGAGCGGCACGTCGGCGGGCGGACGCAGCCGTTCGATGATCCGATGGACGACGGCACCGAACAGCGCCGCCTTGTCGGTGAAACGGTGATAGAAGGTGCGCTTGGAGATCCTGGCGCGCCTGGCCACGGCCTCGATGCTGGTTACGCCGTACCCCTCGGCGAGGAAGAGCGTCGTCGCGACATCGAGAATGCGTTCGCCGAGCCGTTGCGCTTCGAGCGGCGACGGCCGCCCGCCCCGTCGCGGCGGCGGCCGATCGGCGCCCGGACCGCGGGGGCGGACTTCTGCGTGCTTCTGTCTCGGTCTTTCCTCGGCGCGCCGTGTCATGCGCCGTGTTGTAACACGGGAAGCAAATCGTGGCCGCCGACCCTTGGCCTGGTCGCCGATCCCATCACCGGCCGTAGTAATAGTAACCCGGCGGCGGCGCGTAGTAGCGCGGCGGCGGGGGCGCATAATAATAGCCGGGGGGCGGCGCATAGGAGTATCCGGGCGGCGGTGCGTAGTAAGCCGGCGGCGGCGGATAGCCTGGGGCCGCGAGAACGCGGATCGGGGCAGTCACGATGGTGGCGACGCCGACGACAGCGGCAGCACCAAGCGCCGCCAGGCCGAAAACGAGTCCCTCGCCGCCACGCCCTTCGCCGCCGTGGTGGCGGCCAAAGGCCGCGGCGGTTGAAACCGGTGCTGCAGCGAGAGCGAGAGCCGCAACCGCACCGACCATGGCGATATTGCTTTTCATGTGAGCCTAACTCCCGATTTGGCAGCATGCCGCCCTATGGCAGACAGCATTATCCGTTTAGCACAAACAATAACGCAACGCAACCGTACCGTTGTGTTTATAGTGCCGCCAAATCACGCTGTTTCGCCCATCCGGCAGAGGCTGTCTGTGCCAGCTTTGCGCCGCTATTTTTCTGACCTGCGGCCGGGACGTTCGTCAGCCAGGGGCGGCAGGGATTTTATGTAGACGGCGATGGCGTGGCGGTCGGACGCGCTGAGCTTGGCGGTCCCGGCCACGACCTCCTGCATCGGCCCCGCCAGGAAGTCGCCCTTGGGCGTGAGCCCGAGGCTGAGCGCGATCTCGATGTCGTCGATCGACCATGCGCCGATCCCGTGGCGCCCATCGCTGGTGATGTTCGGCGCATAGTTGTTTCCCGGGCCATAAAGGCGTGACCCGCCGAAGTAATGGTCGCTCTCCAGGCCTCCGATGATGTTCCGTGGCGTGTGGCATTCCGGGCAATGGACCACCGCCGTCACCAGATAGGCGCCGCGGTTCCATTCCGGGCTTCGGTCCGCGGCAGACACGAACGGGCCTCGATGAAAGAACAGCGCCCGCCACGGCACCATTGCGATGCGCGCGTTCAGCGGGAATGGCACGTCGTGCGCGCGATTGACGGCCGCCGACGGCGGCAGCGTTCCGAGGTATGCCTTGATGTCGAGGATGTCGCGGTCGGTCATCAATGTGAACGACGTGAACGGGAAAGCCGAGAAGTAGTGCGCGCCCGTGGGCGACAATCCCGTCCGCAGCGCGGTCAGAAAGTCCTCGTCGGTCCATGCGCCGATCCCGTGTTCGGGATCCGGCGTGATGTTGCGGCTATAGAAG
>DASQHM010000158.1:0-5509 GCA_035632095.1 Candidatus Cybelea sp. | reverse complement strand
CGCCGCCCAATCCAGCGCGGCGCTGCGGGTCAGTTGCGCCAGGGCGGCCTTGCTGGCGCCGTATGCCGCGCTGAAGCGCCGGCCGATGAAAGCTTGGTCGCTGGCGATATTGACGATGGCGCCGGATTTGCGCGCGATCATGTCCGGCAGCACCGCTTGCATCAGCGCGAAGGGAGCTTTCAGATTGACGGCGAGCAGGCGGTCGAGCACGTCGAGCGGCGTGTCGATCAGGCTGCCGAGCGCCGTCGCACCGGCATTGTTCACCAGAATGTCGACCGAACCGTGTTGCCGCCGCACCTCGTCGACGACGCCGGCGAGCTTGAGCGTCTCGCTCAGGTCGACCTCGGGAAGGTCGAGGCCGGCCACGCGCGCGCCGTGACGCGCGAGCACCACAGCGATAGCGCTGCCGATGCCGCCCTTGTGGCCAGTGACCAGGGCCAGCTTGCCGGCAAGCCCGGGAAGCCGGCCCGATGCGCTGCCCGACATGGGTCTTACGCCGGCGCCACCACGAAACCGGCGCGCGGGAAATGCACCACCACCTCGCCCACCTGCGGATCGCTGCGGCGGATGGCGATTTCCTGCGCCGATGACGCGACCAGCTCGCCCACCACCGGATCCTTCCCCGTATCGTCGGGCGTGACCGAAACCTTCTGCCCGGGCTTGCGCGCCGCCGGATCGTGCGCATCCGCTTTGCTCGCCGCTTCGGGCTTCGCCGCCTTGGCGACGGCGAGCGCGTCCTTCGAACTCATCTCGCTCGGCTTGCCGTGGCCAAGCGCCGCGATGCGCGCCGCCCAGTCGAGCAGCTTCGGAAATTCGTCGAGCGGCTTCGCCTTCGGGCCGATGTTGCGCTGGATAAACCAGACGCAGTGATAGGCGGCGAGATCGCCCGTGCCGACGGCCTCGCCTTGCAGGTATTTGCGCCCTGCGGCGAGCGTCGCCTCGATCCAGCCGAGGTGCGCGCGCAGTTGATCGGTCATGTAGGGCAGCATCGCCTTCATGGCCGCCGGATCGAAGTTGCGCCCGGAGAACGCGGCGCGGTCCTTCTTGAAGTCCTCCGGCACCGTATGGGCGATGTTGGCGAAGGCCAGGATCACCGCCGGCGTGAACATGGCCTTCTCCGCCCACCAGGCGAGCGCGTCCGTGGTGCCGACCGGCCCGGCCGGATAGAGGCTCGGCTTCGGGTGGCGGCGCTCGATCTCGCGCATGATGAGCTGGGTGTCGCAGTAGATGTCGGCGCCGACCTGCATGACGGGCGTCTTGCGGTATCCGCCGGTCAGCGGCATCAGGTCCGGCTTCGGCATGATGCGGGGGATCTGGACCGACTTCCACGCCAGACCCTTCAGGCCGAGCGCAAGCCGCACCTTCTCGGAATAGGGCGAGGTCTCGTAGTGATGTAGGATTATGTCGGCCATCGGCGTTTCCCCATTCCGTTTGTTGCGTGGCCGAGCCTAACACCTCGCCGGGACAGGGAAAACCTGCGCTTTCGAGCGATTCCAGTCTTGATCGCGGGGCGCCGCCGCAGTATCTACCGCAGGCGCTACGCTCGACTGGCCGGAACGTCCGGCCGAACAAGCTTTAGGGACCAGCCATGGGCTACAAGGTTGCCGTCGTCGGCGCCACGGGCAACGTGGGCCGCGAGATGATGAACATCCTGGACGAGCGGCAGTTTCCCGCCTCGGACGTGATCGCGCTCGCCTCGCGAAAGTCCGTCGGCAAGGACGTCTCGTTCGGCGACCGCACGCTCAAGGTCAAGGCGCTCGACGATTTCGATTTCCGCGGCGTCGATATCGCGCTGATGTCGGCCGGCGGCGCCGTCTCCAAGGAATGGTCGCCGAAGATCGCGGCGCAAGGGGCGGTCGTCATCGACAACAGCTCGGCCTGGCGCATGCACGAGGATGTGCCCCTCGTCGTGCCCGAAGTGAACGCCGACGCGATCGGCGGCTATGTGAAGCGCAACATCATCGCCAATCCCAACTGCTCGACCGCGCAGATGGTGGTGGCGCTGAAGCCGCTGCATGACGCGGCCACCATCACGCGTGTGGTCGTCTCCACCTATCAGAGCACGTCGGGCGCCGGCAACGAGGCCATGGACGAGCTGTTCAACCAGACCAAGGCGATCTACGTCAACGATCCGGTGGAGCCGAAGAAGTTCCCGAAGCAGATCGCGTTCAACGTGATCCCGCACATCGACGTATTCATGGAGGACGGCTACACCAAGGAAGAATGGAAGATGCTGGTCGAGACCAAGAAGATTCTCGATCCGAAGATCAAGCTGACCGCGACTTGCGTGCGCGTGCCGGTCTTCGTCGGCCATTCCGAGGCGATCAACGTCGAATTCAAGAACCCGATCTCGGCGGCGGAGGCGCGCGAAATCCTGCGCCAGGCGCCGGGCGTCATGGTGGTCGACAAGCACGAGCCCGGCGGCTACATCACCCCGGTCGATTGCGTCGGCGACTACGCGACCTTCGTCAGCCGCATCCGCGAAGATGCCACGGTCGAGAACGGCCTGGTGCTGTGGGTGGTCTCGGACAACCTGCGCAAAGGCGCCGCGCTCAACGCGGTGCAGATCGCGGAGATCCTGGCCCGCCGGTATCTGAAGAAAGCGGCGTAGACGACAGGTTGTCAGCTATCAGCTTTCAGCGATCGGCGATCAGCGTTCCGCAGTCGGCCAATTAACCGCGGAGAGCGCAGAGGACGCGGAGCGGATGTAACATCCCTCAGCGAACCTCCGCGTAACTCGGCGATCTCTGCGGTCGACGTTACCAATGGCTGACTGCTTACTGCCGCTATCTGACCTTCCGCGCCGTGAATCGCGTCGGCGGCTGGTCGAGCGCCGTTTGATTCTCGATCAGGCGCAGCTCGTCGGCGCCTTCGCTCGCCTGCAGGATCGCGAATGTCGACGACACCGCGCGCACCAGGGCGTTCGCCGTCGGCAGGCCCTTCAAGCGGTGCGCCAGGAACAGTGCGGCGAAAAGATCGCCCGAGCCGTTCGGCACGTTCCTCAATTGCGGCGTCGCCACAAGCCAGGCGCCCGCATCGTCGGCGGCCAGCGTTTCCACCTCATGCGCCGCGCCATCGCGCCGGAGAAGCGAGGTACAGACGACCGCCTTCGGTCCCCGTGCGCGCAATGCGTCGCAGGCGCGCAGCGCATCGTCGAGCGAGCCGACAGCCTGACCGGCGAGGCGTTCCAGCTCGAAGTGGTTGGGCGTCACTATATCGGCGGCGGGCAGTAGGTGTGCGGCAATGAAATCCGCGACGTCGTCGCGCACATAGAGTCCGCGGTCCGCATCGCCCATGACCGGATCGCAGAGATAGCGCAGCGAGCGGTTGGCGGCGCGCGCTTTGCCGAGTGCGTCGAGCAGAACCGCACCGTTGGCCGCGTCGCCCAGATAGCCGGACAGCACGCCGTCGACGCCGAGCTGGCCCAGCACGTCCAGGGCCGAGACCATGTCGCGCAATTGCTCCGCCGGCAGCACGCGGCCCTTAAACCCGCCGTGGCCCGGATGATGGGCCAAGAGCACGGTCGGCACGTGCAGCATCTCGATGCCGAGGCGGTGCAGGGCCGGCACGGCGGCGCCGGCGCCGACGTGGCCGTAGACCACCTGGGAGAGGAAGGCGAGCACGCGCATGGAACGGAGTATGCCTTAAGGGGCCTCACCCTTCGACAGGCTCAGGGTGAGGACTTATTGTCTGCGCCGACCTTGCCACCGGACGGTGTTCCTTTGTAGTCTCCGGCGCCTCAACGCGGAGATATCGCCATGACGGAAAGCGTGCGCCCGCGCCGCAGCGTGCTTTATATGCCGGGCTCCAACGCCCGTGCTCTCGACAAGGCGAAAACCCTGCCCGCCGACGGCCTGATTCTCGACTTGGAAGACGCGGTCGCGCCCGATGCCAAGGCGGTCGCGCGCGAGCAGGTCTGCGCGGCCGTGAAGGGCGGCGGCTATGGCGGGCGCGAGCTGGTGATCCGCACCAACGGCCTGGACACACCCTGGGGCGAGGACGATGTGACCGCCGCCGCGGCCGCTGGGCCCGATGCGGTCCTGGTGCCGAAGGTGGAGAGCGCGGCTCAAGTGAAAGCCGTGGAGGCGCTCCTCGACAGGAGCGGCGCGCCGAAACGGACGGCGATCTGGTGCATGATGGAGACGCCGCTCGGCATTCTGCACGCCGAGGAAATCGCCGCGTCGTCGCCGCGCGTGGCGGTGCTGGTGATGGGCACCTCCGATCTGACCAAGGATCTGCATGCCAAGCACACGGCGCTGCGGTTGCCGATGCTGGCGGCGCTCGGTCACTGCCTGCTCGCCGCCCGCGCCTATGGCCGCGTCATTCTCGACGGCGTGCATCTCGATCTCGCCGACGAGGCGGGCTTCGTCGAGGCATGCCGTCAGGGTCTCGAACTCGGCTTCGACGGCAAGACCTTGATCCATCCGAAGCAGGTGGAGCCGTGCAACGCCATCTTCGCGCCCTCGCCGGACGAAGTGGAGGACGCGCGCAAGATCATCGCGGCGTTCGAGGCGGCGGCCGCCGCCGGCAAGGGCGTGGTGCTGGTGGATGGCAAGCTGATCGAGAACCTGCACGTGGAGAACGCCAAACGCATGGTCGCCCTTGCCGATGCCATTCACCGCCTGCACGGAGCCGCGGCATGAGCAAGGCGCCGGAGAAGGCCGCCGCCGGCAACTTCTTCGAGGATTTCCGACTCGGGCAGGAACTTCGCCACGCCACGCCGCGCACTGTGGCCGAAGGCGATGTCGCGCTCTATACCGCGCTCTACGGCTCGCGCTTCGCCCTGCAATCGGCGGACAGCTTTGCCCAAAGCCTCGGCCTGCCGCAGGCGCCGGTGGACGATCTGCTGGCGTTCCATGTGGTGTTCGGCAAGACGGTGGCGGACGTGTCGCTCAACGCCATCGCCAATCTCGGGTACGCCGAGTGCCGGTTCCTGGCGCCGGTCTATCCGGGCGATACGCTCTGCACCGTCTCGACCGTGATCGGGTTGAAAGAGAATTCCAACCGCAAGACCGGCATGGTCTACGTGCGTTCGATCGGGTCGAACCAGACGGACGAGACCGTGCTCGAGTACGTGCGCTGGGTCATGGTGCGCAAGCGCGACGAGGCGGCGCCGGCGCCCGGCGATCACGTGCCGCAGCTCGCCACAGCCGTGCCGCCGGGCGCGCTCATGGTGCCGGAAGACTTGAATTTCGCCGACTACGACTTTGCGTTGGCCGGATCGCCGCACCGCTTCGGCGATTACGCCATCGGCGAGAAGATCGACCATGTGGACGGCGTCACCATCGAAGAGGCGGAGCACATGCTGGCGACGCGCCTCTACCAAAACACGGCGCGGGTCCATTTCAATCAGCACGCGGAGAGCAAAGGCCGCTTCGGCCGCCGCCTGATCTACGGCGGTCACGTCATCAGCATCGCCCGGGCGCTATCGTTCAACGGTCTGGCCAATGGCTGCAAGCTGCTTGCCATCAACGGCGGGCGGCATGTGGCGCCCGCGTTCGCCGGCGAC
>DASQHM010000157.1:0-13590 GCA_035632095.1 Candidatus Cybelea sp. | reverse complement strand
GGCGCGCCGGCGGAGCGGGTGACGCCCGAGGCCGTCGCCGCTTACTTGGCTGCGCTCCGCAAACAGGTCAACGAGCGCACCGTGTTGATACGGCTCGACGACCTCTATATCGCCATCGCCGCCATGGCGCCGGGCGACGATTGGACGTGGTTCCAGCTTGCGCGGAGCCGGCTTCGTCGGCGTCAGCCACCAGCGCGCGCTAAGGGTGCTCGCCTGGCCGACCCGCCGGAACTGCTGGCAGCGGCCTGCACGGCCATGGACGAGCTATTGGCGCAGCCGCGCATGACGCAATGGAAGCGGGTGCGCTATCGCGACTTGCTCATGGTGGCGTTGCTCACGTCGCGCCCGATTCGCCGCCGGAATTTCGCGAGCCTTGAGATCGGCCGGCATTTGGCCAGGCAGGGTGCGGGCTGGAAATTGCGCCTCGAAGCGACCGAGACCTTCAACCATCGCGCCTATGAGGCGGTGTTGCCGGCGGCGCTGACCCAGTATCTGGAGATTTATCTCGAACAGATCCGGCCGATGCTGCTCTGCGGCGCGTCGAGCGAACGCCTATGGATCAACTGGAGAGGCGGCGACCTGGACGAGCGGAGTTTCTGGCTCCGGCTGACGCTTCAAACTTCAGCTCTGACCGGCAAGAGCCAGTCGCCGGAGCTGTTCCGCGCCGCCGCGGCGGCGGCGATCGCGCGGCAAGACCCGAATCATGCGGGCGTCGTGCGCGAGGTGCTGGGCAATGCTTCTATCGATGCGGCTGAAAATCTAGCGGACCGATCTCGCCGCATCGACGCGGGGCGCACGTACCGGGAGGCCATCACGGCGCTACGCAATCGGCCTAACCGAAGCGCGCGGCGCAAATCGTGAGAGAGGCTATGGCGTAGAGTGCCGCTTCGCCGGCGGCTTCCTGAACCAGCGGAACCCCATCAGCATCAATCTCTCGGCAATGAGCCGCGCGGCCATGCGGCGTTGTTCGTCCTGTTGTCCCGGGAGCATGCGCCCGCGCCCGAATTGAACCGGGGGATCGATGACGGCGATCGCGATGGCTATGTCGCGCTCGACGTCCTGAAGCTCGACGGGGATCAATTGCTCCAGTTCCATGTCCCGACGCTATGGCCGGCGTCGCAGAACGTCACTGGTACAAATTCCCCCAGTCTTCCCCCAATTTAGCGTCCGGTTCCGTCCCTGTTCTGCTGTTTTTGTCCGCGATTGACCTTGGCGTCCCTCGACGCGAAGGCGCGGAATACCTACATTTCAAGGGCATTCAGTGGTGCTGCCGGTAGGAATTGAACCTACGGCCTCCCCCTTACCAAGGGGGTGCTCTACCCCTGAGCTACGGCAGCGAACCCTTTGGAAGGGCGGCAAACTGCCATAAGCCCAGCAGAGGCGCAAGGCCGGGCGGCCGGCGCCTGGGCGTTATGGCGCGCGGAGAAACGAGATGGGTCGCGTACTCGCAGGCATGGCCGCTGTGCTGGCGCTTCTGAGCCTGCCGCTCGGCGCCGGCGCGCAAGGGCTGCATGTCGGCGCCTATCCGCCGGGAGCCGGGCCCGATGCGCCGCGCATCGGCGCCTATCCGGCGCCGCTCGGCACCGATCCGGTCAGCCCGCCGCCGGGCCAGGTGACCAGTCCCTCCCGGCAGGACGAGACCAAGGACTACTGCAAGGGGGCCACGCCCGATTGCTCGGTGAAGAACCCCGACTTTCACGATCTGTAGCAGCACAAGCTGGACCAGGAGACCAAGACGATCCGGCAGGGCCAGGAACTGCAGCACACGCTTCAGGGTAAATGACTGTCAAGCCTCCCGATCAATCCGGCGCGCGCGCTCCGCGCCCGAAATCCGAGCGCGCCGAGCGCCGGCGGCGTCTGGACGCGGCGCTGCGCGACAACTTGCGCCGGCGGAAGGCGCAGGCGAAAGCGCGCGCGGCTCAACCGGACCAGCGCGAGCCCGACGGCACCAAGCCGAAATCCCCTTGAAGCGCCGTGAAAATGCCGTGTTTGCATTGCAGCATCGGGTTACGCTACAACCCCAGCGCGGCATGAACCGGCGCGATCCGGCGGCGGTTCGGCCATCGAGGCGGACATGGACAAGATCAGGATCACGGGCGGCGCCCCGCTGAACGGCACAATACCGATCTGCGGCGCGAAGAACGCGGCGCTGCCCCTCATGGCGGCGAGCCTGCTCACCTCCGGCACGCTCACGCTCTCGAACGTGCCGCATCTGGTCGACATCCAGACCATGACGCACCTGCTGCAGCAGCACGGCGTCGACGCCGAGCCGGGCGCCGGCGGCGACGGGCGCACCCTGTCGCTCACCGCCGCCCGCATCGACAACACCACGGCGCCCTACGACGTGGTGCGCAAGATGCGCGCCTCGGTGCTGGTGCTGGGGCCGATCCTCGCGCGTGTCGGCGAAGCGCGCGTCTCGCTGCCGGGCGGCTGCGCCATCGGCGCGCGGCCGGTCAATCTGCACATCGAGGGCCTGAAGCAGCTCGGCGCCGAGATCGACATCGAGGCGGGCTACATCGTCGCGAAAGTCCGCGGCCGGCTCAAAGGCGCCCATATCCGCTTCCCGATCGTTTCCGTGGGCGCCAGCGAAAACCTGGTCATGGCCGCGGCCCTGGCCGAAGGCGAGACCATCCTCGACAACGTGGCGCGCGAGCCGGAAGTGGCCGATCTCGCCAATTGCCTGGTCGCCATGGGCGCCGAGATCGAAGGCATCGGCACCGAGCGCATGGTGGTGCAGGGCAAGGAGCGGCTGCACGGCGCCGAATACCGCATCATGCCCGACCGCATCGAGACCGGAACATTTGCCGTTGCCGCGGCGATCACCGGCGGCGACATTGAATTGCTCGACACCAAGCGGGAATTGATCGCGTCCGTCGCGGATTCGCTTGCCGAGGCCGGCGTCGACGTGGCGGAAACCGCGCGCGGCATCCGCGTGCGCCGCACCGGCAATCGCGTGCAGGGCGTCGACGTGATGACGCAGCCCTATCCGGGCTTCCCGACCGACATGCAGGCGCAGATGATGACGCTCATGACCATGGCCGAAGGCGCCTCCATGATCACCGAGACCATTTTCGAAAACCGCTTCATGCACGTGCCCGAATTGTCGCGCATGGGCGCCAACATCACCGTGCACGGCGCTTCGGCGATGATCCGCGGCGTGCCGCGGCTTAAAGGCGCGCCGGTCATGGCGACCGATCTGCGCGCCTCCGTGTCGCTGGTGCTGGCCGGGCTCGCCGCCGAAGGCGAGACCCTGGTCAATCGCGTCTATCATCTCGATCGCGGGTTCGAGCGCCTCGAGGCCAAACTCGCCGCGTGCGGCGCCGACATCGAGCGGGTCGGCGACTAGGCCCGACATGCCGGGGGACAGCCCAAGGCAGCGCCAGGAGCAATCGCGCCAGACGCCGATGCTCCGCTTGCGCGCGGAAGACGCCGAAGACATCGCCATCATTGCCGCCTGCCTGCAGGACGCCGTTCTGCAGCGCCGGCAGATGACCTTTCTGCCGAAGCAACGCCGCTTCGCCATGGTGGTGAGTCGTCATTGTTGGGAAGACGAGGCCAAGCAGGGCGAGCGCGGCCGCAAGTTCGGCCGCCGCGTGGTGACGGGCGTGCATTTCGACGGCGTGTTGAAGGCGGAAACCCTCGGATTCGGCCGCGACGCACCCGATATGCTGGAGCTGCTGACCATTGCCGTGGAGCCCGGCGAGGATGCGGCCGCGACGCTGCTGCTGATGTTTGCCGGCGGGCCGCTGGTGCGGCTCACCGTCGAATGCATCGATGCCGAGCTTTCCGACATAGGCCCGTCCTGGGCCACGCCCTGGCGGCCGCGTCATGCCATCGACAACGGCGACGCGGCCCCGGACGGTTCGCCATGAAAGTAAAAGCGAGCGACAAGGGCGATATCGTGCTCGCGCTGCCCAAGGGCCGCATCCTCGACGAGGTCATGCCCCTGGTGCGCCGCGCCGGGATCGAGCCGGAAACGGCGTTCGCCGATCCGGATTCGCGCCAGCTGCGCTTTGCCACCAACCGGCCCGGCGTCTCCATCGTCCGCGTGCGCTCGTTCGACGTGGCGACCTTCGTCGCCTTCGGCGGCGCGCAGCTCGGCGTCGCCGGCAACGACGTGCTGATGGAGTTCGACTATCCGGACGAGCTCTATGCGCCGCTCGATCTCGGCGTCGGCAAATGCCGCCTGGTGGTGGCCGAACCGAAGGAGCTGCATCAGACCGACAATCCGGCGCGCTGGAGCCATGTGCGCGTGGCGACCAAATATCCACGCGTCACCCAGGAATACTTCGCCCGCCGCGGCGTGCAGGCCGAATGCATCAAGCTCAACGGCGCCATGGAATTGGCGCCGAGCCTCGGCCTCTGTCCGCGCATCGTCGATCTGGTCTCGACCGGCGCGACGTTGAAGGCGAACGGGCTGGTCGAGGTGGAGACGATCGCCAACGTGACCTCGCGCCTGGTGGTGAACCGGGCTGCCTTGAAAACGCGGCCCGAGCAGATCGGCGATTGGATCGAGCGGTTCCGCGAGGTGGTCAATGCCGCGTAGGCTCGTGAGCGCCGCGCCCGACTTTCAAGCTGCCTTCGCCCGCCTGATTTCCGAAAAGCGCGAAGCGACGGCGGACGTGCGCGATGCCGTCGCGGCGATCCTGGCGGACGTGCGCGAGCGCGGCGACGACGCGCTGATCGAATACACGCAGCGTTTCGACCGCATCGCATTGACGCCGGGCACCTTGGCGATTGGCGCCGACGAAATCGCCCGCGCCGAGGCCGCGTGCCCGCCCGCGACCTTGATGGCTCTGCGGACAGCGGCGGCGCGGATCGAGGCGTTTCATGCGCGGCAAATGCCGGCGGACGAGCGATTCACCGATGCGGCAGGGGTCGAACTCGGCCACCGCTGGACGCCGCTTAGCGCCGTCGGGCTCTATGTGCCGGGCGGCAAGGCGGCGTATCCGTCGTCGGTGCTGATGAACGCCATTCCGGCCCGCGTCGCCGGCGTGGCGCGCCGCGTCATGGTGGTACCGACGCCCGGCGGCACGGCGAACGCGCTGGTGCTGGCGGCGGCGAAGCTCGCCGGCATCACCGAGATGTATCGGATCGGCGGCGCGCAAGCCGTCGCCGCGCTCGCGTTCGGCACGCAAAGCATCGCGCCGGTCGACAAGGTGGTGGGGCCCGGCAATGCCTATGTGGCCGAAGCGAAGCGGCAGGTGTTCGGCACGGTCGGCATCGACATGATCGCGGGCCCGTCCGAAATTCTGGTGCTGGCCGACGGCGGCAACGATCCGGCGTGGATCGCGGCCGATCTGTTGAGCCAGGCGGAACACGACGAGGCGGCGCAGGCCGTTCTCGTCACCGACGATGGGGGCTTTGCCGACCGGGTCGAGCAGGCCGCGGCCGCGCATCTCAAAGCGTTGCCGCGCAAAGGCATCGCCCGGGCGAGCTGGGACGCGCATGGCGCGATTGTCGTGGTGCGCAATCTGGACGAAGCGCCCGCGTTGATCGACCGCCTGGCGCCCGAGCACCTGGAACTTGCCGTCGCCGATCCGGAGGCCATGGCGAAGCGGGTGCGCAACGCCGGCGCCATGTTCCTCGGGCGCTATACGCCGGAGGCCGTCGGCGACTACGTGGCCGGTCCCAATCATGTGTTGCCCACGTCGCGGAGCGCGCGCTTTTCCTCGGGCCTGTCGGTGCTCGACTTCGTCAAGCGCACCACCATCGTGCGCTGCGACGCCGACAGCTTGGCGCGGATCGGGCCCGCGGCCGTGACGCTCGCCGAGGCCGAAGGCCTGCCGGCGCACGCGCTCTCGCTCGCCATCCGGCTGAACCCGCGCGGCTGAACGGCCGGGCGCGACCATGGAAGACCGACGCCGCATCGTCAATCTGATCCTCGACGAGCGCAGCGTGATCAGGCGCAGCGCCGACGTGGAGCATGAGCGCAAGGTCGCCATCTTCGACCTGATCGAACAGAACCTGTTCGCGCCTGTCGGCCACGACGGCGGTCCCTACAACCTGCACCTCGGCATCGAGGAGAACCGCCTTGTCTTCGATATCCGCGACGAGAACGACCAGGCGCTCGGCAAGGTGATGCTGGCGCTGAGCCCGTTCCGCCGCATCGTCAAGGACTATTTCCAGATCTGCGAGAGCTATTACCAGGCCATCAAGACCGCGAGCCCGTCGCGCATCGAGGCGATCGACATGGGGCGGCGCGGCGTGCACGACGCGGGCTCGACCCTGCTGCGCGAACGGCTCGGCGGCAAGATCGAGATCGATTTCGGAACGGCGCGGCGGCTGTTCACGCTCATCTGCGTTCTTCACATCCGAGCGTGAGCGGGAGCCGTGGCGGCGCTTCCGGGAAGTGTGCTTTTCGCCTGCAACCAGAACGCCATCCGCTCGCCCATGGCCGAGGCGATCATGAAGCACCTTTACGGCCATCGCGTGTTCGCGGATTCCGTCGGGCTTCGGTCCGGCCGGCTCGACCAATTCGCGGTCCAGGTCATGGACGAGATCGGCATCGATCTGTCCCGCCACCGGGCCAAGACCTTCGATGATCTGGAGGACACGTCCTTCGACCTGGTGGTGACCCTGAGTCCGGAAGCGCAGCATCGCGCCATCGAAATGACGCGCACCATGGCCTGCGAGGTGGAATTCTGGAACACCTTCGATCCCTCGATCGTGCAAGGCTCCCGCGAAACGGTGCTCGATGCCTACCGGCAGGTGCGCGACACGCTCATGGCCCGCATCCGCGCGCGTTTCGATCCGGGGCCCCGTGGCGACGTGTAAGATCTTGATATCCGGACCGGATCGTCCGCATGCGCCGGGCGGGAATTGCGCCGCCGGCGCGTGCGGCGCCTAAGGTCATCGCCGTGCGGATGGTTCGGGACCGAAGGCGTGTTTCGTCGCGAAGCCACTTGACCGGGGCCGCGGCAATCTACATGGTCCTCGGCGTCCGCCGTCGAACATAGGAGATCGGATGGCCAAGGAAGAGATGCTGGAGTTCCCCGGCGTTGTGACGGAATTGCTCCCCAACGCCATGTTCCGCGTCAAGCTCGAGAACGACCACGAAGTGCTGGCGCATACCTCGGGCAAGATGCGCAAGAATCGCATCCGCGTGCTGGCCGGCGACAAGGTCATGGTCGAGATGACCCAATACGACCTGTCCAAGGGCCGCATCACATTCCGCTTCAAATAGAGACGCCGCCCTTGGGGCAGAGTTTCCGCCCGGGGCTCGTTCTCGCATCCGCCAGTCCCCGCCGCCGGGAGCTGCTGGCGCAGGTCGGCATCGTGCCGGCCGCGATCGAATCCGCCGACATCGACGAAACGCCCCTCCGAAACGAGCCGCCGCGCCGGTTGGCCATCCGTCTGGCCGAGGCTAAGGCCGCGGCGGTGGCCGACCGGCATCCGAAGGATTTCGTCGTCGCCGCCGACACGGTGGTGGCGCTCGGCCGGCGCATCCTGCCGAAGGCGGAAACACCGGCCGAAGCGGAATCCTGTCTGCGCTTGCTGTCCGGCCGCAACCATCGGGTCTTCACCGCCGTCGCGGTCCGCGCGCCGGACGGCCGCCGAGCCATGCGGCTTGCGGTCACCTCGGTGGCGTTCAAGCGGCTCAGCGATGCCGAAATCGCCGCCTATCTCGCCGGCGGCGAGTGGCGCGGCAAGGCCGGAGGCTATGCCATCCAGGGCCGTGCGGCCGCGTTCGTGCCGTGGATCAAGGGCAGTTACGCCAACGTGGTCGGTTTGCCGCTGGCCGAGACGGTTGCGCTGCTGTGTGGGCTCGGCTATCACGTCTAGGCAAGGCCCGGCCCATCATGGCCAATCCGAACATGCCCAATGAGCTGCTGATCGACGTCGGTCTCACCGAAACACGGATCGCCGTGGTCGAGGACGGCCGCGTGGTCGGCATCGATATTGACCGGCGCCGGCAAAAGAGCCTGATCGGCAGCATCTGGCTCGGCCGGGTAACGCGCATCATGGCCGGAATGCAGGCCGCCTTCGTCGATATCGGCCTGGACCGCGCCGGCTTTCTCGCGGCACGCGACGCACGAGTGCTTGGGCCCGCCGGCCGGGAGGCGCCGGCCATGGCGCAACTGGTGCACGAGGGGCAAGCTGTCCTTGTGCAGGTCGCTAAGGACGCGCACGGCGACAAGGGCGTCCGCCTGACCGCCGATATTTCGCTGCCCGGCCGCAACCTCGTCTATGCGCCGCTCGGTTCCGGCGTGTTCGTCTCGCGCCGCATCGAAGACGGCGCCGAGCGCGCGCGGCTTGCCGAGGCGCTGGCGAACCTTGACGGCGCCCCGGGCGGCTTCATCTTGCGGACCGCCGCCGCCGGTGCGACGGCCGATGCGATCCGCGCGGAAGCCGCGGAGCTTGCGAAGGCGTGGTCGGCCTTGTCGGATGCGGCCGGCAAGGCAAAACCGCCGGCCTGCCTCAAACTGGATCTCGATCCGGTCGAGCGGGCGTTGCGCGATCACCTGACGCCTGCCGTCGAGCGGGTCCGCGTGAATTCCGCCGCGGGCTTGGCGCGGGCGCGCGCCTACGCCGAAAACGCCATGCGCGATCTTGCCGGGCGCATCGAATTGCATCGGGGCCCGGCGCCGATCTTCGCGCTCTACGGCATCGAAGACGATCTGGCGCAGGCCGCGGGGCGCCGCGTCCCGCTGCCGTCGGGCGGCGCCATCGCCATCGACGCGACCCAGGCGCTGACCGCCATCGACGTGGATTCCGGGAGCTTCGTCGCCGGCCGGAACATCGAAGACACGGCGCTCCGGACCAACCTGGAAGCCGCGGCCGAAATCGCGCGGCAATTGCGGCTTCGCGGCATCGGCGGCATCGTGGTCATCGACTTCATCCATCTGGACGAGCCGGCGCATCGGGAGCAATTGCAGGAGACGTTGAAATCGGCGCTGGCCCGCGACCGGGCGCCCATCCGCGTCTCGAACCTTTCCGAGTTCGGCCTGGTGGAATTGACGCGCAAACGTACCGGCGAGCCGCTGCTGCACCTGTTGACGGAATCCTGCGGCGTTTGCGCGGGCGAGGGCCGCGCGGCGGCGGCGGACGCCATCGCGGCCGAAGTCGTGCGCCGCGCGCAAGCCGAGGCGGCGACGGCGCCCGGCCTTCCGCTCACGCTCGTGGTCGCGGGCGACATCGCCGAGGCGCTCGAGCGCGACGATTGCGTGGCGGCGCTGGCCGAGGCGACCGGCGTCGCGGTCACGCTCCGGCGCGACGCGGCCTATCGCCGAAACCAGTTCGACGTGGTTGCGGGAGCGCCGCCATGAGCGACGACAAGCGTCCGGGGCGCAAGACCGCGCGCGGCTGTCCTATCTGCAGCCGCCAGCCGGTCGCGGCGTTCGCGCCGTTCTGTTCCAAGCGTTGCGCCGACGTCGATTTGCACCGCTGGCTCAAGGGCGGCTACGCCATTCCGGCGGAGGAACCGGATGAGGAAAGCGAAACCGCCGACGGCGGCGAGGGTGAAACGGAGCAGGGCGGCGACACGGCCTTCAAGCACTAGGCCCGGCGCGCCGGGCCATACTGGACGGGGCCACGCTTTTCTTTTATATACCGGCGTCCCGCGCTTTGGGCCCAGGTAGCTCAGATGGTAGAGCAGCGGACTGAAAATCCGCGTGTCGCTGGTTCGATTCCGGCCCTGGGCACCATCCCCGCCAATCCCCATCGATGGCATGAGAGCGAAGGCTCCGGTTTGAGGCATACTCGGACGGTTCGTTGCATCGGCTGACCGCGCCATGGAACCTCTACCGCAGACCGTGCTCCCGGCTGGAATCCGGTCGCGCTTCGTGGCCGGCATCAACGGTCTCGACATGCATGTCCTGGAGGCAGGCTTCGAAACAACGGGCCGCCCCTGCGTGCTGTTGTTGCACGGCTTCCCGGAGCTCGCCTTCAGCTGGCGCAAGGTCATGCTGCCTCTGGCGGCGGCGGGCTACCATGTGGTCGCGCCGGACCAGCGCGGCTACGGCCGCACCACCGGCTGGGACGGGGCTTACGACGGCGATCTCGCCCAATTCAGCTTGCTCAATCTGGTTCGCGACATTCAAGGACTTGTCGGCGCGCTCGGCTGTGGCTCCGTGGCCGCGGTCGTCGGCCACGACTTCGGCTCGCCGGTCGCCGCCTATTGCGCGCTGATCCGGCCCGATGTGTTTCGGTCCGTCGCGCTGATGAGCGCGCCCTTCGCCGGCCCGCCGGACATGAAGGGAATCATACTCGGCCAAGCGCCGGCGTCGCATGTCCACGAGGATCTGGCCGCGCTGCCGCGTCCGCGCAAGCATTATCAGTGGTACTACTCGACGCGCGCCGCCGACGGCGACATGCGGAACTGTGCGCAAGGCGTTCCCGCATTTCTCCGCGCCTACTATCACGTGAAGAGCGCCGACTGGAAAGGCAACAAGCCGTTCCCGCTGGCTTCCTGGTCGGCCGCGGAGCTGGCGAAACTTCCCGCGTACTACGTCATGGACTTGAACAAGACCATGGCGGAGACGGTCGCGCCGGAGCTGCCGTCGCCCGATGACGTGGCGCGCTGCCGCTGGCTCACGGACGCGGAGCTTGGCGTCTACGCCGGCGAGTACGGCCGCACGGGGTTCCAAGGCGGCCTGCAGTGGTATCGCTGCCGCACCGGCGCCAGGTTCAACGCCGAGCTCGCCCTGTTCTCCGGCCGCACCATAGACGTTCCCGCCTGCTTCATCGCCGGCAAGAGCGACTGGGGCATTCATCAGACGCCCGGCGCCATCGAAAGGATGCAAAACGGCGCTTGCACGCGCCTGCGCGGCTGTTATTTGCTGGAGGGCGCGGGCCATTGGGTGCAGCAAGAACAGCCCGGAGCCGTGAGCCGGATCCTGATCGAGTTCCTGCGCGCGAATCAATCCGACATGGAGCGCCAATGAGTGCTTCCGATCCGAGCGAGATCGACGCCGAAGCCGAAGATCTGATCGAAGCCATGACCGTGCCGGCGCGGCGCGTGCGCCCGCGCCTGGCCGAGCCGCTGCGCGATGCGCAAGAGTTCGACGTCGAAACACCGTTCGGCCCGGTCAAAGCCTGGCGACTTGGGCGCGGCAAAGCCACGCTGCTCGTGCATGGCTGGGACGACGACAATTCGCTGTGGTCGCCGTTGCTGCAGAAATTTGCCGCCGTGGGCCGCCCGGCGGTGGCGCTCGACCTGCCGGGGCACGGATTCTCCCGCGCGGAAAATCCGTCGCCACGCTCAGCGACGGCGGCCGTGCTGGCCGTGGCGCAAGCGGCCGGTCCGGTCGATTCCATTGCCGGCCATTCCTACGGCTGCGGCATTGCCATGCGCGCCATGACGGCGGGACTTGCGGTCGAGCGCGCGGTGCTCATGGCCTCGGCAATTCCCAGAGCCGAACGCCGCTTCGCGCGCGCCAAGCGCGGCGGCGTGCCGCAAGCCGTGATCGATCGCGCGGCGGAGCTCATGGCCGCGCGCGCCGATCCGGCCGATGCGCCGTTCGACATGGAAGCCGCCGCCGCAACCATGACGGCGCCGGCGCTGTTCGTGCATTCCATGGACGACGAGCAATGCCCGGTCGAGGATGCGGAGACGCTGCGCAAGCTTTGGCCCAATTCGAAGATAGCCCTGGCGGACGGGCTGGGCCATCGGCTGATCGCGCAGGACTCGTTGATGCTCGACCGCGTTGTCGCCTTCCTCGATGGCGCGCGCTGAGAGATGCACTTAAGCCGTGCGGCGTTCCTGCGCGGCGCTGCCGGATTGGTTCCGGCGTTGGCGCTGGGCATGAATGCGCGCGGGCAACAAGCGGCGGGCCAAATGCAAACACGACCCATACCATCGAGCGGCGAACCGCTCCCCATCGTCGGCTGCGGCACCTATCGCACCTTCGACGTCGGCAATTCCGCGCCGGAACGGGAAACGGCGGCGGGCGTGCTGCGCGCGCTGTTCGAGGCCGGCGGATCGGTGATCGATTCATCGCCCATGTACGGGCGCGCCGAAGCCGTGGTCGGCGACGTGCTGGCCGCGATCCGAAGCCGCGACAAGGCCTTCATCGCCACCAAGGTTTGGACCAGCGGCCGGCAGGCGGGCATCGAGCAGATGCAGCGCTCCATGGCGCTGCTTCGCACCGACCGCATCGATCTGATGCAGATCCACAACCTAGTGGATTGGCAGACCCACATGAAGACGCTCCGCGACTGGAAGCGCGAAGGCCGCATCCGCTATCTCGGCATCACGCATTACACCGAAAGCGCCTTCGACCAACTCGAAGCGGTGATGCGCGCCGAGCAGATGGACTTCGTGCAGCTCAACTACGCCATCGACGACCGCGCGGCCGAGAAGCGCCTGCTGCCGCTGGCCGCCGAGCGCGGCATCGCGGTGATCGTGAACCAGCCGTTCGGCGGCGGCGACTTGCTGCGCCGGATGCTGCAGAAGCCGCTGCCCGCGTGGGCGGCGGATATCGAATGCCGAAGCTGGCCGCAATTACTGCTCAAGTTCGTGCTGGGGCACCCGGCAGTCACCTGCGTCATCCCCGGCACGGGCAAGCCCGAGCACATGCGCGACAACGCCAGCGCGGGCCTCGGGCCCATGCCCGATGCGGCCATGTGCGCGCGGATGGTCGCCTCGCTCGGCTTCTAGCGACCGGACGTCGCCGGTCTACGTCCGTTCCAGGTCCGAGCGGTTCCAATTGCCGAGCGATGCCGCGGCTTCATATGTGCTTTGGCAGAACTCCAGCAGAGCCTCTTGCGGCGAAGCGGCGCTCCGCATGTCGTCGTAACGCAACAGGAACTGTGACAGACCCGTGTCGTATGACGCAGTCGCGGGCCGCACGCGCGCCGAAGCAAATCCCGGAGGTTCCGGCGCCGCGTAAGAATAGAATGCCGGCTCCTTGATCGACTCGTCGCCCGGCCACCAACCGACGCTGCTGACCTCGTGCGAATAGCCTTCCCGGGTGATCGGGTCGGCGCCGGGCCGTTCCGGCGCCCGGCGGCCGGAGAAGCGCGTCACCGCGAGGTCGAAGCTGCCCCAGAAAAAATGCACCGGACTGCACTTGCCGATGAACCGTCCGCGAAACTCCTTCAAGACTGCGTCGGCCGAAACCAGAACGCGCCAGAATCTGCGGGCGTATTCCGGGTCGTAGGAGGCGTGCGTCCGGTCCTTATCGAACGGGATCGGATTGGGAATCTCGACCGGCATGGTCCAAATCCTGACGTCGATGGCCATGGCGCGAAGCGTCGCCATGAGCTCCGCATGGAACTCGGCCACCGACTTCGGCTCAAGGCGCAGTGTCCGGCTGGCTCCGTCGCTCTTGCTGACCACCAGCTCGTGGGCGATGAAATCGAACAGGATTTCGAAGCTCTCCTCGCCGCAGGGGATAGGCGACGTGGTCAGGCCGCGAGAGGAAACGTAGAGCGGCACCTGCCACCAATGGTTCAGGTGCGGGCTCAGCGCCAGCCGAATCTTGCCGACGATCTGGGTCCACATATGCAGCGTCGCACGTGTCGGCTCCCAAGCCGCGAGCGGCAGAGCCGGCCAGCAGCGATCGCCGTCGGTCATCCTGGGCCTCCTCCGTTGCTCTCCGGCCTCCGCCGGCGAGCGGTTTACCCGGCCTGATGATCGGCCAGCAC
>DASQHM010000156.1:0-14861 GCA_035632095.1 Candidatus Cybelea sp. | reverse complement strand
ACTCGGACGTCGATGGACCGGCGCCGTTCCTCGGGAACGGCGCCGCTGCCGTTCGGGGCGGAACGGACGCCGCAGCATTGATCGCCTCGCTATCCGTGACTGGCGCAAAAATAGGCGCGTTCGCCCTTTGCCGGCATTTTCGGTTGCCCGTCCCAACGCCTCGGTCCTCGAACCCCCCCAGTCCTGCTTTAGATCGGCCCGCTCACGGACACGTGCGATTGCCCTGGCACGGAACTTGTAAGTTTCCGAAGCGCGGGCCGCAGAAATCTTGTTGGCCCACGAACATAAGCAAACCGGTCGATCGACCAGCACCGTGGGGGGCGTCATGTCGGGAGCAGAAGCGAGCGTATCGGCACCAGCAAGCGGCCGCGTCGGCCAGCTCGTTGCGGGTGTTGTGGTGATGATGGCCATATCAAGCCCGCAGTACGTATGGACGTTGTTCGCCGGGCCGCTGCGCGGCGTGACCGGCGTCGGCCCGGCCGAGATTCAGACGACGTTTTCCATCCTGATTGTCCTCCAGACTTTCTTTTCGCCGTTCCAGGCGAGCCTTGTGGATCGCTTCGGGCCGCGACGACTGATCGCAGTCGGCGCCGTGTTGAGCGGCGCCAGCTGGGTCCTGTCGGCTTACGTGCAGAACATCTGGGTGCTGTATGCGACCTACGGCCTGCTGGGCGGCTTCGGCACCGGCATCGTCTACGTCGGCGTGATCGGCCTTATGGTCCGCTGGTTTCCGGATCGGCGCGGATTTGCGACCGGCATGGCGGCGGCCGGTTACGGCGCCGGCGCGATCCTGACCAGCTTTCCCATCGCAGACATGATCCAGTCGTCCGGTTATGCCCGCACGCTCGTCGTGTTCGGTTGCCTGCAGGGCCTGATCGGTGTCGCGGCGGCGCAGTTCCTGCGCCAACCGCCGGCGGGCTGGCGGCCGTCGATCGTCGACACGCCTTCCGCCACCGCGACTCGGACGCGGCGCAGCTATAGACCGAGCGAGATGCTGCGCCATCCTGCGTTCTGGCTGCTCTTCGCGATGATGACCATGATGTCGACCGGCGGCCTTATGGTGACGTCGCAGGTGGCGACCTTCGCCAAGGAGTTCGGCGTGGCGGGCGCCGTTGTGCTCGGATTTGCGGCGGTGCCGTTCTCTCTCACCCTGTCGCGCGTCACTAACGGCCTGACGCGTCCGTTCTTCGGCTGGGTGTCCGACCGCATCGGGCGCGAGCTCACGATGTTCATCGCCTTTTCGCTGGAGGCGGCGGCGATTGCCGTGTTGCTGGCTTTCGCCGGCAATCCGGCCTTGTTCGTCGTGCTGACCGGGTTGGTGTTCTTCGGGTGGGGCGAGATCTTCTCGCTGTTTCCCTCGACCCTCACCGACCTGTTCGGACCCGACCACGCCATGCGCAACTACGGCTTCCTCTACATTGCGCAAGGCGTCGGCTCGATCCTCGGCGCGCCGGTATCGGCGTACTTGCGCGAGCAGTCGGGAAGCTGGACGCTGGTATTCGCCATCGTCGTGGCGCTTGACCTGCTGACGGCGATCCTGGCCGTTACCGCGCTTCGTCGTTTGCGCGCGGCGCACCTTCGGCCGGCCTGACCGCGACCGTCTGCAAGGCGGCGGATTCGGCGTCGGCGGCGGCGTAGCGGCGGCTTCGAAACAGCGCCGCGTCAGCGCGCCACGGTTTTCGGCTCTTCGGCGACCGCGGCGGAGATCGCGTCCGCGAGCAGGTCGGCCATGCAGCCGTAAGAGAGGTCGTTCATGTGCAGCGCATCGGAATGGACCATGCGGTCGAAGCCGAGGCCGCGCGTGACGATCCAATAGCGCATGATCGAGAAGCGGTCGAACACGGAAACGTCCTGGGCCTTCGCCGCGGCGGCGATATCCGCGAGCATGCCGTCAATTTCAGGATGCGCAAGAACCCGTGGCGCGTATTGTGGATTCATCAGAATCACGTCGGCCGGAATTGCCTTCAGCTGGGCAATGCCTTCCTCCACGGAGGCACGGTAGTCGTCGAGACTGCGGTCGCGGATCACCGAATTGGTGCCGATCTGCCAAATCACCAGGTCCGGCCGGTAGGCCACCACGTCGCGTTGAAAGCGCGCTTCCATCTGGGTCTCGACCTCTCCGCCGACACCGCGATTGAGCACCCGGATCGGCGTCTCCGGGTAGCGCTGCGACAGGACCGATCCGAGCCGGCTCGGGTAATTTGCGGCGGACGTGCTGGCGCCGTTTCCGGCGGTGGACGAAGAGCCGATGGCGACGATGGTGAGCGCCCTATGCTCGCGCAGCTTGAGCGCCGTGTGCGGCAGCGGACGATCCAGGCGCCACAGCGGCTCCGGCGCGGCGCAGATCGCGGGCACGGCCGATACGGCGCCGGGTGCGCTGCCGGCAAGCATTCCGGCCACGATCAGCACGGCAGCCAAGAGTTGCGTCCGGGTGCGCCCCCCTAACGTGCGAAATACGTTCATTGCTGCGTCCGGCTTGCCGTTTCGATCATCCAGGCCAGAAGTTCGGCGATGCAGCCGTGGGTCTGCTCGGCGCGGCGCAGCAGGGACGCCTTGTCCTGCTCGGAGCCGAAGCGTCCGTCCTCGTGCCAGTAGCGCATGATCTCGTGACGCGGAAACAGCAAGACGTCGTGGCTTTGAGCAAACAGACGCATCGCCTCGCCGTAAGGGTCGAGATTGACCAGGCCAGCGGTGTGCGGGCTGTATTGCTGATCCATCAAGATAACGTCCACATGATTCGATGCGAGCTCTTCAATGCCTTTTTCGATTGCGTGATCGAATTCGGCGACGTCTACGCGGCTAACGGCGTCCACGGTGCCGGTCTGCCAAATGATCAGGCTCGGCTTCTCCGCCAGGACGTCATGCGGAATGCGCGCCGCCATTTCGGCGGCAGATTGATGCAGCTTGGAAATATTGGTGACGGTGATCGCGGCCGAAGGCAACCGCCGCGCCAGGGCCGTCTGCAGTTTCGCGGGATACGCATCCTCCGGCTTGTTCAATCCGGCGCCGAGGGAGGACGCGGTACCGAGCACGACGATGCGGACGGGCTGACGGTGCGCGAGACGCTCCGCCACGTTGTCGAGGCGTTGACCGACAAAAGTAATATCTTCCGGCACCGCGCAGGCCGCGCTCGGCGGTTCGACGGCGAGGGCCGGCCGCTGAACCAGGAGGCATGCGAGCACGGCCGCGACGGCGGCGAACCTGTTCATGACGCGCGCTCCACCCGGCCATCGGATGGCTCCGCGGCACGCGCCAAAGCGGGCGCGGTTTCGGACGACTTGTACCAAAGGATCATGTAGGCCAGCGCGACCATGAGGACGATGCCGCCCGCGCTCACGGCGATCTGCGTCGCCGTGCTGCCGTTGATTTCCTCGAGAATGAAATGCGCGGCGAAGGACAGAAAGATCCCGGCGCAGAATATATAGAGCGACTGCTGGCCGCAGGCGATGACGGGCTTGACGATGCGCCAATCGAGGATGCGCGCGCCCGCCGGAACCAGCAGGACCGTGAGGTAGGCCAACGCCAGAAAGTGCAGCAAGCGCAGCGGATCGAGCGCCGATTTGTCGATCGGGTAGATGAAGCGCTGCAGCAGATCGGGCACGAAGCGCTCGAGCTGCGGCACGTGCCAGGTCAGAACGATGAGAAACGCGAACACCAGATAGGCGAGAGCGACCCACGGCAACCACGGCCACGCGGGCGTGAGGCGCTCGCCGGTGCCGTGAGACTTGCCGCAGGCCGCGCCGATCACGAACAGGAGTTGCCAGGCGAACGGGTTGAAGAACCAGTCGCCGTCGGGATAGGTGGCGATATTCCAGTCGAAGTGCCGCGCGACGACATAGAGAGCAAGCGACAGCGCCAGCACGCCGATGCGGCTGATCTGCATGCCCCAAAGGATGAGAGGGAACGCCAAGAGCAGGACGATATAGAGCGGCAGCACGTCCATGTTGGCCGGCATGAAGCGCAGCAGCAGCGCCTGCATCAGCGCCACATGCGGCTCGCTCAGGAAGCCGGTGATGTTCATTTCCTCGGCGAACATCTGGTTGTGGAACGTGGCCGCCACATAGCCGATCTGCGCGGTGAAGATCACGAACAGGAAAATGTGCGCCGCGTAAAGCTGCCAGCAGCGGCGAAGAATGCGCGACGTGGCGAACAGGAATCCGCGCCGGCGCAACGCGTTCCCGTAGGCGACCGTGGCGGTGTAGCCGGAAATGAAGATGAAGATTTCCGTCGCATCGCTGAAGCCGAAATTCCGGATGGTGATCCAATTGAGAAGGTTCGACGGGATGTGATCGAGGTAGATGAAGATCAAGGCAAGCCCGCGAAAGGCGTCCAAACGCAGTTCGCGCCCCTTGGGTCCGGCCGTGCGCGCCATTCCGGATGTGCCGAATTCAATGTTATCCCGCAGGACGTTAGCAAAGCCTGACCCGACCGTCGATGCGCACGGCGCCCTAGACCAACAGCAGTCCGGATAGCATTCCATAGAAACAATGCGCGCCTCTGCCTGCCCTGCAGACATAAGCCCAATTATTGGGCAGTCGGGGCAAATTCGCCTAAATCTTGCGCATGTGCGAGATTGCGCCACCGGCCGGCAACGGACCCCGAATCCCGGCGCTACCTGCCTGATTCAATGATCAGAATCACTTGGGTGCCTGGCCGGACCCCTGCTGGCATGGAACTTGTAATCGTTGTGCAGTGCGGCGGATCGTCGGGCCGGGACCTCTCCTGGCGCACGCGGAGGGCCGTCGTGTGGAGAATTTAGCGGGAGGGAGGTCCCCCAACAATGAAGCCCCTTAACTTGCTGCGTTGGATGCTGGCGCGGGCGCTGCCGATGGCAGCGGTCGCCGCATGCGTCGCCATCTTCTTGGCGTTGTCGCCGGCGTTATCGGTCGGCGCTTATGCCGACAATGCGCCGGCTGCGGCACCGGCTCCGGCCGCCGCGCCCGCTGCCGCTCCCGCGGCGGCACCGGCACCGCCCAGTTGCGATCCCAAGACACTGACCGCTTGCACGCCCAACTCGGGTGACACCGCCTGGATGCTCACCTCCATGGCGCTGGTGCTCATGATGACCGTGCCGGGCCTCGGCCTGTTCTACGGCGGCATGGTGCGGAAGAAGAACGTCGGCGACACGGTGATGACCAGCTTCGCCATCACCTGCCTGGTCACGGTTCTCTGGGCGGTGCTCAACTACAGCACGGCCTTCACCGGAGGCACGGCCTTCATCGGCGGCCTCAGTCGCTTCTTCCTGCAAGGTATCCTGAGCGACATCTCGAAAGGGGTCGGAAATCCGAACGGCCTCGCGCCGACGATCCCCGAGACCGTCTACATGTGCTTCCAGATGACCTTCGCCATCATCACGCCGGCGTTGATCGCCGGCGCGTTCGCGGAGCGCATGAAGTTCTCGTCGATGCTCTGGTTCATCGGGGCTTGGGCGACCCTGGTCTATGCGCCGATCGCGCATTGGGTCTGGGGACCCGACGGCTTCCTGAACAGCGGGAACGACGCCGCGTTGGTCAAGGTTCTCGACTTCGCCGGCGGCACCGTCGTGCACATCAATTCCGGCGTGGCCGGCCTGATGTGCGCGCTGATGCTCGGCAAGCGCAAGGACATGGGCCCGCCGCACAACGTGGTGCTGACCTTCATCGGCGCCTCGCTGCTGTGGGTCGGCTGGTTCGGCTTCAACGCCGGCTCCGCCGTGTCCGCCGGCATGCAGGCGGGCATGGCCATGACCGTGACACAGATCGCCACGGCGGTCGCGGCGTTGACCTGGATGTTCGTCGAGTGGGCGCATCGCGGCAAACCCACGATCGTCGGCATCTGCTCGGGTGCAGTCGCGGGGCTGGTCGCCATCACGCCCGCATCCGGCTTCGTCGGTCCGGTCGGCTCGATGGTGATCGGCGTCGCTGCCGGCGTGGCCTGCTACATCGGCGCCACGGGGCTCAAGGCGGCATTCGGCTATGACGATGCGCTGGACGCGTTCGGCGTGCACGCGGTCGGCGGCGCGGCAGGCGCCATCCTGACCGGCGTATTCGCCATCGCGGAATACGGCGGGACCTCGGGCTTGATCGAGGGCAACGCCGGCCAGGTGCTCAACCAGGTCATCGGCGTCGCCATCGTCATCGCCTACGACACGGTCGTCACGCTGATCATCCTCAAGGTGATCGACATGATCATCGGGCTTCGCGTCGAGGAAACCATCGAGCGCGACGGTCTCGACTTTGCGCTGCACGGGGAGACGGTGCAGTAAGTCGGTAGCGGTTAAGACGAAGAAAGGGGACCCGTTCGGGTCCCCTTTCGATTCCGGCCTGGGCACCGGCCGGGCCCCTTTGCTTTTTTCGCCGGGGCCTTCCACACTCCGGCCCATGACCCTGCACCAAGCGGACAAGGCAACGCCCTCGCTCAGCATCGTCGTGCCGATGTTCAACGAGGCCGGCAATCTCGACCGTCTGCTCGACCGCCTGGAGGCGACGTTGCAGGCTTTGGTGCTCGACTACGAGATCGTCTGCGTCGACGACGGCAGCCGCGACGACACATTGGTCCGCGTTCTCGGCCGGCGGCAGCGAAATCCGCGCATCAAGGTTCTGGCCTTGTCGCGGAACTTCGGCAAGGAAGTCGCGCTCACGGCAGGCATCGCCCATGCGGCCGGCGCCGCCGTGGTGGCCATCGACGCCGATCTGCAGCACCCGCCCGAATTGATCGCCGAGCTGGTGGCGCGCTGGCGCGAAGGCTACGACGTCGCCTATGCGGTGCGCCGCTCGCGCGTCACCGACAGTCTAGGCCATCGCTTCGGTGCCAAGGCTTTCTACTGGATCTTCTCGCACCTCGCCGAAACCAAGCTGCCGGAAGGCGCCGGCGATTTCCGCCTGATGGACCGTAGGGTCGTGGACGCCCTCAATCGCATGCCCGAGCGCGCGCGCTTCATGAAAGGGTTGTTCGCCTGGGTCGGGTTCAAGCAAATCGCGGTGCCCTTCGAGCCTTCGGCGCGGGAAGACGGCGCTTCGCGCTGGGCCTTCCTGCGGCTCTGGCGCTTCGCCCTCGACGGCCTCACGTCGTTCAGCACCTTGCCGCTTCGCATCTGGTTCTACGTCGGCGTCGGGCTGGCCCTTCCCTCGCTCGGGTTCGGCGTGTTCGAGCTTGTCCGCACCATCGTCCAGGGCATCGACGTGCCGGGCTATGCGTCGGTGTTCGTCGCCGTGGTGTTCCTCGGCGGCGTGCAGCTCCTAAGCCTCGGAATCATCGGCGAATATGTCGGGCGCATATTTGCCGAGGTGAATGAACGTCCGCTTTACCTGGTTCGCGAGCGCTTCGGCTTCGACGACGAACTGTCGCGCGGCGCCGACGTGCGTCGGATCATTTCGGGGCGCTGAGCGCGTAGGTCATGGCGGCTTGCGCCACCGGGTCGCCCGGCCGGTCGGCCGCGGTGAAAATCGCCTCGCCGAAGGCGAGCGTCCGCCCGAGCTTGAGGACGCGAACCTCGCAGATCAGGTCGCCGGGTGCGCCGCGAAAAAATCCGATGGATTGATTGACGGTGGCGACGTCGACGAATCCGCCGAGTTGGGCCGCGACGGCGAACACCATCAGCGTGTCCGCGGCGGCCATGATCGCCTGACCCGAGATGACGCCGCCGTGGCGCGCCAAATGCGGCGAATGGCGCAACCTGGCCGTCACCTTGTCGGCGGCGACATGCTCGAATTCGAGACCGAGATCGCGCACCCATGGCGCGAAGCGGGCCGCCATCGTCTCGCGCGCGGCCTCGATGGTGAATTCGCCCATGGTCTCCCCCGGTGAACAAACCTTGTTCTGCTCGGGCACACTGCCCGAGGCTTGGACCGCGCGCAATCCGGAGGCTTTTGCGGCGGCGGGGCCTTTGGGGCTAGGCTGGGCGGGCACCCGATCCGCTGCAACGGATCCCGAAGCACCCAGTTGCGCAACGAACCACGGAGGAGCGTCATGGCGGTCGCCAGCGTCAGCAAGATCACTGCCGCGTCTTCGGATGGATTTGAGGCCGCTGTTAAGGAAGGCTTGAAGCGCGCGACGAAGACATTGCGGGGCATCACCGGCTTCGAGGTGACGTCCTTGAAGGGCAAGATCACCAACGGCAAGATCGCCGAATATCGCGTCACGCTGGAAGTGACGTTCATTCTCGAATAGGCGGCATCGCCTCGAGGGCCGACCTCAACCGCCGAGGCTGCCCCGGCAGGGCGTCCTCGGCGGAGCGCCGGCGTTTGCGGCGAATTGTTTCACGTATAAAATAATTTCCGCCGGCTCGAGTCGACGGCATTCGGCCAAGATCAATTGCCTGGAGGGACGAGGGTGCGGATCGTCATCGTCGGCGGCGGACCCGCCGGCCTCTACTTTGCGCTGCTGGCCAAGCAGGCGAACCCGGCGCACCAGATAGACCTCTACGAGCGCAATCGCGCCGACGACACGTTCGGCTTCGGCGTCGTCTTTTCCGACGAGACGCTCGGCGAATTCATGTCCGCCGACCCGGCGACCTATCAGGAGATCGTCGACAACTTCGCCTATTGGGACCAGATCGACGTCCACGCCGCTGGCCAGGTGGTGCGCTCGGGCGGCCACGGCTTTTGCGGCATCGCGCGAAAGCGGCTGCTCGAAATCTTGCAGCGCCGCGCCGCCGCGCTTGGCGTGCGCCTGCATTTCCAGCAGGAAGCAGCGCCCGACCTGGCGGCCTTCGCCGGCGCCGACCTGATCGTCGCCGCCGACGGCATCAACAGCGCGGTCCGCGAGCGCTTCGCCGACGTGTTCCGGCCGTCGCTCGATTGGCGGCACAATCGTTTCGTCTGGCTCGGCACCACCAAGCCGCTCGACACGTTCACGTTCATTTTCCGCGAGAACGAGCATGGCCTGTTTCAGGTGCATGCCTATCGCTTCGATGGCAGCACGTCGACCTGGATCGTGGAGACCAGCGACGAGACATGGCGCCGCGCCGGGCTCGATCGCGCCAGCGAGGCGGAGACGGTGGCCTATTGCGAAAAGCTGTTCGCTCCCGATCTCGCCGGCCATCCCCTGCTGCTCAACCGCTCGCTCTGGCGGCAGTTCCCCACCGTGCGCTGCGAGCATTGGGTCCACCGCAACATCGTGCTGCTCGGCGATGCGGCGCACACGGCGCATTTCTCCATCGGTTCGGGAACCAAGCTCGCCATGGAGGATGCGATTGCCTTAAACCACGCCGTGGCGAGTTTCAGCGACGTGCGCCAGGCCCTCGCAGCCTACGAGACGTCGCGCAAGGATGAAGTCGGCCGCCTGCAGCACGCGGCGCAAGTGTCGCTCGAATGGTTCGAGGCGACGCCGCGCTACCGCGGCGTCGAGCCGATCCAACTCGCCATGTCGCTGCTGTCGCGCTCAAAGCGCATCACCTACGACAATCTGCGGCTGCGCGATCCGGGCTTCGTCGCCGGCGTCGACCGCTGGTTCGCCGAAGCCGTGCGCAAGCAGGGCCTGGCCGTGCCCGAACCGGCGCCGCCGCCCATGTTCACTCCGTTTAGGCTGCGCGGCATGACCGTGGCGAACCGCATCATGGTCTCGCCCATGTGCCAGTACTCGGCGGAAGACGGCATGCCGGGCGACTGGCACCTGGTGCATCTCGGCAGCCGCGCCATCGGCGGGGCGGGGCTGGTGGTTTCGGAAATGACCGACGTATCGCCCGACGCGCGGATCACACCCGGTTGCACCGGCCTATGGTCGGAAGCCCATGCAACCGCCTGGAAGCGCATCGTCGACTTCGTCCATGCCAATTCGAGCGCACGGTTTGGCGTGCAGCTTGCCCACGCGGGCCGCAAGGGGGCGACGTGCCTGCCTTGGGCCGGCGGCTACGACCGGCCGCTGCCGGAAGACGCCTGGCCGATCGTTTCGGCGTCGGCCCTCCCGTACTACCCGGACAGCCAGGTTCCGAAGGCCATGGACCGGGCGGACATGGTGCGGGTGCGCGACGATTTCGCCCGCGCGGCGCGCCTTGCCGAATTGGCCGGGTTCGACATGATCGAGCTGCACATGGCGCACGGCTATCTGCTGGCGAGCTTCATCTCGCCGCTCACCAACCGGCGCGACGACGAATTCGGCGGCAGCGTCGACAATCGCATGCGCTTCCCGCTGGAAGTGTTCGACGCGGTGCGCGCCGTTTGGCCGGCGCACAAACCCATTTCCGTGCGCGTCTCCGCTACCGACTGGCAGGAACCCGGCGGACTTACCGCCGGGGACTCCGTGGCGGTAGCGCGGCTGCTGAAGGCGCACGGATGCGACGTCATCGACGTATCCGCCGGCCAGACCACACCGGACGCGCGGCCGGTCTATGGGCGCATGTTCCAGACGCCCTTCGCCGATCGCATCCGCCACGAGGCAGGCGTCGCCACGATCGCCATTGGCGCCATCACCAGCGCCGACCAGGCCAACACGATCCTGGCGGCAGGGCGCGCCGATCTGGTGGCTTTGGCGCGGCCGCATTTGGCCGACCCGTATTTCACATTGCGCGCCGCCGCGCACTACGGCGTCAAGACCAACGCCTGGCCCAAGCAATACCAGCCCGGCCGCGATCAGGCCTATAGCCTGGCCCGAAGGGCCAACGAAGAGGCGGCGGAACAGGCGTCCGCCGCCAAGACGCGGCTTCCCGCGCGCCAGCGCAAGGCGGCGGAGTAGAGCTTCGCTCCGCCACGTGTTTTCGTTCGCCGCCGGGCTAGACGATCTGGAAGAAAATGATCGCCATGCCGATGATGGACACGAGCCAGACCAGAGTGCGCAGATACGGAATACCCGCGATATAGACGCCGGCGTAGACAAGTCGCGCCCAGAAGAAGATCTGCGCGCCGAGCGCCGTCATCGCATTGGCATGGCTGGTGACGTGTGCCACCAGCACCAGCGCGGCGAAGATCGGCAGGTTCTCCACCATGTTCGTGTGGGCGCGGACGGCGCGTCCGACCCACGCCGCATCCGGCGGATCCTTCTCGCGGTTGCCAACCGCATCCGCGAGCGTCCAGTTGGTCAGCAGGCGGCCATTGACGTAAGGCAAGACCTGCACGAAGGTCAGCACGGCGCTCCACACCAGCATCGTCAGATCGGTCGACATGTTCCCCCCTCAGATTTGGTGGCGAAGGCTCGCCAAGCTCGGGCGAGTCGCTGTGTGGGAGTCTAGCACAAGCGCGCCGGGTGGACGGCGGGAGTTGCTGCCAAGTCCTTTCATCGAAGCCGAGCAATCACTAGCCATGGCCCACGCGCCCACGCCATACTGAGACCGATCCGCTGGAACTCACTGCCAGCAGCGAACCAAATCAGGGACTTCAGGACCGAAAATGCGTGACCTTCAGCTACCCGGCCGCTCGGTGGTGCATGCCGTCAACGGCGTCGCCGCCACGTCCCATCCGCTCGCGACCGGGACCGCGATCGACATCCTGCGCCAGGGCGGCACCGCGGCCGACGCGGCGGTCGCGGCCTGCGCCGTGCAATGCGTGGTCGAACCCATGTCGACGGGCATCGGCGGCGATTGCTTCGTGCTCTATTCCAAGGCCGGCTCGGGCAATGTGGAGGGCTTGAACGGCTCCGGCCGCGCACCCGCCGGGCTGACGGCCGAGAAACTGCTGGATCAAGGCATCAACCAGATCGGCACCGAAAGCGCCCACGCGGTCACGGTGCCGGGCGCGGTCGACGCCTGGTCGACTCTCCTCGAAAAGCACGGACGCTTCGGCCTCGACAAGCTGTTGCAGACGGCCATCGGTTACGCGGAAGACGGCTTTGCCGTCACGCCGCGCATTTCGGTCGACTGGAAGCGCAACGAGGCGAAGATGTCGGCCGATCCGAGCGCCAAGGCGAAGTATCTGCCGGGCGGCAAGGCGCCGGTCGCCGGCGACAAGCACCGGTTGCCCGAGCTGGCGGCGACGTTGAAGACCATCGCCAAGCAGGGCCGCGACGGCTTCTATAAGGGCTATGTCGCCGAAGACATGGTGGCGCACCTCAAGCGCCACGGCGGATACCATACCCTTGACGATTTCGCGGAGCACAAGGCCGAAACCGTCAAGCCGATTTCGACCACCTATCGCGGCCGGCAGATGCTGCAGATCCCGCCGAACGGCCAGGGCATCACGGCGCTGCTCATGTTCAACATCCTCCAAGGCTTCGATATCGGCTCCATGCAGCCCGCCGGCGTCACGCGCCTGCACGTGGAGGCGGAAGCGAGCCGCATCGCATATGCGGTGCGCGATGCCCACGTCGCCGATCCGCAGCACGTTTCCGTGCCCATCGAGGAAATCCTGTCGAAGCGCTTCGCCGACGACTTGCGCTCGCAGATCGATCTCGACCGCGCCATGCTCGCGGTCGACAACACCGTCGGCCCGATCTATCGCGACACCATCTACCTCACCGTGGTGGACAAGGACCGTAACGTCTGCTCGTTCATCAACTCGCTGTACTTCCCGTTCGGCTCGGCGCTGGTGAGCGAGAAGACCGGCGTGGTCCTGCAGAACCGCGGCGCCGGCTTCCGCGTGCAGCCCGGCCATCCGAACTGCGTCGCGCCGCGCAAGCGTCCCATGCATACGATCATTCCCGGCATGGCGCTGGAGAACGGCAAACCCGTGGTCAGCTACGGCGTCATGGGCGGCGCGTTCCAGCCGGTCGGCCACGTGCATGTGATCGGCAATATGTTCGACTACGGCATGGACCCGCAGGAAGCGCTTGATTGCCCCCGCGCGTTTCATCTTCAGGGCGGCCTCGACGTGGAGCGCGGCGTTTCCGACACGGTGTTCGAGGGCTTGCGCGCGCTCGGCCACAACGTGCGCCGGCCGGACATGCCCTGGGGCGGCGGCCAGGTCATCAAGATCGACTGGCAGAAGGGCACGCTCGCCGCGGGCTCCGATCCGCGCAAGGATGGCTGCGCGCTCGGCTACTGAAGCCGGCGCTTCGCGATGCGCTCCGCGCTTCGCTTGATCGCCATCAATGTGGCGCTGCTGTTGGCCGCGATGCTCGCGCTCAACTTCCTTTCCGCGCTGGCGCTCGACCTGCGCGATGGCGCGCACGCGCTTTCGGGCGGCAAGCGCGACGCGCGCATCGACCTTCCGGCCTATGCGGACAAGGCGGCGGCCACGCAGATTTTCAACGACTATTACAAGACCAGCGCGCGCTACACCGCGATCCTCGGTTGGACCATGCGGCCGATGACCAGCGCCACCTTGACCATCGGCCAAGACGGCCGCCGCTCCACGGGATTGCCGCCCGGCGGGCCGGTGACCTTGCAGATGTTCGGCGGCTCGACCATGTGGGGCACGGGCGCCGACGACCGGCACACCATTCCCGGTCTGCTGCAGGCGCGGTTCCCCGCGATCACGGTCGAGAACAATGCGCAAAGCGGCTTCACCAGCCGGCAAAGCCTCGACGCCCTGATCAATCTTCTCAACCAGGGCCGCAGGGTCGATGCGGCGGTGTTCTACGACGGCGCCAACGACGTGGCGTTCTATTGCAATGATCGATTGTCACTGAACGGCGATGCCTACGAACTCGTGTTCCGCAAACTGATCGAAGGCAATCTGCGGGGTGGCAGCCGGGTGGCCGGTTGGCTGAACGCGATCCTTTTCCGCGATACGTTCGCGCTCGCCGGCGTCGTCGGCGACTGGTTGAACGCGCGCCTGCATCCCGGAGCGGCGCAGGCACCGGACGGGACGGCCGCGCCGAATTACGTCTGTGACACCGATCCGAAACGGGCGATGGCGGTGGCGGAATTGATGCTGGCCGATTGGCGTCTCGCCGACGCCCTGGTGAGCAAGAGCGGCGGCACCTTTATTGGCGTGCTGCAACCGATCGCCTATGTCGGTACGCCCCGTACCGATTACCTCGACCTCGATCCGACGCTGGGCCGGCAATACCGGGCGGTTTACCCTCTGGTGCTCAGATTGATGGCGGATCGCGGCATCACTTATGCGGTCGATCTCACCGATGCGATCGACGGGACCGATCCGGTCTATATCGATTGGGCCCATGTGACGGCCGCGGGCAACGCCAGGATCGCCGAGCGCATCGGCGCGGCGCTGGCGCCAAGACTGCCAAACTAAGGAGACCGGGCGCTGACCGGCGTGACGTGTGGCGCGTGTTGCCAAGGCCACCATATCCCTGTAGATGCTAGCCTGTTTTTTCCGGACCCCGGCATCGGACAATTCATGAGCAATACAAGAGCGCTGCACGAAGATTACAGCCGCAGCCATGCCGTCAAACCCGGGACCAACCGGGCCTTCGGCTGTATCATCGCCGCCGCGTTCGCCGTGATCGGCCTGTCGCCGCTTTGGCGCGGCGGCGATTTGCGCTGGTGGTCGCTGGCCGTTGCACTGATCGTGCTGCTTGTGGCGCTTGCCATGCCGCGCGTGCTCAGGCCGCTCAATCGCGGCTGGCTCAAGATCGGGCAATTGCTGCAGCGCGTGACCACGCCGCTCATCATGGGCCTGATGTTCTTCGTGGTGCTGACGCCGCTGGCGCTTCTGCTGCGGGCCCTCGGCAAGGATCTGGTCGGCAGCCGGTTCGATCGCGGGCGCGACAGCTATTGGCATGTCCGCCGGCCTCCCGGACCGGCGCCCGATTCCATGCCGCGGCAATTCTAGGAGACATCGAATGAGCTTCCTCTTGGAATTCTGGGCCTTCATGCGCGAGCGCAAGAAGTTCTGGTTGCTGCCGGTGATGCTGATCCTGGTGTTGTTCGGCGCGCTGATCGTGCTTTCGCAAGGCTCGGCCGTGGCGCCGTTCATCTATACGTTGTTCTGACGCGGCGATGCGCATTCTCGGCATTTCCGCGTTCTATCACGACGCTGCCGCCGCGCTGGTGGTGGACGGCCGCATCGTGGCCGCCGCGCAGGAGGAGCGCTTCTCGCGCAAGAAAC
>DASQHM010000155.1:0-24292 GCA_035632095.1 Candidatus Cybelea sp. | reverse complement strand
CTCCCACAAGGGGAGAAGGTTACTCTGTGCGTTCCCTCTCCCCTTGTGGGAGAGGTATCGACGCGGGGGCAGCCGCGTCGATGGGGTGAGGGGTGACTAGACCTCTTCCGGCATGTGCAGGTACATGGACTGGATGCCGATTCGGCCCGGGCCGGTGAAGCGGTTGGTGATGAAATTCATGCCGCCGAACATGCCGCTCGACAGGCGCTGCACGTTGGCAACCATTTGCACGGACTCGTCCTTGTAGAGCCAGCCGCCCGGCTCCACGTCGATCATTTCGCCGGCATCCAGGGTTTTCTCGAACACGTTGCCATAGCCGTGCAGCCAAAGGATGCCGTCGCCGCCGTTGGCGTGGAACTTGTCGATGAAGAAGCCCGTGCCGCCGAACAACATGGTGCCGACGCCCTTCACGCGCTCGAAGGTGTAGTCGATCGTGTTGGTCGCGGCGAGGAACTGGTGCTCGCGGACGTGCAATCCGTGGCCGTTCTTCAGGTGCAAGCCGAATATGTGGCCGGCGCCATCGCGCGAAAAAGCGATCTCGCCCTGGCCCGATGCTTCGGTCACGAAAATCTGCATGCCGGCGACCATGCGCTTCAGCGCGCCCTTCATCGGCCGGAGCCCGATGGTCACGGATGGGCTCTTCCACAACATGACGTGATGCTCGAAATAGACCGGCTGACCGGGCGTCATGCTGACGGTAAGCGCCGGCACCAACTCGCCGGCAAGGCTATAGGTCACGCCGGCAAAGGTTTCGGCCTCCGCCGTTGTGGGTAACAGGCGCGGCAGCTGCGACATGCGGTTTCCCCCGAATCGCTGGAACGACGGGGGATTACAGCACCGAACCGTTAAGAATGTTCAGAAAGTTGAGCAACTTTTCGCGAGCGCATCCTAACGCGGCAGGTCGGATGTCCCCATCAGGTACTCGTCGACGGCACGCGCTGCTTGACGGCCCTCGCGGATCGCCCACACCACCAGCGATTGTCCGCGGCGCATATCGCCCGCGGCGAATACTTTCGGGTTCGAGCTTTGATACTTGTCGGTATCCGCCCTCACGTTGCCGCGCGGGTCGAGTTCGAGGCCGAGCTCCGCCAGCATTCCCTGTTTCACCGGGTGAACGAAACCCATGGCGAGCAGAACCAGGTCGGCCTTGATCTCGGTGGCGCTGCCGGGAACCTCGACCATGCTCTGCCGACCCTCTGCGTCGGTCCGCCATTCGACGCGGACGATGTGCTGCTTCGCCACCCGGCCCGACTTGTCGCCGGAGAACGACTTGGTGACCACCGACCAGTCGCGCTCGCAGCCCTCTTCCTGGGACGACGAGGTGCGCAGCTTCAACGGCCAGTCGGGCCAGATCAGCGGGGTGTTTTCCTTCTCGGGCGGCTTCGGCAGGATTTCGAGCTGGGTGATGGAGGCGGCGCCTTGGCGGTTGGCCGTGCCGATGCAGTCCGAGCCCGTATCGCCGCCGCCGATCACCACCACGTGCCGGTCCTTGGCCAGGATCGCGCCGTCGTCCGGCACCTTGTCGCCGGCGACGCGCATGTTCTGCTGGATGAGGTAATCCATGGCGAAGTGGATGCCGTCGAGCTCGCGCCCCGGCACGGGCAGGTCGCGCGGATGCTCCGCGCCGCCGGTCAGCACGATCGCGTCGAACTCGGCAAGCAGCTTCTTGGCGGGAACGTTCACCCCCACATGGCTGTTCGGCCGGAATTCGACGCCTTCCGCCGCCATCTGCGCCATGCGGCGGTCAATGATGTGCTTCTCCATCTTGAAGTCGGGAATGCCGTAGCGGAGCAGGCCGCCGATGCGGTCCGCCTTCTCGAACAGCACGACCGCATGGCCGGCGCGCGCCAGTTGCTGAGCCGCTGCCATGCCGGCCGGGCCCGAACCCACCACGGCGACGCGCTTGCCGGTCTTGTGCGAAGCGACGAGCGGTTCGATCCAGCCCTCGGCCCAGCCCTTGTCGACCAGTGAACATTCGATGGATTTGATGGTCACCGGCTCGTCGTTGATGGTCAGCGTGCAGGCGGCCTCGCAGGGCGCCGGGCAGATACGGCCGGTGAACTCGGGAAAATTGTTGGTGGAGTGCAGGTTCTCCAAGGCTTCGCGCCAGCGTCCGCGATAGACCAGATTGTTCCAATCGGGGATCTGGTTGTTGACCGGACAGCCGGTGTGACAGAACGGCACGCCGCAATCCATGCAGCGCGCGCCCTGCTTCTCCACCGTGGCATCCGGAAGCGGCAGGATGAATTCGCGGAAGCTTTTGACTCTCTCGGCGACCTTGACGTAGGGACGGTCCTGGCGCCGGATTTCAACGAACCCGGTCGGCTTACCCATTTGCGGCTTCTCGACTCTTCCCTTTGCCGCCCATGTGTTCGATTTCCGGCGCGAGCTGCACCTCTTTCAGCGCGCGGCGATAGTCGATCGGCACGATCTTGACGAATCGTCCGACGTAATCCTCCCAATGCGCTAGGATCTCCGCGGCCCGCGCGCTGTTGGTGTAGTGAAGGTGCCGCTCGATCAGCTTCTTGACCCGCGCCTCGTCGTGGCCGAGCGGATCGGCATAGATCACGTTGGTGCCGCCGTCGTCGGCGCCTTTGCCGTTGCCGGCGCCCTTCCGCTTGCCCTTGGCGTTTGCGGCCGTATCCGCGTGTACGTGCTCCAATTCGACCATGGCCTTGTTGCAGCGGCGCTCGAAATCGCCGCTTTCATCCAGCACATAGGCGATGCCGCCCGACATGCCGGCCGCGAAGTTGCGCCCGGTCTGGCCGAGCACGAGCACGATGCCGCCGGTCATGTATTCGCAGCCGTGATCGCCGACGCCCTCGACGACCGCGACGGCGCCCGAGTTGCGGACGGCAAAGCGCTCGCCCGCGACGCCCGCGAAGTAGCACTCGCCGGCGATGGCGCCGTAGAGCACCGTGTTGCCGACGATGATGTTCTCGTGCGGCACGGCGGGACAATCGGCCGGCGGGTAGATGGAGATGCGTCCGCCCGACAGGCCCTTGCCGGTGTAGTCGTTGGCGGCGCCGGACAGTTCCAGACTCACGCCGTGGGCCAGGAACGCGCCGAAGCTTTGGCCGGCCACGCCGGTCGCCTTGATCGAGATGGTGTCTTCCGGCAGGCCCTTGTGGCCGTAGCGCTTCGCCACCTCGCCCGAAAGCATGGCGCCGATGGTGCGGTTGACGTTGCGCACCCGCGTTTCGATCTTGACCGGCTTGCCCTTCTGCATGGCGGGCTTGGCCTTGGCGATCAATTCGTGGTCGAGCGCCTTTTCGAGGCCGTGATTCTGCCTCTCGCTGTTGAATACGGCGACGCCGGGCCCCGCCTCGGGCTTGTGCAACAGCCGCGAGAAATCCAGGCCCTTGGCCTTCCAATGGTCGATGGCACGCCGCATGTCGAGCCGGTCGGTGCGGCCGATCATCTCGTTCACGGTCCGGAAGCCGAGCGAGGCCATGATCTCGCGCGCCTCTTCGGCGACGAAGAAGAAGTAGTTGATCACGTGCTCCGGCTGGCCAGCGAAGCGCTTGCGCAGCTCCGGATCCTGGGTGGCGATGCCCACTGGGCAGGTGTTCAAATGGCACTTCCGCATCATGATGCAGCCGGCGGCGATCAGCGGCGCGGTGGCGAAGCCGAATTCGTCGGCACCGAGCAGCGCGCCCATGATGACGTCGCGGCCCGTGCGCAAGCCGCCGTCGACCTGCACGGCGATGCGCCCGCGCAGGCGATTGAGGACCAGCGTCTGGTGGGTCTCGGCCAGGCCGATCTCCCACGGCGAGCCCGCGTGGGTGAGCGACGTAAGCGGGCTCGCGCCGGTGCCGCCTTCGAAGCCCGAGATGGTAACGTGGTCGGCGCGCGCCTTGGATACGCCTGCGGCCACGGTGCCGACGCCCACCTCCGACACCAGTTTGACGCTGATCCGCGCCGCCGGGTTCACGTTCTTCAGGTCGTGAATGAGCTGCGCCAAATCCTCGATCGAGTAGATGTCGTGGTGCGGCGGCGGCGAGATCAGGCCGACGCCGGGCGTCGAGTGGCGCACCTTGGCGATCGGGCCGTTGACCTTGTGGCCGGGAAGCTGGCCGCCTTCGCCCGGCTTCGCGCCTTGCGCCATGTTGATCTGCAGATCGTCGGCGTTCACTAGATACTCGGCCGTGACGCCGAAGCGGCCGGAAGCGACCTGCTTGATGGCGGAACGCATGGAATCGCCGTTCGGTAGCGGCTTGAAGCGGTCGGAGTCCTCGCCGCCCTCGCCGGTGTTCGACTTGCCCCCAATGCGGTTCATGGCGATGGCGAGCGTGGTGTGCGCCTCGCGGCTGATCGAGCCGAACGACATTGCGCCGGTGGCGAAGCGCTTCACGATAGCCGCCGCAGGCTCGACTTCGTCGAGCGGCACGGGCGTCTTGGTCGGCTTGAACGTGAACAATCCGCGCAAGGTCATGGTCCGCTCGGCCTGCTCGTTCACCAGACGCGCGAACTCGCGATAGATCTCCTGCGAATTGCCGCGCACGGCGTGTTGCAGCTTGCCGATGACGTCCATGGTCCAGACGTGCTCTTCGCCGCGCACGCGCAAGCCGTACTCGCCGCCGACGTCGAGCGCGTTGCGGAAGATCGGCGCCTCGGAGAAGGCGAGCCGGTGGCGCTCCACGGTCTCGCGCGCGATCTCCGCCAGCCCGACGCCCTCGATGGTGGTCGCCGTGCCGGTGAAGTACTTGCGCACGAATTCCGAGCCTAAGCCGACCGCATCGAAAATCTGCGCGCCGCAATAGGATTGATAGGTGGAGATGCCCATCTTGGCCATGATCTTGAGCAGACTCTTGTCCACCGCCTTGACGTATTGCGCCCTGATTTTCTCCGGTGGCATCTGCTGCGGCAGGTGATCGCGCATATCGACCAGGGTCTCGAAGGCGAGATACGGATTGATCGCCTCGGCGCCGTAGCCGGCCAGCAAGGCGAAGTGATGCACCTCGCGCGCCTCGCCGGTCTCGAGCACCAGGCCGACCTCGGTCCGCACGCCCTGGCGGATCAGATGGTGATGCACGGCGGACGTCGCGAGCAGCGCAGGTATCGCCACCCGCTCGCGGTTCATGGACCGGTCCGACAGGATCAGGATGTTGTTGCCGGCCAGCACCGCCTTGTGCGCTTCGTCGCAAAGCCGGTCGAGCGCCGGCCCCATGCCGGCCGCGCCGTCGGCGACCGCGAAGCACATATCGAGCGTCTCGGTGCGGAACGCTTCGCCGACCAGGTCCGAGATGTGGCGGATCTTCTCCAGGTCCTCGTCGGTCAGGATCGGCTGGCGCGCCTCGAGCCGGAGATGGTTGCCCTTCTGGTCGAGTTCGAGCAGGTTCGGCCGCGGACCGATCAGCGACACCAGCGACATGACCAGTTCCTCGCGGATGGAATCGATCGGCGGGTTGGTCACCTGGGCGAAGCACTGCTTGAAATAGGTGTAGAGCATCTTCGAACGGCGCGAGAGCACGGACAGCGGCGTATCGGTGCCCATGGAGCCGACCGGCTCTTCGCCGCTGGTCGCCATGGGTTCGAGGAAGAAGCTCAAGTCTTCCTGCGTGTAGCCGAAGGCCTGCTGGCGATCGAGCAGCGATTCGTTGGTCGGCAATTGCGGCGTGCCGCGGGACGGCAGGTCTTCGAGGACGAACTGGGTCTGGCCGAGCCACTCCTTGTAGGGCTTCGACTTGGCCAGCGTCGCCTTGAGCTCCGCGTCGTCGATGATGCGGCCCTGTTCGAGGTCGATCAGGAACATCTTGCCGGGCTGCAGCCGCCACTTTTTGACGATCTTGCTCTCGGGGATGTCGAGCACGCCGTGCTCGGACGCCATCACCACCATGTCGTCGTCGGTGACGAGGTAGCGCGCCGGGCGCAGACCGTTGCGATCGAGGGTGGCGCCGATCTGGCGCCCGTCGGTGAAGGCCATGCCGGCCGGGCCGTCCCACGGCTCCATCAGCGCGGCGTGATATTCGTAGAACGCGCGCCGGTCCTCGTCCATGAGCGGGTTGCCGGCCCAGGCTTCCGGAATCAGCAGCATCATGGCGTGCGCCAGGGAGTAGCCGCCCTGCACCAGAAGCTCCAGCGCGTTGTCGAAGCTCGCCGTGTCCGATTGTCCTTCGGCGATGAGCGGCCAGAGCTTGTCAATGTCCTCGCCGAACAGCTTCGATTTCATGGAATGACGGCGCGCCGTCATCCAATTCAAGTTGCCGCGAAGCGTGTTGATCTCGCCGTTGTGGCAAAGCATGCGGTAGGGATGGGCCAGCCGCCACGACGGGAACGTATTGGTGGAAAAGCGCTGATGCACCAGAGCCAGCGCCGTCACCACCCGCTCGTCCTGCAGGTCCACGTAGTATTCGCCCACCTGCGGCGCCAGCAACATGCCCTTGTAGACGATCGTCCTGGTGGACAGGGACGGGATATAGAGCTTGTCGAAACCGTCGGTGCGCTGTTCGCGCGCCGAACGCTCGACCTGCTTGCGGATGACGAACAGCTTCCGCTCGAACGCGGCCCGGTCGGCGCAATTGCTGCCCTTGGCGATGAAGACCTGACGAATCTTCGGCTCGCGCGCCTTGACGGACGCGCCGAGGCCCGAGCGATCCACCGGCACGTCGCGCCAGCCGAGCAGCACCTGGCCCTCGGCCCGCACGTAGCGCTCGATCATCTGCTCGCAAAGATCGCGGCTCGCGGCGTCCTGCGACAGGAACACCATGCCGACGCCGTATTCGCCGGGCTCCGGCAGCGTGATGCCGCATTCCGCCGCGACCGCCGTCAGATGGGCGTGGGGCAGCTGGATCATGATGCCCGCGCCGTCGCCGGCCAGCGGGTCGGCGCCGACGGCGCCGCGATGATCCAGGTTGATCAGGATTTGCAGGCCGGACCGGATGATGTCGTGGCTTTTTCGATTCTTGATGTTGACGACAAAACCCACGCCGCACGAGTCATGCTCGTTCTGCGGGTCATACAGACCTTGGGCCACCGGCAAATCCGTCACGCGCCCGTCCACAACACCCCACCTCCGCAACGCCAAAAGTACAAGCTTTCGATCCCGATCCCGATGCCTAAAATCGCGGCACCGAACCGTCTCACCAAGGCACACGGACGGTCCCCGAGGTCCATTGTTCGGACCCAGAGACCCTCGTAATACAATCCGACACTATGAACGATCCGCCGCCGGATGGCGAAAAAAAGATTCGCGTTCCGGCAGCGATTTTTGGCCCTTCCCAAGCCGCGATTGCATCTTAAAGGCGTCGGGTTGCTTAACGGCAACGGCCCTTCGGCAATTCGGCATTGCGATCCGTGCAGGTCGGCCGGGCGCCCGTTGTCCAGCCGGGGCGTGTCCTGACACTATGGCGGTGCTTGTCTTGCTCCAGGAGCGGCATCTACCGTCCGGGGCCGATGCGGGCGGAACGAAGAGGCGCGCGACATGCTCGACTTGGCGATCACCGGCGCAATGATCTGCGATGGCAACGGCGGGCTGCCCTATCATGCAAGCGTCGGCGTGGAGGGCGGACGCATCGCCGAGATCGGCGGGCAAATCGGCGCAGCGCGGAGGACAATCAACGCCGACGGCTTGGCGCTGATGCCGGGCATCATCGACACGCACACCCATTTCGATGCGCAGGTTACCTGGGACCCGTGGCTCACGCCGTCGCCAGCGCTCGGCGTCACCACCGCGATCATCGGCAATTGCGGCTTCACCATCGCGCCATGCCGGCCCGAGCATCGCGACCTGAGTATGCGGCATCTGACCCATGTGGAAGGCATGTCCCTCGACGTGCTTCGGCGCGGCATCCGCTGGGACTTCGAAAGTTTTCCCGAGTATCTCGCCAGCCTGGAGCGCCGGGGCCTTGGCCTGAACGTCGCGACGTTCTTCGGCCATTCGTCGCTCCGCACCTTCGTCATGGGCGAAGCGGCGACGATGCGCACCGCGACGGACGGCGAGATCCAGGCGATGCGCGAGCTGTTGGCGGCCGGCATGGCCGCGGGCGCCGTCGGCTTCGCCAGCTCCACGGCCGAGCAGCACAACGGCGAAGGCGGCACGCCCATGCCGTCCCGCCTGGCCTCGCCCGCCGAATTCGAGGCGCTGGTCGGCGTTCTCGGCGAAGAGCGGCGCGGGCTTTTCATGCTGACCAAGGGCAGCCGCACCACGATTCCCTTTCTCGAGAGCCTAGCGGCGGCATCGGGCCGGCCGGTGATGATCGCGGCGCTGCTGCACAACCCGACCAATCCCGATGCCACCTTCGCCGATCTGCGCGCCATCGCCGCGGCCCAGGCGCGCGGGCGGAAGCTCTATGGCCAGGTGTCGTGCTGTCCGCTGACCAACGACTTCACCATGGCCTCGCCCTATCCCTTCGAAGGATTTGCCGCCTGGGCGCCGGCGCTGCGGGCCGAAGGCGCCGACCTTTGCCGCATTTATGCCGATCCGGACTTCCGCCGCCGGGTCAAAGATGAGCTGTCGGCGCCCGCGCGGGTGCGTCTGTTCAACGGCGAATGGGACAAACTGCATCTGCTGGAAGCGGCGTTGCCCGCCAACCAGGCTCTGGAAGGCCGCTCGGTCGGCGAATTGGCGCGCGCGGCTTCGAAGGATCCGCTGGACTGGCTGCTGGATCTGGCGGTCGCGGAGAATCTGCGGACGGTGTTCACCGCCGTGCTGTTGAACGCCGACGAAGATGCCGTCGGACGCATGCTGCGCGATCCGAATGCCTGCATCGCCTTGTCGGATGCGGGCGCGCATCTGACGTTCTTCTGCGACGCCGGATTCGGCTTGCATCTGCTAGGTCATTGGGTGCGCGAACGCGGTACGTTCACCCTGGCCGAAGCGGTGCATCACTTGACGGCGCGGCAGGCCGCCATCTTCGGCTTACAGGGCCGGGGCCAAATCGCCGCCGGTGCCGCCGCCGACCTCTTGCTGTTCGATCCGGCATCGGTCGGCCGCGGGCCGAAGACGCGTGTGTTCGACCTGCCGGGCGGCGCGCCGAGGCTGGTCACGCCATCCGCTGGCGTCCATGGGGTATGGGTCAACGGGGTGCAGGTCGCCGACGGCAAAGGTCTTGCGGGAAACGGCACTCTGCCCGGACAATTGCTTCGCGGCGCCGCAAACTAGGGCGCGCTCGCCGCAGGGAGGATCAAGCAATGAACAGAGTTGCCGGCAAGGTCGCGCTGATCACGGGAGGCGCGTCGGGACTCGGCCGCGCCACCGCCAAAATGCTGGCGAGCGAGGGCGCAAAGGTGGCCGTGAGCGACCTGAACGAAGCCGGCGCCAAAGCGGTTGCCGCCGAAATCGGCAAGGACGCCATCGCGCTCGCTCATGACGTGACCAGCGAAGCCGACTGGAAGGACGTGCTGGCGAAGACGGTCGCCGCCTTCGGCAAGCTCAACATCCTGGTGCAATCGGCCGGCATCGGCATGAGCAAGACCGTCGAGGACCTGACGCTCGAAGAATGGCGCCGGGTGCATGCCATCGACCTCGACGGCGTCTTTCTCGGATGCAAATACGCGGTGCCGGTCATCGCCAAATCCGGCGGCGGCTCGATCGTGAATATATCGTCCATCGCCGGGATCATCGCCGGCCACAACATGGCCGCCTACAACTCGGCCAAGGCGGGCGTGCGGCATTTGAGCAAGTCCGTTGCCCTGCATTGCGCGCGCAAGGGGTACAACATCCGCTGCAACTCGGTACATCCGACCTTCATCGATACGCCGATCCTCGATCGCTACAAGGAGCAGTTCGGCGCCAAGGAGGCCTTGGCCAAACTCGCGCGCCAGGTGCCGATCGGCCGCGTGGGCGAGCCCAACGACGTGGCCTACGGAATTCTCTATCTCGCGTCGGACGAATCGAAGTTCATGACCGGGGCCGAACTGGTGCTCGACGGCGGCATCAGCGCCATGTAGCGGCGCGGCGTCAATCGACAAGGGAGGACGAACATGGCGAACGCGCGGTGGAAACACCGGCCCGACGGCTCCAATTGGGGCGACTTCGGCGCCGACGATCAATTGGGCCGCATGAATCTGCTGACGCCCGAAAAAGTGCGGCAGGGGGCCGCAGAAATCCGCGAAGGCATCGCGTTCTGCCTCAGCCTGCCGCTCGACTATCCCGGCGGCTCGAAGCTCAACCCGCGCCGCTCGCCGCCCGTGCTCTATCCGACCGGCCCCGAGGACGCGCCGCGCTACAATTTCCCGGTCTCGCGCATGGATGCGCATTTCACCGACATCGTCTGCGACGACAAGGTGCTGCTGACGCTGCAGTATTCGACGCAGTGGGACAGCCTGGCGCACGTGGGCGGCATGTTCGATGCCGACGGCGACGGCAAGCCCGAGCCGCTCTACTACAACGGCTACCGCGCTCATGCCGACGTGGTCGGCCCGGTCGACTATGTGCACGGCGATGCGAAACGGAGCGAGCCGATCGGCGCGCGGCGTCTCGGCATCGAGAACATGGCCGTGAAGGGCGTGCAGGGCCGCGGCGTGCTTGCCGATCTGCACGCCCATTTCGCGCGCGAGCGCAAATACGTCGGCTACGAAGATCTGATGCGCGTGTTCGAGCGCGATCGCGTGGTGGTCGAAACGGGCGACATGCTGCTGCTGCACACGGGCTTCGCCCAGGCCGTACTGGAAATGCGCCGCGATCCGGACGAAAAGACCTTGCACAATTCCTGCGCCGTGCTCGACGGGCGCGATGCGAAGCTGCTGCGCTGGATCACCGACAGCAACATCGCCGCGCTCATCGCCGACAATTACGGCGTCGAAGCGGTGCCGGCGAAACCGGGCGAAGGCCACCTTCACGCATCGCTGCCGATCCACGAGCATTGCCTGTTCAAGCTCGGCTTGCACCTCGGCGAGCTCTGGTACCTGACCGACCTCGCCAACTGGCTCCGCGCCCATAAGCGCAACCGCTTTATGCTGACGGCGCCGCCGCTCCGGCTTCCTGGCGCGGTCGGTTCGCCCGCCACGCCAATCGCGACGGTCTGAGCGGCGCGCGCTTCAGAAGGAGACGAACGTGGCCGAGAGCGGCGCCGCACCGCTGATGGAGAGCGAAGCGCGCAAGGACGAGGGCAGCCATTCCGCGGCCGCCCTCGTGGTCATGCTCGTTGCCATGACCGCGTTCAGCCAGTTCTTCCGCACGGCGGTCGGCACCATCGCGCCGGAGCTGCGCGCCGATATCGCGCTCGATGCGCGCATGCTGGGGCTCGCCAACGGCGGCTTCTTCATCGCCTTCCTGGTGCTGCAACTGCCCCTCGGCCTCTTGTTCGACCGGTACGGCGTGCGCCGGACGGTGGTCTGGCTCACCGGGTTCGCGGCGCTCGGCTCGGCCGCCGGCGCGCTTTGCGCGGAGCCCTGGAGCTTCGTCGCTTCGCGCGTTCTGGTCGGTGTCGGCTCCGCCGGCTATTTCATGGGCTCGCTGGTGGTGGCGGGGGCCTGGTTCCGCGACCGGCGGTTCGTGAGCGTGCTGAGTTGGGTCTATGCCTTGAGCAACATCGGCACGTTGGCGGCGACGGCGCCGCTCTCCTACGTATCGGGGCTGGTCGGCTGGCGCGCCGCGTTTATCGGGATCGCCGTGCTCACGGCCTTGCTTGGCGTCGGGCTGCACCTGTTCGTCCGCGACACACCGAACGCGCGTCCGCCGGCGGCCCAGACGCCGGAAGGTTTCGCCGCCATGTTCGGCGGCTGGCGCGAAGTCTGGCGCACGCCCGGAATCGTACCGATCCTCGCCATGGCGGCGGTCGCCTACGCGTCCATCAGCACCATGCTCGGGACGTGGGCCGCGCCTTACGTGAACGACGTGTTCGGCGTAAGCCCCGCCGAGCGCGGCGGATTGCTGCTGATATTCGCCGGCGCGCAGGTGGTCGGCACCCTCGGTTGGGGCCAGCTCGCGGCGCACCGCATCGGCACGACGCGGGTCATCGACCAATGCAGCATCGTCGGCATTGCGCTCTTGGCGGCGCTGGCGCTGTGGCCGCATCCTTCGCTCTGGGTGGCAATGACGCTGTTCGCGCTCTTCTGCCTGATCGCCTCGTTCGGTTCGCTGGTGATGATGGAAGGGCGGCAATTGTTCCCCGAGCACATCGCCGGCCGCGGCATCACCACCGTCAATCTCTCTCAGGTCGCCGGCTCGGCGCTGCTGCCGATCATCACTGGCGCCATCGTCGGCTGGGCGCCCGCCAGCAACGGTGCGGGTTCCGAGCTTGCCTACCGGATTGCCTTCGGCGTCATCGCGCTGTCGCTGTTGGGCGGGTTGATCGCCTACCGGGCCGGCAAGTCGAAGGCGGCCGCGAGCAATTCGTAGGAATGCACGCGCGCGCGGAAGTCGTGGCAGATGGTGACGATCACCAGTTCGTCCACCCCGTATTCTTCCGCCATCTCGGTCAATCGCGCTTTGACCTGCGCCACGTCGCCCACCACGCTCCGCCCGGCGCTGGCGCGGATGAAGGCGCGTTCGCGGTCGGTGTAGGGATAGGCGTCGGCTTCCTCGGGCGACGGAAACGGTCCCGTATGACCCGTGGCGAGACGGACCAGCCACAGATTGCGGCTCTTGGCGAGACGCCGCGCCTCGTCCTCGGTGTCCGCCGTGACCACGGAAATGCCGACGCTGGCGCGCGGCTCCTTCGACCAGGCCGACGGCGTGAAGTAGCGGCGGTACGCATCCACAACCTGGGCTCCGCTCACGCCGGCGATGAATTGCGCGAAGGAAAACGCGAAACCAAAATGGGCGGCATAGGCGGCGCTTTGGTCGCTCGAGCCGAGCATCCAGATCTCGGGCACCGTGGGTCCCGTCGGCATGGCTTCGATGCCGGCGAACGGGTGGCCGGCCTCCAAATCATTTCGTAGAAAGCCCGCAAGATCGGCGAGCTGATTCGGGAACTCCTCGATGCCGAGGGCGCCGGGGCCGTGTTGCAGGGCGCGGGCGGTGCGCTGGTCGCTGCCGGGTGCGCGGCCGATGCCGAGATCGATGCGGCCGGGATAGAGCGTCTCCAGCATGCGGAAGTTCTCCGCCACCTTCAGCGCGCTGTAGTGGGGCAGCATGACGCCGCCCGAGCCGATGCGCATGTGCCGCGTTTCGGCGGCGACCCGCGCGATCAGGACTTCCGGCGTCGTGCCGGCCAAGCCGGCGGAGCTGTGATGCTCGGCCAGCCAATAGCGGCGGTAGCCGAGGCGGTCGGCGATGCGGGCAAGTTCGATGGTCTCGCGCACCGCATCCGCAGGCGTGGCGCCGCTGCGAATGGGCGACTGGTCGAGAACGCTGAGCGCGATGGAATGTCTCGGCATGGACGCAGTGTAGCGGTGCGCGCCGGGGCGCGTCAGCGTATTACTCGGGCACGAGCCAGTGCCACGCGCCGCGCGGGCCAGGCCCTTGCTTCAAGCGGTCGGCGATCCAGGGCAAGAGCTCGTCCAATGCCTTCTCGATTTGCCACGGCGGGTTGACCAGCACCAGGCCGCATCCGTTCAAGGTGCCGGCGCTGTCGGCGCGGCGCACAAGCAATTCGACGATCATCACCTTGCGCATGCCGCTGGATTTCAGCGCGGCATGAAACGAGCGCACCGGCGCCGGATCCTTGATCGGATACCACGCCACATAGATGCCGCCGGGCCAGCGCGCGTGCGCGGCAATGAGCGACGCCGCCAAGGTCTCGAATTCATTGCCCGCCTCGAAGGGAGGATCGATCAACACCACGCCGCGCCGTTCCTTCGGCGGCAGCAGCGACTTCAGTGCAGCATAGCCGTCCGCGTGATGGATGCCGACTCGCCGGTCGCGGCCGAGGGTGCGGCGCAATTCGGCCACATCGTCGTCGTGCAGTTCGACGAGCACCAGCCGGTCCTGTCTTCGCGAAAGCGCCGCGGCAATGGCGGGGGATCCCGGATACCAGCGCAGCTGGCCGCCTGGATTAAGGCCGCGCACCGCTTCGAGATAGGGCCGAACCGCGTCGGGCGCGCGCTCGGCCGTCAGCAGCCGGGCGATGCCGTTCAGATATTCGCCGGTTTTCTGCGCCGCGATCTGCGAAAGGTCATAGCGTCCGATGCCGGCGTGGGTGTCGAGCACGCAATACGCCGCTTGCTTCTCCGCCAGGCGGCCGAGGATCAGCGCCAACACCGCGTGCTTCACCACGTCGGCAAAGCCGCCCGCGTGGTAGAGGTGGCGGTAGTTCACGATCGAACGCCGCGCCCGTCGCTAGTCGCGCCGCAACTTCGGCCGCGTTCAATGCGCGGCGGTCAGCAAGCGCGAAGCCTGGCCCGAGCAGCCGTTGTCGTTCATCCAGACCGCGCGATGGGCATCGGTCGGAAGGTCGGCGGGCACCTGATGCAGTTGCAGCACGATGGGGAGCGAATGCCCGGGCATGCGCACCAGGTATTTCCCTTCCGCCGCGGGCAGGCTTGCCGGCCACGGCACGCTTGCCGCGCCGGCGTTCCAGTGCACGGCGACCCCGTCGCCCGCCGCGGCATTGCGCATATTCGCCTGCTGCGGCCGGTTGGGGTCGTGGCGCCAGAGCCGGATCGTCGAGGAATCGCGCACGCACCATGTGCCGGACCCGTCCACGTCGATGGACCATGCGTCCGGCGGCGTGGCGGACGGGCCGCCGCGAATGCTGCCGACCGCGCTCGAGTCGCTGCCTTGCTGGTCGAGAATATGAGAGAGCTTGCTGACCAGCGCCGGGTCGTCGTTGCCGCCGCCGGCCGCGGGTTTGCCGTTGAAGGGTCCCGTCAAGGTCATATTTCGCCCGTCCGGACCGATCAGCGTCACCATGGTGTTGTCCGGCAGCGCCAGAGCGACGTTGCTGTCGACGATCTGCCCCGGCTTGAACGCCGCTGCAGTCGATTTCACGACCACCAACTGTTTGGCCGCTGCCGGCATTGCCGACACGGCCAAGAGCGCGATTGTCGCGCCCAAGCCTAGGGCCAGCTTGCGCATGGTTTGCTCCATTGAGCTGTTACTCACGTTGCCAGGCCGTAGCCGGCATCGACGATTGCCTTGCGGACTGCGGCATCGTCCGCCTGCCGGCTCGGCCCATCCTGACGCGCCGTCTCGATCTTGACGCGGCCCGCGGCGAGTTCGACGGCGACGACCGCCCCCGGCACCGCACGCTGGATGGCGCGTGTTATCGAGCGGACACAGCCATCGCATGTCATCCCGGTTACTTTATAGACGGCAGTCATCGTTCACTCTCCGCGGCAAGTTCTCCAGCAATCGATTCAGAACATAGTGTCTAGTGCATCGCGACGGTAGGTCCCGGTCAAGTGAGCGGCGTCACTTCTTGACCCACTTGCCTGTAGCGTCCATCACATACGACCCGGGCGGCGCGTCCTTCACGAGCTTCGCGCCCGCAACAGCCTCAACCGCCGATAGCGACGAGCCGTTTTTCTGGGCGATGCCCTGATAGAGGGTCCGCCGGCTGTTGTTGATCTGTTGCACCGTATTTACCACATCCGCGGTGGCGCCCCCGCCAACCACGCCCACGTAGCCGTCCGGCCGTTCGCCGACCAAACCGCGGGCTTTCAAGTCGTCGATCGATTGCGCCGACTCTGTCTCCGTCACCACGACGAACGCGCTGGCGGCCAGACCAGCGCTAAGCAACGCGCGCCGAGAGATTTTCATCGCTTGCCTCCAAACAAATCCGGTTGGTTTTGCAAAGCCTGATCGACGTCCTTCTCGATTTTCACCCGCACCTCTTGCTGAATATTCACATTCAGGTCGATGACGATGGGCTTGTCCGGCGCTTCCACCTTCACCGTCGGCTGGCACGCGGCAACGCCAAGGCCGGTCGCGAGCGCCAGCGCCATGAGGACTGTCGGTCGAATTGCTCTGGTCACGATTGCATCCCTAATGGCCCTCGTTGAAGTGCAGCATGCGTTCTCGAATCTGATCGGGCACGCGATAGCCCTGAAGGCTGGAGGTGATGATCCGGTCCAACTCGCCGTGCAAGTTGACGTTGAGGAGAACCGGATGTCCTCCATACAGCGCTGGATTGGCTCCCTGCAAGTGCAGTCCGACGTCCGTCTGGCCTGTCTTGTTGCGCACGAGTGTGAGCCAGAGCGCGTCGTAGTGGAAGTCTTTCAATGCAGCGAGCAAAAGTTCGATATTGGCTCCACCATTGGCCAGAGCCGCCGGCACCGGGTCCGGACGATAGCGAATGATGCCGGGTGCGGTCGCGTCGAGTCGGGCGTTGTCGATGGCGATACCGTCGCTTCGCACATGGAGCGGAATGTGGCCGGCAAGCTTGCCTTGAGCGGTCAGGCCCTGGAGCCCGGCGAGATCGAGCGCCTGGCTCAGGTCGACATCGCTCACATCGAGTACGCCGTCGAGTATTCCCTCGAAGGGCCGGGCGATCATTTCGGAGCTTTGCACCGTCCCGCCGAGCAATCTCATGCGCTCAAGGGACAGCCGCGCGCCGCCGTTCTCGGCAACGCCCAGGTGCAGCAGCGAATCGGTCAACGGGACGCCCAGATTGACGGCGCCGACGGCGATCACCTGGTCGGGCTTGGTCGCCAGCGGCCAGAGGCGAGTAAGAGCCACGACGCCGTTCAACTTGGCGACGGTCATAGGTCCGGCGGCAAACGACATTTGATCCAGCAGCAGCGAGAGGTCGGATGCGCGTTGTTGGCCGCCGGCCCAGCGCACCGTCCCGCTCAGTGCCAGGGTGCCTTCCGCATCGCTCACGACGCCCAGCGCCGCGGGTACGATGTCGCTCGGCTGCAAAGCGCCTTTGACGAACTTGAGCGGCGCCAGTTTGAGGCGCGCTTCGCCCGTGGCGCTCTCCAGATCGTGCTTACCGGTCGCATCCGCCGCCAATCGTCCATCGGCACCGAAAGCATGAAGGGTGAAAGTGACCGGGCCGTCGCCGACTTGCGCGTTGCCTTGAACGCGCAACGGCGCAAGCCACGCGGCCGGCGCACCTCTTTGGCCGGCCGGCCCGATACGAAAGCCGTCCAACGTGAGCAGGACATCAAGCGGCTTTGCGCCGTTCGGCCAAGCACCGGCGAGGTCGAGCGACGAAGCCGCAATGGAAATCGGCACACCCTGGGCCGTACCTTGCAAAGCGCCGCTCGTGATTGTCGCATGCAAAATGGGCGATGCGCCGTCTTGCATCGAAAGCACGGGCTCTGTCGCCGGCTTTAGCGAGAATGTCGCGCCCTGGGGCAGCATCAGGCCGCGGTCCGGCATCGCCAACGCGCCAAGCATCAGTGTCGCCGGTTCCGTCAGGCGCATTTCGAACGCGCCGTCGCGCCGCGTCTCGCGCAAATTTGCCGTTAAACGCGACGGTCCGGCGGTTCCTCCGGCGATGGGACCGGCGGAAGAAGCAAACATGACGCCGATCGCGAACGTCTCGGGCGCCGTGGCGACCTGGCGAATGCTCACTTTGGCATCGAGCGCCGGCGATGCCTTGCCGGCTCCGAGTTGCGCTTCCGCGGTCAGCGACGGGTTCGGGTCGCGCAGGCCGTCGGCGTCGATCGAGGCGGTCAGGCGCTGTGCGCCGTCCGCTTCCGCCGCGACGCGGAAGCCCGCCGTATCGGCGCCGACCTCGCCGGAAATGTCGAAGTTGCGGAACCGGTGCGCAGCCACTTCGGCGGCCGCCGACCGCAAAGCTACCTGCAGCCAGCGTCTTGGCGCTCCCGGCACGCTGCCGTCCAGCGTGCCGGAGATTTGCTGGAGATTGGCCGGCGGCAAGACAAGCGATGCGCGCTCGATGGACAAGCTGAAGCTATCGCCGACCAGCACCAGCCGACCGGCAAGGGTGAGCAACGTGCCGGTGGCGGCGACGTCGAACAAACCATGCGGCCCGTCCAGATTGTTCTTGAGGGCGCCGTCGAGCCGCAAGTGCGTGGATTCGCCTGCGGCGCTGATGGTCAGATCGACATCCGTCAGAGCGAGCTCGTCGACCGTGAACCCGCCCCGGCCGGACCCGTCGCCGGCAAGGTCAATCGGGCCCATGCGCACGCCGTCGGCGCCAATGCTGATCGGCAGCGCCAGACCGGTCGCCGCAACGCGCTTGATGCGGTGCTCGAACAGGCTTGCGAGGGAGTATTGCAGATCGATGGATCGCGCCGCGATTGCGCCTCCCGGACCCAATGCCAGATCGTCGAGCTTGGCATGGGAAAACGAGAGCGCGGCGACGCGGAGCGCGCTGGGCTTGAAGCCTTCGGACTCAAGAAACATGCGTATGAGCAATCCGGCGCCCCCAAGCGCGAGGAACGCCACGACTGCGACCACGGTCGCAAGGGCGCTCAGGCCGATCCCCATGCCGATGTGGCGGAGACGTGCGGGCTTTCGAGTCATGTTCGCGGGCGTGTTGCCGGTCCCGTCACCCGGGCTCAGCCCGACAAGGCCGCTTCGATCGCGCCGGTCAGTTCGGCACCCATCGGGTCGACGCGCGATGGAAACGTGCCGGCAATCGAGCCGTCGCCCGAGATCAAATATTTGTGGAAGTTCCAGCGCGGCAATTGTCCTTCGCCGAGTTCGCTCGCGATCCAGCGATAGAACGGATGCGCTACCGGACCGATGATCTGCACCTTGGCGGTCAGCGGGAAATCCACGCCGAAGCGCGTTTCGCAGAACTGTTGAATGGCGTCGGGCGCGTCGGGTTCCTGGGCGCCGAAATCGTTGCAGGGCACTCCGAGCACCGTAAGCCCGCGGTCGCGGTACGTGCGCCAAAGGTTTTCCAATGCGGCGTATTGCGGGGTGAACCCGCACTGCGAGGCGGTGTTGACCACGAGCAGCGGCCGCCCCTTGAACCCGGCGAGCGGCAGCGGCTTGCCGTCGATGGCGGTGAAGTCGAAGTCGAATGCGGGCATGGCAGGTCATCCTTCCGGGCGAAGATCGGCACAAGGTTTCGTTAACCATATGGCAAGAAAGGGCGGCGCACACTGCACAAGTCCGACAATTTCCGCCGTGCCGGTTCCGTCATGTCGCTGCCGAGCCATCTCGTCGTCATGCTTGCCTATGCGCTGCTATCGGCAGCATTGGCGGTAAGCTACGGCGCAAGCATTGGTGCGGATGCGCCGATATGGACCTTGGGCGGGCTCTGCTTTCTCACGGCGGCGCTGGCGCATCAAGTGGTGGCGCGCATCCTCGATCGGCGGGACCAGGCGAAGATCGTGCTGTCGCTGCGCCAGACGGACGGCCGCTTGCAATCCGACGTGGACGCCGCCCGCCGCGAGCTCTCCGAAATGCGCCGGCGCGTCGAAGGCGTTCGCCGCGAGGGTGAGGAGCGCGTTGCCGGCGAGATGCAAGTCATCAAGGGCCTGTTGCAGCAACTGAGCGAACGCATGACGCGGCGCCGCGTGTCCATACCGGGCACGGCAGCAATGGGCGCCGTCCCGGAAATGGGTACGCCGGCCAATGCGTCGCGCCGCGATCCGCCCGCGGCGCTGCCGCCCGAGGTTTCGCGGCAGCTCGACTTCGTGCGCCAGGCGCTCGAGGACAATCGCGTCGATGTCTACCTACAGCCGATCGTCAGCCTGCCGCAGCGCAAAGTGCGCTTCTACGAGAGCTTCTCGCGCATCCGCGCGGCCGACGGCGGCGTGCTCGGACCCGAACAGTATCTTCCGCTTGCCGCCGACTCCGGCCTTATCGCCACCATCGATAATCTGCTGCTGTTCCGCTGCATTCAGTTGATCCGGCGCATGCGCGGCACGCGGCGCGACGTGGGCTTTTTCGTCAACGTGTCGATGCTGAGCCTGCAGGACGAGGAGTTCTTCGGGCAGTTCCACGATTTCCTGCGGCACAACGCGGATCTGGCCGACAATCTGTTCTTCGAGTTCGCGCAAGGCGAACTGGCGCGACACGGAGGAGCGGCGTCTTCGGCCATGGCGCGCCTGGCGGAGCTCGGGTTCCGCTTCTCGCTGGATCAGGTGTCCGGCCTCGACGTGGACTATGCCGCCCTGGCCGCGCGCAACTTCCGCTTCGTCAAGATCGATGCGCGCGCCTTGACCTCGAAGGAGCTGCAATCGGTCGCCTCCATAGACATCGGCGATCTGAAGGCGGCGTTGAACCGGCACGGCATAGATCTGATCGCCGAGAAGGTCGAAACCGAGCCCATGGTGGTCGACCTGCTCGATTTCGAAGTCGACTACGGCCAAGGCTATCTGTTCGGGGAGCCCCGGCGGAGCCGCGAAGCGGCGTAGCCAGCTTGAGGGACCGGCGGAGCCGCGAGGCGGCGTAGCCGAATTGACAAGCGCGCGGGCTTGCCCGAGTCTCGGCCCGCGCTCATGAACACCGACATTTCCAAGACCGGTTTCGCGCCGATTCCGATCATCGACGGCATCGCCGAATTCGCCGCGCGCTTCGACGGCCTGATCCTCGATCTTTGGGGTGTGGTGCACAACGGCCGCGCGCCGTTCCCGGCGGCCATCGACTGCATGCGGAACTTGCGCGCGCGCGACAAAGCGATCCTGTTGCTTTCGAACGCGCCGCGCCGCGTGGCCGAGGTTCGGGCCTTTCTCGACAAGATCGGCGTGCCTCGCGATTGCTATGACCAGGTCTTGACTTCCGGCGAACTGACCCGCGATGCGCTGGCGGAAGGACGCGCCGGCGTGCCGGGTCAAAGGTTCTACCGTCTCGGACCGGAGCGCGATTGGGGATTGCTTGCCGGGCTCGATTTCCGGGTTGCGGAGATTTCCGACGCCGACTTCATTTTGTGTACTGGCCTGTTCGACGATGAGCGCGAAACCGCAGCCGACTACGCGCGGCTGTTCGATGTTGCTGTGGCGCGCGGTTTGCCGCTGATCTGCGCCAATCCCGATCTTTCCGTGATCCGCGGCGACCAATCCATACCCTGCGCCGGATCGCTCGCCGCGGCCTATGAGGCGCGAGGCGGCCGGACGATCGCCTTCGGCAAGCCGCATGCGGCGACCTATGCGTCGGCGCTGGCGCTGCTCGGCCTCGAAAAGCGCGCCGTGCTCGCCGTCGGAGATTCTCTTCGGACGGATATCGCCGGCGCCGCCGCCGCCGGCATCGCCTCGATCCTGGTGACGGGCGGCATTCACGCCGACGAATGGGGCCTGAAGCCGGGTCAGGCTCCGGATCCGTCCGCGGTGGCCGCCGCCGCAATTCGGGAACGAGCGCGCCCGGACGCCGCCATGACCGAGCTTAGGTGGTAGCGCGTGCCTCCAGCAGCGCGTCCGCCAGTTCGACGAACCCGGCGCCGCCGCGGGACGGCGTGATCCAAGCCGGCGACGCGTCGAGGCGTCCGGCGAAATCGCGCACGTTGGCGACGCCGACGGCGTTCGGGAAATGGGCGAACATCGGCGCATCGTTCGGCGAATCGCCGGCGAAGACGATGTCGCCCCGCCGCGCATCCAAATCGATGGCGAATGCTTCGGCGAACAATCGGCGGGTCATGGCCAGCTTGTCGTAGTCGCCGAACCAGCCGTTGACGTGGATCGAGCTCACCTTGGCGCGCGCGCCGGCGCGCTCGAACAACGCCACGATGCGCTCTACGGCCTCTTGGTCGAGCGGCGCCACGTCTTCGCGAAAATCGATGGCGAGGTCGGCTTCGCGGTAGGGCTGATCGGCAGCGAGCGCGGCGCCGGGCACGGCCGCAAGAATCTCGGCGCTCAGAGCCTGCAGCCGCTTGCGATCCTCCCTTCGCTGGCCAGCGGTTTTCCACCAGCGCCGTTGCATGTGCCGCGCCGCGCGATCGTAGCGGAACCAGCACGCGCCGTTCTCGCCGACCACGGCATCCACCGGCCAGAAGCGCGCGATCAGGTCGCACCAGCCGGCCGGACGTCCGGTCACCGGCACCACGATCAAGCCGGCGTCGTGCAGCCGCTCGAGGGCGGCATACGCAGCCGCATGGAGACGGCCGTCGTCGGTTAGGGTGTCGTCGATGTCGGTGAGCAGCGCGACCATGCGGGCTTTGTCGGCGCGGGCGAATTCGGCAAGGGGGCGCAACGTCCGGCCTCCGTCTGGTTGGCCAGACTTTGAGCGAAGCGGGCTATCGGTGCAACGCGCCGCTGAGAAGAACCCCGGGCGTCAGTCGAACAGGCGATCGACCTCGGCCTGTTTGGACGTGCCATTGCCTTTGGCGGGGGCGCTTCCGGCGCTCTTCGGGGAATTCGGCACGTCGCCGATCAGCTTGTCGACTTCGGCCTGGTCGACGCCTTCGCCCGCCAACGCAGGCCCGTTCAGCAGCAGTGCGTCGCCGCCGTGCCCCGGCTCGTCCGACGCCGGATCGTCGTGCAGATCCGGCCCCCAGGCCTTCTGCAAGGCGTTCAGCCGTTCTTCGATATAGGTCAGAGTATTCACCACCTTGGTGATGCGCTGGCCGGTGATGTCCTGGAACGAGCACGCCTCGAAGATGCGCATGCAGGCGCTCTCGGCGATGGTCCGATAACCCTCGGCGTCGCTCTTGTCGGCTGCCATGACCTCCTCGGCCGCCGCCATGATGGTGTGGGTCGCTTCCTCGGTGGCTCTGACGATGGCTTCCAATTCCTGCCCGGCGCGGGGCAGTTTCACCTTTTTCATTTCCTCAGGCCGCATTTGTGCGATCTCGCGGCGCGCCTTGGCGATATAGCGGGCCAGATCCTGGCAATCCCGGTAGAGCGCGGCAACGCGCGGGTCGATTGCTTGGGTCATAGGAAATCTCTCCGGAGCGCCTAGGCCTGTGGTCAGGGGGTGGCCGGCGGAACAACGCGCGTTACGCCAGCCTTATTGTTGCGTCCGCCCGGCTAAGAATGGGTTAACCCCTTGGCATCTATGATTGCCTTGGTGGCACCTTGCCCTGTTTGGGTCTTGCCGCTGCAATGCAAACGACCTATATTGCGCTGCACAATCTAGTCGCGGGTCCGCATCAGACGCGTTGGCCCGTGGTGAAGAGTGACCGCCATTTCCGAGGATTGGTATGAACGCCTTGCACGGCTACTACTTTGAGGACATGCAAGTCGGCATGTCGGCGGTCTATTCCAAGACCATCACGGAAGCGGACATTCTGATGTTCTCCGGTGTGTCCGGAGACACCAATCCGCTGCACCTGGACCAGGTGTTTGCCGAGAACACCGTGTTCAAGAGCCGCATCGCGCACGGCATGCTCTCGGCCAGCCTGCTCTCGACCATCTTCGGCACCAAGCTGCCCGGGCCCGGCGGCATCTACCTGTCGCAAAACCTGCGCTTTAAGGCCCCGGTGCGCCTTGGCGACACCGTAACGGCGCGGGCAACCGTGAAATCGCTGGAGCCGGACAAGCGCCGCGCCCATTTCGAGTGCGTCTGCCAGGTCGGCGACAAGGTGGTGATCGAGGGCGACGCGGTCATCATGGTCCCGGCCCGTCCCGAGCGGCGCGGGATCGCCGCCGAGTAGGCCCGCTCCATCCCGGCCGGCGCCGGACGCCTGCCTGACTTGATTATCGGCGCTGCGCCTGCATAATCCGCCCGCTCCCGGCAACCCGGCGCGCATCCCGATCTCGTAGCGCCCATCTCCCGGACAGGCTCGCAGGCCATGCGCGTATTGCGCCACTACACCGACGTTCCGTCCGAGGCCACGCGGGGCGTGATCGCCATCGGCTCGTTCGACGGCGTGCACCGGGGCCATCGCGTTGTGATCGGCGCCGCGGCCGAGGTGGCGGATCGCTTGGGCGCGCCGCTCGGCGTGCTGACCTTCGAGCCGCACCCGCGCACCTATTTCCGGCCCGACCAACCGTCGTTCCGGCTCTCCACCTTGCGCTCCAAGGCGCACCGGCTGGAGGCGCTCGGCGTCGATGTGGTCTTCGCGTTGCATTTCGATGCGGCGCTGGCAAGCATGTCGGCTCAGGACTTCGTCATGCGGGTGCTCGTCGAGGGCTTGAAGGCACGGCACCTGGTCGTCGGTTACGATTTCATCTTCGGCCAGGCCCGCGGCGGCGACCCCGCCGTGCTCGGCTGGATGGGCGATATGGAAGGTTTCGGCATCACCGTGATCGAGCCCGTGGGCGACGGCAGCGAAATCTTCTCCTCCACCCGCGTTCGCCAACATCTGGCTGAAGCGCGGCCCCAGGCCGCCGCCGATCTGCTCGGGCATTGGTGGAGCATCGAAGGCCGCGTGCAGCATGGCGACCGGCGCGGCCGCACGATTGGATTTCCGACGGCCAACATCGAGCTCGACGACCTGCTCATCCCGGCCCACGGCGTCTACGCGGTGCGCGTCGGCGTCGAGCGTGACGGCGGCAAGGTCGAATGGCATCTCGGCGTCGCCAACCTCGGCAAGCGCCCGACCGTCGGCAAGGAGGACGTGCTGCTGGAAGCTCACCTGTTCGACTTCCAGGGCGACCTCTACGGCCAGCATGTACGCGTCGAGCTGGTCGAGTACATCCGCGCGGTGCGGAAATTCGCCGG
>DASQHM010000154.1:0-22289 GCA_035632095.1 Candidatus Cybelea sp. | reverse complement strand
CGACGGCGGCCACCATGCGGTCGCGACTGCACGAAACGATCCTGGCCATCGCCAAGTTGCCCGATTTGCCGCGCTGGCTGGTCGCGCAGCTCGACGCCGGCGAGCCGCCGTTGCACTCCGCCGTCGTGCTGGCTCTGGTGCTGGTGCTGATCGCCGTCGGCGTTTTCGGCGAGTGGTTGTTCGGATTATGGACAGCGCCGCTTCGCCGGCGGCTCGATGCGGCGCTCGAAACGGCTCCGGCCCATAGCGCGCTGTTCCTCGTGCGGGCGGGTCTGGAGGTCGCCGCCGCCGCCGCATTTGCGCTGGCGGCGTTGGTTGCCCTGTTTTCGACCAATCAGGGACGGTTCGCGACCCGCCAAACCATTTTTGCCGCCGTCACGGCGGCTGTCGCGCTGCGATTGATACGACGCCTGCTCCGCCTGTTCTACGCGCGAAGCGCCGCCGGTTCGCGGACGACCGCGGCGCGCGATGAAAATGCAGTTTTCGGCGAACGCGTCTATATGGCACTCGCCTATGTCGCTGTGATCGGCCTGATCGCCGTCGAACTATTCCGCCAGCTCGGGTTGGATGACGCGGAGTGCCGGTTGCTCTCGCTGATCGTCGGAACCGTGTTTGCGGCGGCGGCTCTTGTGGTGGTCTGGACGCGGCGCGCATCTGTCGCAGCGCGCATCAAAGCGACGGCCGTCGGACAGCCGCAAATCGCGCACCACCTGGCCGACTATTGGCATGTGCCCGCGATGGCCTACGGCGTGCTCGTCTGGCTGCTCTGGATGCTGAACCAGCTCGATACCGATCCGCATCGAAGCGGCGCCGGACTGGTGACCGTGTTGATCCCCGTGCTCTATGTGCCGGTCACCCGCGGGCTGCTTCGGCTTTACACGAAGTTTGTCGCCCGGCCGGATGCCCGGGGCAATCGCCGCGTACCGAGTTCCGTCGCCATCGCCATGCACATAGGACTTCTCGCGTCGACGATATATGTGCTCGCGGAAGTGTGGGGCGTGCCCGTCGATTCCATGATGCAGACGCCCATGGGCCATGCCTTCGCCCGCGCGGCGCTTCATGTCGGGCTCGCTCTCGTTCTCGCTTTCGCGGCGTGGGAATTCATCGAGGCTCTGCTGCATCGCCATCTCAGCCCGCGCGAGGTCGGCGGCACCGTCGAAGAGGCCAGCGCACGATTGCGGACGCTGCTGCCGTTGCTCAGGACGGTGACGCTCTTCGCCCTCGTCGCTATCGCGGCGATGGTGGTTCTGTCCTCGATCGGCGTGGATATCGGACCGCTGCTCGCCGGCGCCGGGGTGATCGGGCTCGCCATCGGCTTCGGCACGCAAACCCTGGTGCGCGACGTGGTATCCGGAATTCTGTTCCTCATCGAGGACGCGTTCCGCATCGGAGATTACATCGAGGTCGACAAGCTGCGGGGCACGGTCGAAGTGATTTCGCTCCGCTCAATGCGGCTCCGCCATCACCGTGGCGCGGTGCACACGCTTCCCTACGGCCAGATCCGTTCGCTGACCAACTACACGCGCGACTGGGTGATCGATAAGATCGAGCTCACCGTGCCGCATGGCACCGATATCGAGAAAGTGCGCAAGCTGCTGAAGAAGATCGGCCAGGAATTGACCGACGACCCGGAACTCGGGCCGAAACTCATCGAGCCGTTGAAGTCGCAAGGCATCGCGCGCATCACCGACAGCGGTCTCGTCGTCCGCATCAAGTTCATGTCGCAGCCGCGCGAGCAATTCGCGGTCAGGCGCAAGGCCCTGTCGCGTATCCTCGAAGTCTTCGCCGAGAACGGCATCGACCTTGGCCAGCCACGGCAGGTTCAGGTCCATGTGCGCGGCGCTGACGGCAGCACCGCGGAGACGCTCACCACCGGGAGCGACGATCCGGACGAGGTCACCGCCGCGGCCGCGGCCCGAGCGGCGCCGGCGACCGGCGCATCGGGCGGCGGCGCCTGAGCGTTCGCCTCAGTTGACGCGCTTCTCCCGCCCGCGCCAATAGGGCTCGCGCAGATTGGTCTTCAGGACCTTTCCGGCACCCGAGAGCGGCAGCGATTCGGCACGGATGGTCACGCCCTTCGGACATTTGTATCCGGCAATCAGCGTATGGCAATGCCGGATCACGTCGTCCGCGGTCAGCGTCCGACCGGCCCGCGGAACGACGATGGCGTGCACCGCCTCGCCCCACTTGTCATCCGGAATGCCGATGACAGCCACTTCGGCCACGCCATCCAGCGTCGAGATCGCGCTTTCGACTTCGGCCGAATAGATGTTCTCGCCGCCGGAAATGATCATGTCCTTCAAGCGGTCGACGATATAGAGAAAACCCTCGTCGTCCATCTTGCCGCCGTCGCCGCTGTGATACCAGCCGCCGCGCAACGCCTCGGCGGTCGCCTCCGGCTTCTTCCAGTAGCCGAGCATCACGTTCGGACCGCGAATGAGTATCTCGCCCACCGTGCCGCGCGGAACCTCGTCGCCGTTCTCGTCGGCCACCTTGATCTCGCACAAAATCGCCGCCTGGCCGCAGCTCTTGATGCGGCCCGCGTAGGGACCGGTCAGCGTCGTGTAGCGCGGATCGAGAAGCGTCGCGATCGGCGCCACCTCGGTCATGCCATAGGCATGAATGAACTCGCAGTGGGGCATGATCTCGAGCGCCCGCAGAAGCACGGCTTCGGGCATTGGCGACGCACCGTAGAGGATGCGCTTCAGCTTCGACAGGTCGTAGTCCCGCACCTTCGGGAAGTTCGCAAGCATGTTGATCATGGTGGGAACAAACTGCCCGTGCGTGACCTTTTCGCGCTGGATGGCGTCAAGGCAGTCGCCCGGATCGAAGCGGGGAACGAACACGTGGGTTCCGGCGACCATGGTGACGGCGAAGGTCGATGCTCCGTCGGCCAAATGAAACATCGGCGCCGAATGTAGATATATCGTGTCCATGCTGTATCCCAGGCCGGGCACGGCGTTAGCGGCATTGATCACGAGATTCTCGTGACTGAGCATCACGCCTTTGGATTTTCCGGTCGTGCCGCCGGTGTAGAAGATTCCCGCCAGCTCGCGGTCGCCGACCAAGGCGTCGGGAACGGCCGGCGCCCGGGCCAAGCTTTCGAACGCCACGGCCCCGGCGGGCGGCGCATCGTCGCCCATGTAAACGATCCGCCGCACCGATGGCATACGTCCTGACAGGGCCGCAAGCGCCGGTTTGAAGTTCTCGTCGACGAAGAGGATTTCGCTGCCCGAGTCCGCGAGAATGTATTCGATCTCCGGAGGCGCCAGGCGGGTGTTGATCGGCACCGTGACGCCGCCGGCCCAGGGCACCGCGAACAGGTATTCGAAATAGCGGTCGCTGTTGAGGGCCAGTATGGCCGCGCGTCCGCCAGCGCTCAGGCCTAGGCTTTTCAGGCCGCCGGCAAGCTTCGCAATGCGCTCGACGCTTTGCGGCCACGTCCGGCGCCGGTCGCGGAAGATCGTCGCGGTCCCGTGCGGTTTGACCTGCAACGCGCGCCGCAGCGCTTGGGTGACGTACATGCTCCCTCCCCTCGACGGCACAACTGAACCGACCGGCGACGCGCTGGCGCCACGCCGGGTGCCGAACGGGGAAAAGGGTGCCGTGCAGCGCCGGCGCCGTCCAGACCCTTGAATCAGGTGCTGGACGACGCCCGGCGCGCGGGGGCCCCCTACGGGCTTTACTGGCTGAGGCGGAGATTGTTGAGCTGGTTGGCGATCGTGGTGAACGCGGTCTGCAGCGTCGCCTGGTCAGGCGCGTTGAAGTACTTGGTCGGGTCCGTCGCGCAGTTCTTGAACAGCGTTTGCGAACCCGAGGCCGCGCTCGTGAATGTAATCGCGTAGATCGTTATGCCCTTCGCCTTGATGGCGTTGCACATATCCGTGATGCGATTGTTCAGGATCGCGGTCGCAGTGGCCGAGCTCGTCGTGCCAAGCAGGCCCTGGTCAAGGCGGCCGAATGATGTGAAGTCCGACAGGAAGGCGCTGCCGGACGGCCTGAACATCTGGTTCACACCGTCGGTCTCGATGACCATCGCCTTCTTCCAGCCGGGCGTGTTGTAGGGCAGGCCCGCCGGCGTGAACGGGGAAGACGGTGAAATCGTGCGCCAACCCCACGCCATGCCCACGTGAATGATCGTGCCGCTGCGACACCACGCTTGCATGGAGTTCAGCGCGTTCAGCAGCGTGGTCTTGTCGCTGGTCAGCGGGGTGACCGGCGTGCCGCAGCCAAGGTTGGGCCCATGGCTGTTGTTGCAGAGCGACTCGCTGATGGCGATGTTGCTGTTCGTCCAGGTATTGTCAGAGGCGCTGGTCCACCAGTATTGCTGCCGCTGACCCGGCGACACGAATTCAGATTCATCGGCCGGGAAGGCGGGCTCGGTGACGCATCCCCTCCATTTGGTCTGATCCGTGGCGCTATACGGGTGCGGCATGCTGCTGACCAGCGACGAGGCGATCGAGCCGGGGTTCACCGCGGTCACAAACGGCACGACCGACACCTTGAGCTGGTTCGCGGTGCTATTGGCGCCGAAAAGAATGTTGACGAGCTGTACGGAGTCGTTTTGCAGCGCGCCGATGTTGTTGTTGTTCAACATCGAGCCCGTATTGTCGAGCACCAGCGCCAGCTCGAGACCCGCTGTCTGCATGGTAATCTGCGCCGAGGCGGCCACGGTCATCGAATTGAATCCGATCACGCGCATGAGCGTCGTGTTGACGGTAGCCTGCGCCGTCACGTTGATCTGGTTGTTCGCGTGGTCGATGTTCATCACCACGTTCTTGGGCGTGCCAAGGGCGGAGCTCGGATAGTTCGCGTTGAAGTAGTTGGTGAAGCGCGCCTGCAGCTGAGCGTCGGTCATGCCGGTGGTGCCGCCGACCGCGAGGCCGGCCGCGTCTAGTGCCGCACCGAGCCGGACCTTGACCGTATAGGCGCGCGCCATGTCGATGGCCATGCCGGCCGAAACGATGCCCGCGATGGCTGCAAGACTGAAGACCATGGCGACGGCGCCGTCGCGGGAGCGGAGCAGAGCCCGGACCCGGCGCATGATTGCCGATTGGAAGATGGATGCTGGCGAAATGCGCATGGCTGCCACCTCAGGGGGTACAATTCAGTTGTGGACGATGGTCGAAACGAGCCGCGGCCGGGCAAACGAGAGCTCGGCAAGGTTGATGGTAATTGGCAGGAAAAGTTTGAGCGGCGATTGATAGGCGTAGTTCACCCTCACGATGATGACGCTTTCGCCCTTGCTGCCCAGTCCGGTGGCCAGCGCTACCGGATTGGCAATCGCGCCATTGCCGCTGGACTGCGTCCAGGACAGGCTCGGGTTGCCGGTGGTCGAGTCGAAGGTGACGCTGGCGATGGCGACGCCAAGCTGCGCCAAGGGCAGCGGCTCCACCGTGAGCTGCGTCGCGGTGATGATGTCGTTGACCGACGCTGTGGTGACGTTGTTCTGCTGCGCAATAAGGTCCGCGGTGGCGTCCGCCGCCGCAACGATCTTCATGTCGGCGATCATCAAGCCGAACACTTCGAACGAGCCGAAGAGAATGACCACGAGCAACGGCAGAATCATCGCGAATTCCAATGCCGCCAGGCCAGAGCGATCGCGGGATATGCGTGCGATGCGCATGGTCATGGTCCGAACGGCTCGTTGCGGAACACGATGGTCGCGGAGAGCAGCATGTTTCCGCTGCTGCCCTGCGATAGATAGCGCCCCACGATGGGCACGATGAACGTGTAGGGATACTCCACGCGCACCGCCACGATCTGGCCCGAGTTGCCGGGCGTGAAACCGTTGCTGCTGAGATTGCCTGACGCGTCCTTCTTCGGCGGCGGCAAGGCAACCGAGCCGAAATTATTGAAGGCGAATGACTCGTAGACGACTTTGTTGCACGGCACGAGCAGGCTGATCGTCTGGCAGAGCTTGGTTTGGAACGCCGTCGCGGGACTGGCGGAACCTTGCACCTGGCCGGTACGGATCATGCGCGCGGCATCGCGCGCGGCGCCCGAAAGCACCGATTGCACGAACAGCAGGTACCCGAGTTCGATGATCGTCAGCAGCAACAAGAAGAATAGCGTGCCCACCAGGCCCATCTCGATCGTGACGGTGCCACGCCGGTCGCTTGCCAGACGGCGCCTGGGGCGCGCTATGCGGAACATGGGCCGGAACATGGGGTTCGACCTTCGACCAAGCCGGTTCGGAACAGACGGCTGTTGTCCTGGGGGCCGGCCGTCCATTCTGCGCAAAGTGGCGTTAGCGCCCCGTGAATCCCCTCGGCGCCCATCCGGGCATCCGGAACATCGCCGGCGACGGTCGAAAACAGGCTCCTCTCGCAGGGCCGGCGAACCGAATCCGCGCTTGTCGAGCAATGTGGAAGATACCGCGCCAGCATGGCTAGCATGGACCTCGCCCTAGCTGTGTGCGGCCATATTGTAGAATCGAAATTTCCCTGTCAAATCAAACTATTTACATAAAGTTTTAACATTAATAGATGAACACTCTATGGGTTCCGGCAGGGCTCCTTTCGGTACGGCCGGACGGCCATGGACACCGCCCCGGCGACCGCTATGCTGACGCCACGGCACACAATTTCGCGTCCTCCCGCCCGGCTTCCGGCATGGCTCAATGACAACAATCGTCTTCGCCCTCTTGCCGGTCTTCCTTCTCATCGCGTTCGGCTGGCTGTTGCAGCGCTATGAGTTTCCCGGCCGGACCTTTTGGCCTGCCGCCGAGCGGGTCACCTATTACGTGCTGTTTCCCGCCCTGTTGGTTAAGGAACTGGCGCACGCCAACCTGGCCGGACTGAGTCCGATCCCACTCTTCCTGGCGTTGGCGTTTTCCATGGCGGTCCTGAGCGGGGCGCTGCTGGCGTTGCGGCCGTGGCTCGCCGCGTCGTGGCTTCAGATCTCCGGCGCGACCTTCACCTCGATCTTCCAAGGTGCGCTGAGCTTCAACGCCTACGTCGGTCTCGCGGCGTCCTTGGCGCTATACGGCGATCGCGGCATTGCGATTTTCGCGCTCGTGTTGGCGATCGCCATTCCCCTGGTCAATGTGCTCGTCATCGCCGTTCACGCGCGCCACGGCGAAGGCGGACCGCGGCGGCCAATGGCTCAGATGGCGCTGATCGTCCAGAACCCGCTGATCCTCGCGTGCGTGGCCGGCATTGTGCTCAATCTGGGCGACCTCGACTTGCCGCCCGGCATCGGCCCGGCGCTCGACATTCTCGGCAAGGCGTCGGTGGCGCTCGGCCTGCTGACCGTCGGAGCGGCGCTCGACCCGCAGGAAGCCTATGGCGGCGGCAACCTGCTCGGCTTCATCGCGATCCTCAAACTCATTGTCTTTCCGGCGTTGATGGCGGCCGCATGTCTGCTGCTCGACGTGCAAAACCCGGTCCGCACGATCTTGGTGCTTTGGGCGGCGCTGCCCATTGCATCGTCGGCGTACATCATGGCGCGTCAGCTTGGCGGCGATTCGACCCTGCTCGCTGCCGCCATCACAGCGACCACTATTCTAGCCGCACTTACGCTGCCGCTGGTTTTGTCGCTCGTCGCTTGAAATCCCGCAATGGCTGAACGGCCATCGCAAGTTGCACACGCAGGTACGTCTCCCTAGACTTGCCGCCAACAAAAATGCCGGCCATCGAGCCGGCAGTGAACAGGGAGAGCCGGCTATGGCACCGGACGTTCGGTCCCGGGATTGGCGTTGGGGGTTGTTGGTGGGGATTGCTGTGCTCTCGGTTCCCGGCCCGGCATGGCCGCGCGCCAGCGGGCTCTACGATTTCGCCCAGGTCTATGCCGATGAGGACCAGGCGCAGATGCAAGCGGCGCAAGCAACGAAACCGCCGCTCGCACCGCCCTCGTTCTACGATATCCCGAAAGGCTGGTATGGCACCGTTTGGGCGGGCGGCACGCAAGCCGCCGACATCAGCGGTGCGTCATCCGGCGCCACCGCCAAGGTTTCGTTCAGCCTCGGATTTGCCGGCGCCTTTGCCGGCGGCTACGCGTTCGGCAACGGCTTCCGCGCCGAAGGCGAGGTCGGCTATTTGCGGGCGCCGTTGGATAAGTTATCGACCACGTTCGGCAACGCAGAACTAAGCGGCGTGCGCTCCGGCTACGGCGCGTTCGTCAACGGCTACTACGATCTGGAAACCGGTTCACTCTTCACGCCTTATGCGGGCGGCGGGGTCGGCGTGGTGCACTTCAACAACAACACCGTCACAGCGACGATCAACGGCACCAAAGTCAGCGCAACGACGGGCACCGAGAACAAGCTCGGTCTGCAGGGCGAAGCCGGCTTGGCCATGCGGATCACCGACTCGATCTGGGTGACCCCGGCCTATCGCTTCCTCTGGGTCGACGACGCCAGCAACGGCTCGGACCACACCCGGATCCACATCTTCAAGTTCGGCGCTTTGATGCATTTCTGACGCCGGCGGGAATCTGACATCGGCCGAAAAGGCGCTGCCGCGGTTCGCTGGCGCCGATCTTGCTCCGGGCCACGCCACGCCTCTATAGTGCGGCTTTAATGGCTACCGCCCCCCACTCCGCCTTTCCCCATCGCCACCTGCTCGGTATCGAGGGTCTGTCTCCATCCGAGATTACCCACCTTCTCGACCTGTCGGAGGCCTGCGTCGAGCAGAACCGCCGCGTCGACAAGAAGCAATCCAACTTGCGCGGCCTGACGCAGATAAATCTTTTTTTCGAGGATTCCACCCGCACCCGCACGTCCTTCGAGCTGGCCGGCAAGAGGCTCGGCGCCGACGTCATCAACATGTCCGTGAGCACGTCGTCCATAAAAAAAGGCGAGACGCTCATCGATACGGCCATGACGCTCAACGCCATGCATCCGGACGTGCTCGTGGTGCGCCATCCGAATTCCGGGGCGGTGGAACTGCTCTCCCAAAAAGTCACCTGCTCGGTGATCAACGCGGGCGACGGAAGCCACGAGCATCCGACGCAGGCGCTGCTTGACGCGCTGACGATCCGCCGCCGCAAGGGCCGGCTGAGCGGATTGATCGTCGCGATCTGCGGCGACATCCTGCATTCGCGGGTCGCGCGATCGAATATTCGTCTCTTGAATGCCATGGGCGCCCGCGTGCGATTGATCGCGCCGCCGACGCTGCTGCCGATGGAAGTCGACCGGCTCGGCGTTGAAGTGCACTACGACATGCGCCGGGGTCTGAAGGATTGCGACATCGTGATGATGCTGCGGCTGCAGCTCGAGCGCATGCAAGGCGCGTTCGTACCTTCGACCCGCGAATACTTCCATTTCTGGGGCCTGGACTACGACAAACTCGGCGCCGCCAAACCGGACGCGCTCATCATGCATCCGGGGCCGATGAACCGGGGCGTCGAAATCGACTCCGAAGTGGCCGACGACATCGATCGCAGCGCCATACGCGAGCAGGTCGAAATGGGCGTGGCCGTGCGCATGGCCTGCCTGGAAGTTCTGACGGGTCGCTTGCGAAACGACGGCGGACGCACATGACGGGCGGAAAAGTCGCTTATGTCGGCGCGCGGCTGCTCGATCCGGCGAGCGGGCTCGACAAGATCGGATCGCTGCTGACCGAGGGCGATCGCATCACCGATTTCGGACCGGCAAAGACGTTTGCCGGCCGCGATGTAGAAATCGTCGATTGCAAGGGATTGGCACTTGCACCCGGCCTGATCGACATGCACGCGCATTTGCGCGAGCCCGGGGCCGAGCACCAGGAAACACTGGCGACCGCGGCCCGTGCCGCCGCCGCCGGCGGCGTGACCACGGTCATCTGCACGCCGAATACCAGGCCGGTCATCGACGAAGTGGCATTGGTGGAATTCATCGCCCGCCGCGCGCGCGAGTCCGCCAGCGTGCGCATTCTGCCCATGGCGGCGATTACCCGCGGCCTCGCCGGCAAGGAGATGACCGAGTTCGGTCTGCTCAAGGAAGGCGGCGCCGTCGCACTGACCGACGGCGACCGGGCTGTTCGCGATGCCACCGTCATGCGGCGCGCGTTGTCCTATGCCCGCGCTTTCGGCGCGCTGATCGTCCAGCATTGCGAGGACGCCGAGCTCGCGCGCGACGGCGTCATGAACGAGGGCGAGGTCGCCATGCGCCTCGGCCTCACGGGCATTCCCAACGCCGCCGAGACCATCCTGGTCGAGCGCGATATCCGCCTGGTGGAGCTGACCGGCGGACGCTGGCACGGCGCACATTTGTCTTGCGCCGATGCCATCGATGCCGTGCGACGCGCCAAGGCAAAGGGACTTCGCATCACCTGTGGCGCGGCGCCGGCCAACTTCGCTCTCAACGAGACCGCCGTCGGAGAGTACCGGACCTTCGCCAAGGTATCGCCGCCGCTCCGCCGCGAAGAGGACCGCAAGGCCGTCGTGGCGGGGCTGGCCGACGGCACCATCGACGTCATTTCCTCGAGCCACTGTCCGCAGGATCAGGAGAGCAAGCGGCTGCCGTTTTCGCAGGCGGCGTTCGGCGTGATCGGCCTGGAAACCATGTTGCCGCTCGCGCTCGAGCTGGCCCACAACAAACATCTTCCATTGCTCAACGTGCTTGGCGCCATGACGGCAAAGCCGGCCGCGATCCTCGGACTGGCGCAGGGACGATTGGCGGCAGGCGCGCCGGCGGACCTGGTTCTGCTTGATCTCGAGGCGCCTTGGCGGATCGACGAGCGGAAATTCCGCTCCAAGTCGAAGAACTCGCCTTTCGACGGCCGCCCGGTGCAAGGCCGCGTCGAACGCACGGTGGTCGGCGGCGCCACGGTCTTCGATCGGGCGCGGGAGGGTTGATCATGCTGCGTCCGATCAACTGGTCCCTGGCCGCGCCCTATTATCTCGCCGCCTTGCTCGGCGGTTATCTGCTCGGCTCCATACCCTTCGGCTTGCTGCTGACGAAACTCGCAGGTCTCGGCGACATCCGCCGCTTCGGCTCGGGCAACATCGGCGCGACGAACGTGCTGCGCACCGGCCGGAAGGACCTCGCCGCCGCGACGCTGCTGCTCGACGGCGCGAAGGGCGCCGCCGCCGTGCTGATTGCGCAAAGGTGGTTCGGTCCGGATTTGGCACTGATCGCCGCCGTCGGCGCGTTCCTTGGGCACCTATTCCCTGTTTGGCTGCGATTCAAAGGCGGCAAGGGCGTCGCGACGTTTCTCGGCATCGTTCTCGCGCTTGCGTTTCCCATCGGGTTGATGGCGTGCGCGACCTGGCTGGCGGTCGCGGCACTGTTCCGCTTTTCCTCGCTCGCGGCTCTCGCCGCGGCGGCGCTGACGCCCGTTTATATGTGGGCGCTATCGGGACAGATCTGGTCCGGTGGCAGCACGCCTCTGGCCGAACTCACGGCCATCCTTGCGGCGTTGGTGTTTATCCGCCACCACGAGAACATCCGCCGGCTCGTGACCGGGCAGGAGCCGCGGATTGGAGCGAAGAAGAAAGCCTCGGCGGCTTAGGTCCGCCGGCGCGTAGTCTCAGCGCATGCTGCGCGCGGAATCGATATAGAGATCGCGCTGACCGGCCGCATAGCCGCCGCAGTTGAACGACGTTCCGGCGCTGGCGCGGCGGAAGTCGGAATCTGCGCCGGACGCGCAACTCGTCTCATGATAGGCCTGCAGCCGCTCGTTGGTGTCCTGCCAAATCGGGCCGCCGGAACATGCGCCAAGCGCCGCCAAAAGGAGAATCGATGCAACGATTCGCATATAACACAATCTGGTCTGCCCAGTCCCGAAATGCAAGTGACGCGAAAATATTAGTACGCGACACTTAATAGAGTGTTGGCGCGGCGCGAGCGGATGATTGGGGCGGCAAACTATTGCCGGACAGCGGCCCAGGCATCGATGAACCCGAGCGCATGGGAGTGGCGAATGACTTTGACGCCGGCGGCGCGTTGCTCGACGGCAATCTGGCGGTGCAGCGCTTTCATTTGCGTCCAATGGACTTTCGGGCGGTAGTGGTGTTCGGCGTGATAGCCGTTGTTGAACCAGATCCAATTGTAGAGCTTGCCATAGCTCGACACGCCCCAGGCGATCGGCACGTCTGGATTGGCGCCGAAATGTTCGTAGTAACCGTTCAAGGACGAAAGGCTGTGGCCCAGGTAGTAGAACGGCAGAAAAAACGCCATGAACCGCCAATTCGCCCATGTCAGCAGGCCTGCAATGCAAACGACGCAGGCGATCTCGAATAGGCCGAAATAGGCACGCGCGCGCCGCTTGGAATACAGCCTGCGAAACGTCTCGCCGACATCGTCGCGGAAATAGGCCAGGAACGTGAACGCCAAGACGTTGTCGGGTCCGTCGGTCCGGCTGTAGCGGTAGATCGAAAGCGGATCGACCGTGCGTCCGGCGGCGTCCTTCCGGTCGGAATTGCCGCTGTGATGGCGCAGGTGCACGTCTTCATAAAACGTCTGCGAAAAGCCGAGCTCCAGCGATAGCAGCAGGCTGAATAGCCGGTTCAGCGCTTCCGACGCGAAGTACGGGTTGTGCAAGAAGTTGTGCGAGATGCCGTTGATGTTCCAGGAAATGCTGACCGCATAGAGCAGGCCCATGGGGACCAGTACCCACCACGGCGCCGAGGGAAACACGGTGAACAGAAGGATCAGATAGGCCGCCTGCCCGATCGCGGCCAAGACCGGGACGGCGTCCCACGCCGAATGCTGGAACAGGCCGGACGCTTTCATCGGGCAATTCGATCTTTCGGTGGGTTCGAGGCTTGGCGAGCACTTTAACATGGGGCGCCAAGGCAATTCCTCCAGGTAAAAACACACTTTTGTACTGTAGTGGTAAATTTTTCACATTGACTCATGCTAGCGACGCGACATTATCTGCTTAGGTGTAGTAAAGGGTCTAATAACATAGTCTTTAGGTGCAATTATGCCGTCGGTAGCCTCGGGCACTCAAGCAAAGCCGTCGAAGGTCGAAGCCATCAAACGCGCCAGCCGCAACTTGCGCGGCGGCATCGCTGCGGGCCTTGGCGATAGCGACAGCAGCCATTTCCCGGATGACGACGCCCAGCTGATCAAGTTCCACGGCATGTATCAGGGCTATGACCGCGACACCGCCACGGCGCGCAAGCAGCAGGGGCTCGAAAAGGAATTCGATTTCATGGTTCGGGTGAAGATCCCGGGCGGCCGCCTGACGGCCGCGCAGTATCTCGCCCTCGACGCCCTGACCGAAGCAGTGGGCAACAAGACGCTTCGCATCACCACGCGCCAGGACATCCAGTATCACGGCATCATCAAGCGCGACCTGAAAGCGACGGTCGCCGGCATCAACCAGGCGCTGCTGACCACCCTCGCCGCCTGCGGCGACGTGGTGCGGAACGTCACCGCGACGCCGGCGCCGATCGCCGATGCGATCCACCGGCGCTTGCAGGCGGATGCGGAGACGCTGACGGCCGCGCTGTTGCCAAAGACGCGCGCCTATCACGAAATCTGGATCGACGGCGAAAAGCTCGCCGAGCCGGCAGACGATCCGCAGGATACGCTCTATCGCGACGTCTACCTGCCGCGCAAATTCAAGATCGGCATCGCGACGCCGGACGACAACTCGATCGACGTGCTGACCAACGATCTCGGCATTGTCGCGCTGTTCGATGGCGACACGCTGATCGGCTACAACCTTGCCGTCGGCGGCGGCCTCGGCATGACCCACAACAAGCCGAAGACCTATCCGCGGCTCGCAACGCCCGTGGTTTTCGTCGGGCCGGACGATCTGCTGGCTGGAACCAAGGCGGTCATCGAAGTCTGGCGCGACCACGGCGACCGTGCCGACCGCAAGCACGCGCGGATCAAGTACCTGATCCAGGAAAACGGACAGGCGTGGTTCAAGGCGGAGATGGAAAAGCGTCTCGGCCGCGAACTCGAAGAGCCGCGTGCAATGCCACGCTTCCGGATCGTCGATCATCTGGGCTGGCATGCGCAGAAGGACGGCCGCTTCTACCTCGGCCTGCCGGTGGCGAGCGGACGCATCAAGGACACCGAGAACGTCAAGCTTCGCACCGCGCTGCGGCTCGCGGTGGAACGCTTCAAGCCGTCAGTCATTCTCACCGCCACGCAGGACATCATTCTCGCCGACGTGGCGGATGTCGATCGCCCGTGGCTTGAAGCGCTGTTGCGCCATCACGGCGTCGCCTTCGCCGAAGACTTGAGCCCGGTGGCGCGTTGGGCTCTCGCGTGCCCGGCACGCCCAAGTTGCGGCCTCGCGCTTTCGGAGGCCGAGCGTATCCGTGAGCCCATGGTGGCCGAGATCGAGCGCGCGCTGGCCCGGCACGGATTGCGCGACGAGCGCATTAGCGTCCGCATCACTGGTTGCCCGAACGGCTGCGCGCGTCCCTACGCGGGCGACATCGGCTTGGTCGGCCGCACGCCCGACGACTTCGCCATCTATCTCGGCGGCGATTTCGAGGGCACGCGGCTTAACACGCTGGTGTTCGAGCGCGTGCCGCTGCCCGAGGTGGCGGCGACGTTGGAACCGCTGTTCGCGGCCTTTGCCGCCGGGCACCGGCACGGAGAAGGCTTTGGCGACTACTGCCACCGCTTGGGCGCCACGGCGCTTCGCGAAATCGTCGACGCGGTCGGCGAACCGCAAAAGGTCGTGGCGTAGCGCCGCCGGCGCAAGGATCGTTCCATGCAATCCACCGCGGATATCGCCGCCGAGGAGCGCGCGTCCCGGCTCTCCGAACGCTACGCCGGATTGGACGGCGCGGAGCTTCTCCTGCCCATTCTGACGCGCGAATTCTCCGGCCGCATCGCCGTTGTATCATCCTTCGGCACGGAATCCGCGGTGCTACTCTCGCTCGTGGCCGAGATCGATCCAGCCGTGCCCGTCCTTTTCCTCGACACTGGCAAGCATTTCGGCGAAACCCTTCGCCATCGCGACGATCTCGCGCGGCGCCTCGGACTCCGCGACGTGCGTTCCATCAAGCCGGACGTCGGCACGTTGAGCGAGCACGATGCCCAAGGAGTGCTTTGGGCCAGCGATCCGGACGGCTGCTGTCGCATTCGCAAAGTCGAGCCGCTCGAGCGCGCCATCACCGGGTTCGATGCATGGATCACCGGACGCAAGCGTTTTCAGGGCGGCACTCGCGCCGACCTGCCGACGGTCGAAGCGGCTTCCGGCCGTTTCAAGATCAATCCGCTCAGCACCTGGTCGCGTGCGCGCGTCGAGGCGGAACTGGAGCATCGCGGATTGCCGCGGCACCCCCTCGAGGCCGATGGATTTCTCTCCATCGGCTGCATGCCCTGCACGGAGCGCGTAGCGCCGGGCGCGGACGCGCGCTCGGGCCGCTGGGCCGGCCTCGACAAGACTGAATGCGGCATTCACCTGCCGGCCGTCGCGCGTGTTCTACCAGCCATGGGACGTTCGTCATGAGCGACTTGGACGCACTGGAAAGCCGCAGCGTCTATGTGCTGCGCGAAGCCTTCCGCAAGATCAAGCCGCTCGCCATGCTGTGGTCGCTCGGCAAGGATTCCAATGTGATGGTGTGGCTGGCGCGCAAGGCGTTCCTCGGCCACCTGCCCTTCCCCGTGGTGCATGTGGATACGGGGCGCAAATTCCCCGAGATGTATGCCTTCCGCGAGCGCTACGCCAGGGAATGGGACCTGGACCTGATCACCGGCGATTGCCCGCCGGTGGAAGACATGGACCAGACCTTGCCCCTGGCCGCGCGCCTCGCGGCGCGCAAGACGGCGGGCCTGAAGCAGCTCATCGAGCGGCATCGCTTCGCCGGCATCATCGCCGGCATTCGCCGCGACGAGCAGGCGACCCGCGCCAAGGAGCGCGTGTTCAGCCCGCGCGGCGAAAACTGCGAATGGGATTTTCGCGGCCAGCCGCCCGAGATCTGGGACCAGTTCATGACCGAATTCCCGCCCGGCACGCACGTGCGCATTCATCCGCTGCTGCATTGGACCGAGCTCGACATCTGGCGCTACATCCAGCGCGAACGCATTCCGCTCGTCGAGCTCTACTTCGCGCGCGGCGGCAAGCGCTATCGCTCGCTCGGCGACCGGGACATCACGTTCCCCGTGCCGAGCGATGCCGCGACGATTGAAGAGATCATCGCGGAACTCGAGACCACCAAGGTGGCCGAGCGCGCCGGGCGCGCCATGGATCACGAATCCGAAGACGCGTTCGAACGGCTGCGCGTCGCCGGCTATCTCTGAACGGACACGCCATGCATCGGACATCCCTGCCCCTGCCCATCGTCGTCGTCGGACACGTGGACCACGGCAAGTCCACCCTGATCGGACGGCTGCTGCATGAAACCGGCGCTCTCGCGGACGGCAAGCTGGAAGCGATCCGCGAAATGTCGCGAAAGCGCGCCATGCCCTTCGAGTGGTCGTTCGTGCTGGATGCGTTGCAAGCCGAACGGGACCAGGGGATCACTATCGACTCGACGCAACTCCGCTTTCGCACGCGAAAGCGCGAGTACGTCATCATCGATGCGCCGGGACACAAGGAATTTCTGCGCAATATGGTCACCGGCGCGGCGCAGGCCGAAGCGGCGCTGCTCGTCGTCGATGCGACCGAAGGCGTGCGGGAACAATCGCGGCGCCATGCCTTCCTGCTGCAATTGCTCGGCGTCACCCAGATCGCCGTCGTGGTCAACAAGGTGGATCTCGTCGGATACGGCGAGCAGGCGTTCGCGCGCGTCGCCGCCGAAATCGCACGCTATCTCGCCGGGCTCGGATTGAAGCCTGCGTCGGTCATTCCGGTTTCGGGCCGCGAGGGCGACAACATCGCCGCGGTCTCGCCGCGCACGCCCTGGTACAGAGGCCCGAGCGTGCTGGATCAACTCGACGCCTTCGAGCTGAACTCCGGCACGGCCGACCGAGCGTTGCGCCTTCCGGTGCAAGACGTCTACAAATTCGATCACCGCCGCATTGTCGCCGGACGGATCGAAAGCGGACGGCTAAAGGTCGGCGACCGGCTGATCTTCGCGCCGTCGGGCAAGTCGGCGCATATCGCCAGCATCGAGGGCTGGAACCGGCATGCGCCGCAGATCTCGGCCGTCGCCGGGCAATCGATCGCGATCACCTTAGACGACGACATTTTCGTCGAGCGCGGCCAGATTGCGAGCCGAGCCGGGGCGCTGCCCGGCGTGTTTCATGACCTGCCCGTCCGCCTGTTCTGGCTCGGACGCAAGCCGCTCGTCGCGGGACAGCGGCTCAAGTTGCGTTTGGCGACGGCGGAGCACTGGGTGAACGTCACGCGCATCGAGCGCGTGCTCGATCTGGATCGAATCACTTGGCACGACGGCGAGGACGTGCCGCCGAACGGCATCGCCGACGTCGTGCTGCACAGCCGCTCGGCAATCGTCGCCGACGCCTTCGCCGATATCGCCGATACGGGCCGCGCCGTGCTGATGGACGGATACGAGATCGTCGCCGGCGCGACGGTGCGCCGTTCCGCCGCTGAAGAACAAGCTGCCGCGCGGAACATCACGGCCGTCGCTCACGCAGTGCAGCGCGAGGAGCGCGAGCGCGCCAACGGACATCGCGGCGGCGTGCTCTGGCTGACCGGACTTTCCGGCGCCGGCAAGTCGACGCTCGCCATGGCGTTGGAGCGTCGCCTGTTCGATCGCGGCTGGCAGGCCTATGTGATCGACGGTGACAATCTGCGCCGCGGACTGAACGCCGATTTGGGTTTCACGCCGGAAGAGCGGAGCGAAAACATCCGCCGTGCCGCAGCAGCGGCGGCCCTGTTTGCGGAAGCGGGCACCTTGACCATCGCGGCGTTGATTTCACCGTCCGAGGCGGATCGCGCGCGCGCCAAGTCGCTCGGCGGCGAGGGTTTCCGCGAAGTGTACGTCAAGGCGGATCTGGCGACCTGCGAGGCGCGCGACCCGAAGGGTCTGTACAGGCGCGCGCGGCGGGGCGAAATACCCGCCTTCACGGGCGTGAGCGCGCCTTACGACGAGCCCGCTTCGCCCGACCTGGTGGTCGATACGTCGGCCGCCGGCATCGAACGCTGTCTCGAGCAGCTCACGGAGTTTGTGGCGCGTGAATTCGCCGCGCCGTCCGAGCGAGCCGTCAGCGCCGGACTCTGATCAGGAGCGTACTACCAACCCACAGTTGACATAGCAGCGCTCATAGCATCATCTTGCGCGCATGGTGCAGCGACGTGCGTTGAGTGCCGCCGAGCGGCTCGATTGGCTTCGTTTGAGTAGAAGCGAAAACGTCGGCCCCATTGCGTTCTCCCAACTCATTGAGCGCTACGGCACGGCAAGATCCGCTCTCGACGCCTTGCCGGACTTGGCGCGCCGCGGCGGGCGGCAGCGGCCGATCAAGGTCGCGACCAAAGCATCCGTCGAACGCGAGGTCGCGGAAACAGAGGCCGCCGGCGCGCGCCTCGTGGCCAGTTGCGAGCCGGATTATCCCATAGCCCTTGCCGCGATCGACGACCCGCCGCCGCTCATCTCCATGAAGGGACATGCGCATGTTCTGGCCCGCCCCTGTCTCGCCATCGTCGGCGCGCGCAATGCATCGGCGGCGGCCATGCGTCTGGCGCGCGACATCGCGCGCGACGTCGGTGCGCGGGGATTCACCATAGTCTCGGGCTTGGCCCGCGGCATCGACGGCGCGGCGCACGAGGGATCGCTCGCTTCCGGCACTGCCGCCGTTCTCGGCGGTGGCATCGATGTGGTCTATCCGCCGGAGCACGCCGATCTGCAATCGCGCATCGGCGAAGCCGGCTTGCTGGTCGCCGAGTCACCTGCGGGCACCGTGCCGCAGGCGCGGCATTTCCCCCGGCGCAATCGCATCATCTCCGGCACGTCGCTCGGCGTGCTGGTGGTGGAAGCGGCGATCAAATCCGGATCGCTCATCACCGCGCGCATGGCTTTGGAGCAGGGCCGCGAGGTTTTCGCCGTGCCCGGCTCACCGCTCGACCCGCGGGCGCGCGGATCGAACGATCTGTTGCGCCAAGGTGCTACGCTGGTGGAAAACGCAGACGACGTGCTGCGCGGCTTGGAAGGACTGCATCCGCCGCTCGAAGAACCCGGCCCCGGCGAGCCCAGTGCGCCGCATCCAATTCAGCCGGATGAGAAGGAACTTTCGTCCGCGCGCGAGCGCGTAGCCGAGAAGCTGACCTACGCGCCGGTCGAGATCGACGAGCTGTTGCGGCAGCTTTCTTTGTCGCCTGCCGTGCTGCACACGGTGCTGCTTGAGCTCGAACTCGCCGGACGCTTGGTACGTCACCCCGGCGCCAGGGTGTCGTTGGGTTGAGGTGCGGCTCGGCCATTAAGGGTTCGTAAATCGAACCGGCGATACTGTTTGGCAGGCCAACAATCCAGGTTCGCCATGCCGGCCTCAACCCGCGCAACGCTCGATCCTGATCCTGCGACCACGGACGCAATTTGCAGCTCCCGAGGCGCTGGCGTCCTGAGCAATGTTTCCGCCAGGTTTTCCGCCTGGTATGCCCGCGAGGCCGCGTCACCCGGCTACGACGCCGTCCTTCGGATTCCGGCGCTCGCCTACTTTGCCCTTCTCATCGGCAGCCAGATCAACGGCCTTGCCGACCTGCTTGCAACCGTTCCCGAACGTGCTTCGACAGGCTTCGCCATGACCGTATCCGCCCGGCTGGCGTTCATCGCCTTTCTCGCATTCCAATGCGGATTGACCCTCTTCCGCACCCGCGTGCGCGGCAGAGCAGCCGGGCTGCGGCCGCGCGCCGCCGCCATACTCGGCAGCGTTTTCACCTTCGCGCTGGTTCTGCTGCCCCGCGCCGCGCCCTCGCTTGCGTGGGATGCGACGTCGGTCGGACTGATCCTCGTCGGCGACCTGCTGGCCGCGGGCGTTCTGCTCTGGCTCGGCCGGTCGTTCAGCACCATGCCCGAAGCGCGGCGGCTCGTGGTCAAAGGCCCATACCACTTCATCCGCCATCCGCTGTACGCCGCGGAGGAGATCGCCATCATCGGCGTCTACGTGCAGTTCCGTTCGTTGCCTGCGCTGGTCTTGCTCGCCATACATTTCGCGCTTCAGGTCGAACGCATGCGCCAAGAAGAGCGCGTGCTGTCGCGGCAGTTCCCGGAATATGCCGGCTACATGCAACGGACCGCGCGGATTGTGCCCGGGATATTCTGAGACGCCTCGTCCGGCTGCCGCCGCTAGTTTTGCTTGCCGAGCATGAAGCGGCTCAGCTCGGCGAAGGACGCGCCGTCTTCGCAGACGCCGAACGTGCCCGTCTCGTTGATCTCGCGCGCCGCCTTGATCACCGCGCCGAGCGCCACGCGCGACAATCCCGAGCCGAGGCTGATCCGGCGCACGCCGGCCGCGGCCAATTCGCTGACCGGGAACGAACGCCCCCGATTGCCCATGAGTACGTTCACCGGTTTCGACACCGCCGAGCAGACCGTGCGGATCGCCGCGAGATCGGGCAGCCCCGGCGCATAGAGCACGTCGGCGCCCGCGTCCGCGAACGCGCGGAGCCGCGCGATCGTGTCGTCAAGGTCGGGCCTGCCGTGGAGAAAGTTCTCGGCCCGCGCCGTCAGCATGAACGGATACGGCAGCTTCCGCGCGGCCTCGACCGATGCAGCGATGCGTTCGACCGCAAGCGACTTGTCGTAGATCGGCTTGGCCGCGTCGCCGCTCGCATCCTCGATGGAGCAGCCCGCGAGGCCCGACGTGCCGGCAAGCGTTACGGTCAACGCGGCCGCCTCCGGCGCGTCGCCGAAGCCGTTCTCCAGATCGGCCGAGACTGGCAGTTCCGTGGCGCCGACGATGATCGCCGCGTGGGAAATCGCTTCATGCCGCGCAACGGCGCCGTCGCGCCGTCCCAGCGTGAAGGCGAACCCGGCGCTGGTGGTGGCGAGAGCCTTGAACCCGAGCGCGGTGAGAATCCGCGCCGTGCCGATGTCGAACGGATTGGGAATGACGAAGGCGCCGGGCCCCTGATGCAATGCCTTGAACCGGGCGCCCTTCTCCGCTTGCGTTGCGGGCATCTTATAGTCTCCGCGAATGTCGATACGATACGTCTAGTCCGCTTGCGCGCCGGATTTCTTGGCCGGAGCGCGCGACGGATAACTCTTCGCCATGCCGAGCGAGGGATCCGCGTGCGCGCCATAGGGCGGGATCGGATAGCGCAAGCCCGCCTTCGCCAGACCTTCGAGGCCTTCGATGCCGCGCGCGAACTCGTCGGGCGGCATGGCCAGCAGCATTTCGTCTTCGGCGACGCCGCCGTAGCGGCGCTCGGCATAGCACGGGATCGAAATCGAGGTTTCGCGCGTCTTCAGAGCCCGGCCCCAACTGTCCGAGCACGCGCTCTCGCCGGTAATGGTCATGTCGTAGCGGCGGTAGCGCTTCCACTGCAGGCCATTGACGAAAAGAATGGTCTGCGCCGGCGTGCCGTAGAACAGCACGATGTCCGGCGGATCGAGCCTGCCGGCGCGAAGCGGCGCCACCGCCAGGCCGTGATAGCGGCCGGCCGGAACGCGCGCCATCTGCGCTTGGTGCTGACGCGAGGCTTCCAGGTTTTCGAACCAGACGCCGTTCATGTGCTCGCCGGAAAGATAGCGCTCGCTCGGCACGTTCAGGCCGATGATCCCGCCGCAATTGCCGTTCGGCATCGGATTGTCGACCGTGATCCCTAAGGTGAACCCGGCCATGCGGCTCTGGGTGACCATCTGGCACGTGGTGAACCGCAACCCTTCCGTCGGCCGCCGGATGCCCGGGATCCGGTCCATCTCGCCCGCGTCCTCGAACAGCTTCATGGCGATCGGCAGGGAGCGGATGCGAAGCAGCTGATGCAGCTTCTCGGCCAGCTTTTGCAGGTTGGCGGCCGAGGTGTCGTAGTCTCCCTCAGGCTGGCGTAGCGCTGCTTCGGTCATGGCGATAACCCCCTGGTAAGCATCCTCTGCCCATCATGGTCCGGATCATAGCGCTGCTGCGGCACCGGGCGGTACCTCGCGGGGATGAGGGACTGTGGACAACCTGCTGAATCATCGACCAAAACGTGTTTCCGCACGGCCTGGTGCACCAACGGGTTGTCGGCACGTGGCGAAGGCCGGGCGGAATGATCATTCCGGCCCGGATTTGACAGCCTGGGGGGATTTAAGCATGTTCTTGCGCTCTTAAACGAGGGTCAGGTCGGACGTATGGACGTCGTCGTCGTCGAATCGCCTGCGAAGGCCAAGACGATCAACAAGTACCTGGGCGACGGCTACGTCGTGCTGGCTTCCTATGGCCATGTGCGCGACCTGCCGCCCAAGGACGGTTCCGTGCGGCCGGAAGCCGACTTCGCCATGACCTACGTGACCGACCCGAAAGCCGCCAAGCGCCTGGGCGAGATCGCCAATGCCCTCAAAGGCGCCAA
>DASQHM010000153.1:0-14525 GCA_035632095.1 Candidatus Cybelea sp. | reverse complement strand
CGCTGGTCTGGCGCCGAGGCGAGAGTTTTCAGACCCTCGACCGCGAGGCCCTCCACAGCGTCATCGCCCGGTTCTACGGACCGCGAGCCATCTACCTCCAGATCGAGCCGGCACTGGACGCAGCAGGGCGGTGCCTGCGCGCCGGCCGCATCGAGCGCGCGCAGAACTTCGTCGATTCCATCGGCCTGCCGCCGGTCTCGCCGAACGGCTGGAAGCTGATGCACGTCATTGCCAAGCGCCATGGCCTGGCAATTCCGGTCCTGACGATCGCCAAAGATCAAAGCGGGACGATTTGGGATCGGCGCACCGCCGATCTCTTGGCCGAAGGCTATGATCGTCTCGTTCCTCGCGCCCGGCGACTGGAAAAGATGTTCGCGCCCTCGGCCGCCGATCGAAGTGACTGCCACGATTGCGGAGCACGCGCACTCAGCCGTGCCAACTACAATCCCGACGAATCGCGCGACGAACACGGACGCTGGACATCGGATGACAACGCAAGTCCAACGCAGTCAAAATCGCCATCAGGCCGAGACCCCTTGTTGATCCCGGCGCAAATGCCGGGAGCTCTGGCGCCGCGTCCCTGGATCATGCCACGCCCAGTGCCGATGCCCGTGCCGGTGCCGCGGCCGGTCATTCCGCCATCCGAAGTCATGCCGGTCCCGCCCGTCGTCGTGCCGCGCGAACCGGTCAATCCGTATCCGGACCGGCCGGAGTGCGTCGAGGAATGGGATCACGCCAAAAAGTACTGCGAGGACCTAATTAGAAAGGGACGCCTCGGCAAAGGGGACAATTGGAATAGCGGTGACAGCTATTACCAGTGCGTCAGAGGGCAAGTCTCAGAGGCTTGCGGCGGAGCACCAACAGCGTAACACAGACTTGCGACCACTAAACATAAAGCGGAGCGAACGATGGCAAAGATCACGCACGACGATATCACTCGCCAATTCCATCTGCTCAAGACAAATCCGCAGGCTTTCTTGGATCTTACCGATCGACTCGTGAAGCAGGATACTTCAGATGCGACAAGCTACTTTTCGCGGCATCAGGCGTGGCACCAGCTAGGCCGTCTCGATATGGCGCTCGCCGATTTGAACTCGTCACTGCATCTCGAACGTCACGCCACGACGTATCAAGCGCGCGGCGATCTTTACCGAGAACTTGGCCAATACCAGTTGGCGATCGACGACTACAATCGCGCGGAGGCTTTGGCGCCGGACAATTGGCCATATTGTCTTGGGCCGTTGTATCGCGCCGACTGCCACGCCCGGCTCGGCAACGAAACGGCTGCGGTAGCCGACGCCGAGACGCTTCCGGACTTTCACTGGACTCCCGGGATGTCTGGCACGCCCGCCGGTTCAAGGGAAGACGTGATTCCCGAGCTTCGCCGCCGCGCCGCGGCGCGAAATCGGTGAAAGGTAGATTCTCGCTCTGCACGCCAAGCTGGAATGGTGATTATGACGCCCGTCTCGCTGAACGATCTCTCCGACAGTTTTCATTTGTTGAGTAAGAACCCGGAGAAATTCCTCGAAATGACGCAGCAACACTTGCAAGGCAACCCCGCGAGCGAGCGCGGCTACTATTACCGGCACTATGCATGGCACGGCCTCGGCAGGCTCGATCTTGCTCTCGCCGACCTGAACGCCTGCCTCGACCTTAGGCCGTACTGGGGCACCTATCAGGCGCGGGGCAACATTTATCGCCAGCTCGGCAGCTACGATTCCGCTTTGGCCGATTTCCAGAAGGCTGAACGACTGGATCCGGAGGCATGGGCCGACAGCTACGGCCCGCTGTTTCGCGCCGAATGCCATGCGCGGCTGGGCGATTTGAACGCTGCATTGTCGGATTGCGCTTGTCTCTCCGACTCGCACTGGACACCCGGTGTCTTTGGCGCGCCAGCCGGGAACAAGGATGAAGTCGCGGCGGAACTCGCTCGCCTGGCAGCGGAAGCGAGGCCGGCGGGCAAATCATGACCGAGGCAAACGCAATGGCTTGGGATACGGCGGAAAGTCTGAAGGAATTGTACGATCTTTTGCGTAAAGACCCGGCGCAGTTTCTGCGACTTGTCAATAAGCAGATCGCCTTAGATCCGGCTGACAGTGACAATTATTTCACACGTCATAATGGCTGGCTCACGTTGGACAAACCGGAACTCGCGCTCGCCGACTTGAACACGGCACTGCAGCTGCGAGAGAACCACGTAACATATGAAGCGCGCGGAGACCTCTACAAATCCCTCGGCATGCTGCACGCCGCGATCGCCGACTATGATCGCGCCGAGTCGATGGCGCCCGAAGACTGGCCGGAGGCCTTCGGGCCGTTATGTCGCGCCGATTGCCATGCGAGATTGGGCAACGAAGCGGCCGCGCTCGCCGATGCCGCGCTCTTGCCCGACGACCACTGGACGCCCGGGATCGATGGCTGTCCCGCCGGAAACAAACAACAGGTCATCGCCGAGTTGAAACGCCGCGCAGCGGCGGCGCGAAAGGGCTGAGCGGCGCATCACCGCCGCGCGGCGAGCACCCGGTCGACCAGCGCGGCTGCAACGCCGAGATAGTTGAGCGGATCGAACAGGCGGTCGAGGTCAGGCGCGCTCAACTGCGCCATGATCGTCTTGTCCTCGCGCAACACCTCGCGCAAATGACGGCGCTCCTTCACGGCGCGATGACAGGCGGCCTCCACGCGATCATGGGCCACGAGCCGCCCGAGCTTAACGCCGAGCGCCATCTGCACCGCTTCCGCCATGATCAGGCCCTGGGTGGCGTCGAGGTTCCGGCGCATGCGGGCGGTGTCCACTTCCAGGCCCGCCATGGTCTCGGCCATGTGCCGGAGCGCGCCGGCGGCGAGCACCGCAAGCTCGGGCAGCACCGCCCATTCCGCCTGCCAGCCGCCGAGCGCGCGCTCGTGCTCCTGCACCATGCCGGCTAGCACGGTCGCGACCAGTCCCGGCGCACGCACCGCCGCCGCCAGCACGGCCGCGCTCGCGATCGGATTGCGCTTGTGCGGCATGGTGGACGAGCCGCCGCGGCCAGGCGCGCCGGCTTCGAACGCCTCGCCGACCTCGGTCTGCATCATCAGCGACACGTCGCGCGCCAGCTTGCCCAAGGTGCCGGTGAGCGCGCCGAGGAAGCTGGCGAATTCGGCGAATGTGCCGCGCTCCGTATGCCAGGGCATCGCGGGCAGGCCGAGACGCAGATCGGCGGCAAGCGCCTCGGCCACCGCGAGCCCCTTGCCGCCGAGCGCCGCGAGCGTGCCGGCGGCGCCGCCAAATTGCAGCACCAGCAGCCGCGGGCGCAAATCCGCGAGCCGCGCGCGATGCCGCTCCACTCCGTCGAGCCAGCCCGCCGCCTTCAACCCGAAGGTGATGGGCAAGGCATGCTGCAGCCAGGTGCGGCCGACGCAGGGCGTGAGCTTGTGATCGGTAGCGAGCTTGGCCAGCGCGTCCGACAGGCGGGCTAGATCGGCTTCGAGCACGCCGAGCGCGTCGCGGAACTGCAGCACGATGCCGGTGTCGATCGCGTCCTGGCTGGTCGCGCCCCAGTGCACGTAGCGCGCCGCGTCAGCATCGGCCACGGCGACCAGGTCGGTGAGCTGGCGCACCATGGGGATCGCCAGATTGCCCTGGGCCACGGACGCGCTCGCCAGACTCGGCAGATCGAAGCGGTCCGCCTCGCAGCAGCCGGCGATGGCCGCAACGGCGCCTTGCGGTATGACGCCGGTCTGCGCTTCCGCCCGCGCCAGCGCCGCCTCGAAGTCGAGCATGCCTTGCAGGCGCGCGCGGTCGGAGAACACGTGCGCCACGGCGCTGCCGCCCATCAAGGGATCGAGCAACTGGCGCGCGTCGCTGCTCACAGGTCCGGTCTCAGGCGTCGAAGAACACGGTTTCGCGCATCCCCTGCATCACCACGTCCCAACGGTATTCGGCGCTCGCGTTGCGTTCGGCGATCAGGGTGCGCCGCCTAGCCGGATCGTCGATCAGGGCCAGCACCGGATCGCTGGCGTTGGACGGTTCGTCGGAGAAATAAATGCGCGTGTAGACGTGGCGGAGCAGGCCGCGCATGAACACCGCCACCAGTATGTGCGGCGCCTGCAGAGTGTTGCCGCGGCCCGGCACGCGGCCGGGCTTGATGGTGACGAAACGGAAGCGGCCGTCCTTATCGGTCGGCACGCGGCCGAAGCCCGCGAAATTCGGATCGACCGGCTTGTCTTGCGTGTCTTCGGGATGGGCGTACTTGCCCGCCGCGTTGGCCTGCCAGATTTCGAGCAGCGCGTCGGGAACCGGCTGGCCGTCCGCATCCAGCACGCGGCCGGCAATGGCGATGCGGTCGGCGGCCTTGGCCTTCGGCGCCAGGTCGCTCACGGTCAGCCACGACATGCCGAGCGTGAGGTAGGGCCCGACCGTCTGGGACGGCGTCGGCACCGGCTTCTTCATGCGGATTCCATGGGCGTGGCGTCGCGGCCGCGCAACACAAGGTCGAAGTGATAGCCGAGCGCGAATTCCGGAACGGTGGTGTCGGGATCGAAGGCGCAGATCATGGCGTCGCGCGCCCGCTGATCGGTGACGCAGTTGTAGATCGGATCGAAGGCGATCAGCGGATCGCCCGGGAAGCACATCTGGGTCACCAGACGCGTCATGAAGCTCGGCCCGAACAGGGAGAAGTGGATATGCGCCGGCCGCCAGGCGTTCGGATGGTTCCGCCACGGATAGGCGCCGGGCTTGATGGTGGTGAAGCTGTAGCGGCCCTCGGCATCGGTCACGGTGCGGCCGCCGCCGGTGAAATTCGGATCGAGCGGTGCGTCATGCTGGTCGACATCGTGACGGTAGCGGCCGGCGGCGTTGCATTGCCAGAGCTCGATCAGCGTATCCGGCACCGGCCGGCCGTCGCCGTCGAGCACGCGTCCGCCGACGATGATGCGCTCGCCGAGCGGCACGCCGTCGTGCTGCCGGGTCAGGTCGTTGTCGCCCGGCGCCACGCGCTCGTGGCCGAAGAGCGGGCCGGTCACTTCCGTCAACGTGTGCGGCAGGCGCACCAAGGGACGCGACGGCGAGCGGCGCACGGACGATGCATAGGGCGCATGCAGATAGGCCGGTTGCGTGCCAGGCTCGTGCCGGCGATAGCCAATTGGATCGGCCATGGCGATTACCTCCAAACCAACGATGACGGCATTCTAGCCAAGAACGGCGGCCGGTTCAGCCCCCGACGGGCGCGCCGAGCGGCACCCATTGGCTGCCGTCGAAGCGGATCATCTGGAAATTCCGGAACGGGCTGTAGTCGTCGGGCGTGACCGTGACCGAAATGCCCGGCAACAGCATGGGCAGTTTCAGGTCCCGGAGCGACGTGGCCTGCCGGATGGCGTTCTCGCGGGTGAGTTCGTCGCCGCAGCGCCGCAACACCTCCACCATCAACGCCGCCTCCGTATAGGCCGCAACGTTCAGCGATTCCACCGTGCTGCCTTCCGGATAGTAGCGCTTCATCCAATCAAGCCAGGCCTGATACTCCGCATCGCTTTGCCACTTCGGGTCCGAGGGATCCTTGTAGATCGAGGTCGAGACGATCCCCGCGGCGCGTTCCACTCCGGCCGGCGTCAGCACCGTGCGCAGCGAATTCGACACCAGCGGAATGAAATGCAGCGGATGCCAGTTCACCTCGGACGCCTTGCGGATGCCTTGCGAGGTCTGCCTCTGCAGCGACATGCTGAAGAAGGTGTCGGCGCCACTGCCGGCAAGCGCGATGATCTGGGAATCCACGCTGGGGTCCGTGGTCTCGTAGGTCTGGCTCGCCACGATCATGCGGTCCGCCTCCGCGCCGAGACCGTCGCGGAAGCCCTTGAGGAAGTCCTTGCCGAAGTCGTCGTTCTGGTAAAGCACGGCGATTTTCGCGGCGGGCTTGTTGGCCAGCACGTACTTCGCGTAGATGCGCGCCTCGGCGCCGTAGCCCGGCAAACCGGGGATCGACCACGGATAGGTCTTCGGATCGTTCCAACGGTTGGCGCCGCTCTGCAGGAAAAGCTGCGGCACCTTGGCCGCGTTCAGATACTTCTGCACCGCCACGTTGGTCGGCGTGCCAAGCGATTCGAAGAGCAGGAACACGCCCTCGTCCTCGACCAGCTTGCGCGTCTGCTCGACGGTCTTCGGCGGACTGTAGCTGTCGTCGAGACTGACGAGCGTGATCTTCCGGCCGTTGACGCCGCCGTCGGCGTTGATCTTGGCGAAATAGGCCGCGGTCGCCTTGCCGATGGTGCCGTAGGCCGACAACGGCCCGCTGTAGGGCATGGTCTGGCCGAGCTTGATTTCGCGGTCGGTGACGCCGGGATCGTAGGCTTTGGCCGCGAGCGCCTGGCCAGAGCCGAGACATGCCGCCAGGCCGAGCATGATCGGCCCCAGGCGCAGCGCTTGCCCGAGGGTCATTCGGCCGCCGACGCGTTCGGCAGCAGGTAGTTGCCGGCGCGCACCCGCACCAGCGCATCGCCCTCGCGCACCACGTTGATCGGATCTTTTCCGTCGGCCACGTCGCGCACCGATTGGCGGAACATGCGCCGGAACATGGAGACGCCGCGATCGCTGGTCGCCAGGTGCTCCTCCGAATGCCAGGTGATGGGGCCTTGGCCGACCTGCGCCTCGAAGTCGCCGGGAAAGCGCTGATGGCCTTCCGCGTCCAGTTCGAACCAGGTCTTGCCGCCGTACATGGGATTGCGGTTGAAGCTCTGCGGCGGCGCGTCCTTGGCAACGACGATGGCGGTGAAAATGCGCGTGTTCGTGTCGTCGATGGGCAGCGCCCAGGCGACGGTGTTTCCCTTCTCGAAGGTGCGCAGGAACGGATCGGCGACGATGCGGATATTGGGCAGCACCAATTCGGTGATGCGGCGCAGCACGCGGCCGTCGTCGAACTTGCGAAGCTGTACCGAATACATGCCGTGTTCGGTCGGCGCGAAGGAAATCTCCGGCGGAACCGCCATCATGTCGTTGAACTGCACCGAGCTGAACGTGCTGTGCAGCACGAACACATGCAGCGGGTCCATGACGTTCTCGTGGGTCTGGAACCAGTTGCATGGCATGCGCGGCGGCCCGCCCGAACCGATGCTGTCGCCATTGGCGATGATCTTGAAGCCTTCGCCGCGGCCTTCGAGGATGTCGTAGCGAGGCAGAACCGGCTTGGCCGCGAGCGGCCCGAGATAGGCGAAGACGAATCCATACCGCTCCTCGGCCGGGTACCAGGGCTGGCGCACCAGGTCGCGCTGGGCGCCGCCGCCGGGTTCGCACGGTTGTTCGAGACACCGGCCTTCCTGGTCGAACAGCCAGCCGTGGTAGCAGCAGCGGATGCCCCGCTCCTCGACCTTGCCATAGAGAAGTGTCGTGCCGCGATGGGCGCAGCGCGGATGCACCAGGCCGACCTTGCCGTTTGGCGTGCGAAACAGGATCAGGTCCTCGCCGAGCGCACGGACCGCCACGGGCAAGCCCTTCACCTCCTCGGCCAAGGCGATGGGGTGCCAATAGCGGCGCAGCAGCTCGCCCGCCGGCGTGCCCTTGCGCACCATCGCCAGGTTTTCGTCGTAGGAAGGCTCCGGCAGATCGTAGGCCGAACCGGTCGGTCCCGCATGCTCGCTCGCCATCGGCGCTCCTCCCCCGAACGTCCAGTCTACGATAGTGAGAGTAAGCCCGCCTCCGGCGACGGTCAAAACCGTGAACTCAGCCTGCGTCTTCGGTCCAGGCGCGGCCGTCGCGGGCGATCAGCGTGGCGCTCGCCGACGGGCCCCACGTGCCGGCGGCATAGGTGCGCGGCGGCTCGCCGCTCGCGCGCCACCCGTCCATGATCGGCTCGATCCAGCGCCACGCGGCTTCCACTTCGTCGCGGCGCATGAACAGCGTCGGATTGCCCCGCACCACGTCCATAAGCAGCCGTTCATAGGCTTCGGGGCTGCGCGTCCGGAATTCCTCTGCGAAGCTCAGGTTGAGCGGCGCGCGGCGAAGCCGCATGCCGCCAGGGCCTGGGATCTTGGTCATGGCGAAGAGCTGGATCCCCTCATCGGGCTGCAATCGGATGACCAGACGGTTGGCCGCGGACGCGCCCGCCTGCTGGTCGAAAATGAGATGCGGCACATCGCGAAACTGCACGGTGATCTCGGACACGCGTGTCGGCATCCGCTTGCCGGTGCGCAAGTAAAAAGGCACGCCGGCCCAGCGCCAGTTGCCGACCTCGGCGCGGATGGCCACGAAGGTCTCCGTGTCGGTGCCGTCCCGCGTGCCGATCTCATCGGCATAGGCCGGCACCGCTTTGCCGTCGACGGTGCCCGCCGCGTACTGGCCGCGCACCGTGAGCTTGCGTACCTGCTCGGCGCCGATCGGGCAAAGCGCCTGCAAAACTTTGAGCTTCTCGTCGCGCACGGCCTGGGCGTCGAACTTCAGCGGCGGTTCCATGGCGATCAGGCAAAGCACCTGGAGCATATGATTCTGCACCATGTCGCGAAGCGCGCCGGCACCCTCGTAATATGCGCCGCGCCCCTCGACGCCCAGCCGCTCGGCCACGGTGATCTGCACGTGGTCGATTTCGTCGGCATTCCACAGCCTTTCGAAAATGCGGTTGGCAAAGCGAAGCGCCATCAGGTTTTGCACCGCCTCCTTGCCGAGGTAATGATCGATGCGGAATGTGCGGTCCTCGGAGAAGATGCCGCCGACCTCGTCGTTGATCGCCGCAGAGGAAGCGAGATCGTGTCCGAGCGGTTTTTCCAGCACCACCCGATCCGATGCGGCTATGAGGCCGGCGGCATGGGCATGGCGGCAGATCACGCCGAACAGATCGGGCACCGTCGCCAGATAGAAGGCGCGCAACAGTCGGTCGGGCCGCTCGAGAGCATCGCGCAAGACGCTGTAGCTCGCGGGATCGGAAGCGTCGACCTGCAAATACTCCAGGCGCGCGGCGAAGCGGCTCCAAACAGTGGCGTCGAACTCGCCGTCACTCGCGGCGGCGCGGCAAGCCGCCTCGACACGCTTCACGTAGTCCGCGGTAGCGAGCGGCGAGCGCGCCAGACCGAATATGCGGCATGGCGGCGGCAACTGCTCGTCGCGGTCGCGCTGGTAGAGCGCCGGCAGCAGTTTGCGCAGCGCCAGGTCGCCGTTTCCGCCGAACACAATGAAATCAAAGGGCGGCACGCGGCTTGCCGGAGGAAGCATGACCACCAACCCCTTACCTGTTGTGCGGCCGCAGTATAGCCGGATGCGGAACGCGCGCGCCCGATGTTGCGTTCCTCAACCGCGCCGCTTACCCTGATCCTGACCATTCGATCAACTTTGCCCGGTCCGTAGCCTCCGCGGCTCCGGCCGGCGTGCGGCAGGAGGCAAACCATGGCGACCCTCATTCGCGGCGGTACGGTGGTCACGGCCGAACACAGCTATCGCGCGGACGTTCTCTGCGGCGACGGCGTCATCAAGAGCATCGGGCCCAATCTCGAACCGCCGGCGGGCGCGCGGGTGGTGGACGCGGGCGGGCAACTCGTCATGCCAGGCGGCATCGACCCCCACACCCACATGGAACTGCCCTTCATGGGCACCACCGCCTCGGAGGATTTCTTCAGCGGCACGTCGGCCGCCATGGCGGGCGGCACCACCATGATCATCGATTTCGTGATCCCGGACCCGAAGGAGCCGTTGCTCGGCGCCTACAAGAAGTGGCGCGGCTGGGCCGAAAAGGCCGCGGGCGACTATTCCCTCCATGTGGCCGTCACCTGGTGGGACGAGAGCGTGCATCGCGACATGGGCACCCTGACCAAGGACCACGGCGTCAACAGCTTCAAGCATTTCATGGCGTACAAGGGCGCCATCATGTGCGACGACGAGGTGTTGGTGAACAGCTTCACCCGCGCGCGCGAGCTCGGCGCCATCTGCACCGTGCACGCGGAGAACGGCGAGCTGGTGTTCCATCTGCAGCAGCAGCTCATCAAGGCCGGCATCACCGGGCCGGAAGGGCACCCCATGTCACGCCCGCCGGAAGTCGAGGGCGAGGCGGCCAACCGCGCCATTCGCATCGCCCAGGTGCTCGGCGTGCCGCTCTATATCGTGCACAACTCGTGCAAAGAGTCGCTGCAGGCGATCACGCGCGCGCGCAACGAAGGCCAGCGCGTCTTCGGCGAGGTGCTGGCGGGCCACTTGCTGGTGGATGACTCTGTTTATCGCCATCCCGATTGGAACGTGGCGGCGGCCCATGTGATGAGCCCGCCGTTCCGCCCGAAAGAACATCAGGAGGCGCTCTGGCTCGGTTTGCAGTCCGGCAACCTGCAGACGACGGCAACCGACCACTGCTGCTTCTGCGCGCCGCAGAAGGGCATGGGCCGCAACGACTTCACCAAGATTCCGAACGGCACCGGCGGCGTGGAAGACCGCATGTCGGTGCTCTGGCACCACGGCGTCGGCACCGGGCGGCTCACGGCCAACGAGTTCGTGCGCGTGACCTCGACCAACGCGGCGCAGATATTCAACATCTATCCGCGCAAGGGCTCGGTCACCGTCGGCGCCGATGCGGATCTGGTGGTATGGGATCCGAAGGCGAGCCGCACCATCTCGGCCAAGACGCATCACCAGAAGGTGGACTACAACATCTTCGAGGGCATGACCGTGCAGGGCATCGCCACGCACACGATCGCCCAAGGCAACGTGGTCTGGGCCGACGGCAAGCTCGATACGAAACGCGGCGCCGGCCGCTACATTCCGCGCCCGACCTTCCCGCCGGTCTATGACGCCATGCGCCGCCGGAACAAGCTCAAGGAGCCGCGCGCGGTGCCGCGGGCGGCGGCGGAATAAGAGGGAAGCGCCTCACCCTTCGACAAGCCCAGGGTGAGGCGCCTCTCTTCTTGTTGTCCCTCATGCCGAGCCTGTCGAAGCATGAGTGTCGTCAAACGCTCAGACCAATTCAGCTTACTTCTTCATCGCCATGTCCCAGACCGTGTGGGTCCAGGCGCCTTGCGGCTTCTTGGTGATGACCGGATCGGAACTGCCCTTCAGCAGAATGTCGACCGTACGGTTGTAGTCGGCTTCCTCAAGATAACCGATGCCCTTCGGCTGATCGGCCACGAGCTTGGCGATCTCGCCCATCATCTGGGTCTGGTGATGCTCGGTCTGCGCGCCGGTGGTGTCGTTCTTGAGCACGATCTTCACCGCTTCGGCCTGGTTCTTGATGGCATAGTCCCAGCCCTTCATCGAGGCGCGCACGAAGCGTGCCAGCTTCGCCACCGAGGCGGGATCCTTCAACTTCGATTCCAGCGTGTAGATGCCGTCCTCGAGCGTGGCCACGCCCTGGTCTTCATACTTGAAGACCAGCAGATCGCTCGGCTTCATGCCGGCGTCGATGATCTGCCAATACTCGTTGTAGGTCATGGTCGAGATGCAGGCCGCTTGCTTCTGCAGGATCGGATCGACGTTGAAGCCCTGCTTCAGCACTTTGACGTCGGCATTGGCGCCGGAGGTCTTGTACTTCAGCTTGTCCATCCACGACAGGAACGGATATTCGTTGCCGCCGAACCACACGCCCAAGGTATGCCCCTTGAAATCGGCCGGCGTCTTGATGCCGCTGTCCTTGCGGCAGGTCAGCTCCATGCCCGAGCGCTTGAACACCTGGGCGATGTTGACCAGCGGAATGCCCTTCTCGCGCGTCGCGAGCGCGGACGGCATCCAATCCAGCACCACGTCCGCGCCGCCGCCCGCGATCACCTGAGGCGGCGCCACGTCCGGCCCGCCTGGCTTGATGGTGACGTCGAGCTTCTCGTCCTTATAGAAGCCCTTGTCCTTCGCCACGTAGTAGCCGGCGAATTGCGCCTGCGTCACCCATTTGAGTTGCAGCGTCATCTTGTCCTGCGCTTGCGCGCCGACGCTTGTCAGCGCCAGAACCGCGGCGCCCGCCAATATGGTCAACCGTCTCATCGCGTGCCTCCTTTCGTGCCTCTGCCCCAAGGTTTCTCTCTCGATCAACTGGCGCCCGCCTATTGACGATAGGACGGATGCCAGAACGTCAGCCCGCGCTCCATCAGCGCCAGAATTCCGTAGAACGCCGAACCGGCCAGCGCCGCCACGGCGATCGTCGCCCACACCATGTCGACGTTCATGCGCCCGATCTCGACGGAAATGCGAAAGCCCATGCCCACCACCGGCGTGCCGAAAAATTCCGCCACGATCCCGCCGATCAGCGCCAAGGTCGAATTGATCTTGAGCGCGTTGAACACGAAGGGCAATGCGCTTGGCAGGCGCAATTTGCGCAAGGTCTGCCCGTAGGACGCGGCATAAGAGCGCATCAGGTCGTTTTCGATGTGGCCGGTGCTGGAAAGCCCGGCGAGGGTGTTGATCAGCATGGGAAAGAACGTCATCACCACGATGACGGCGGCCTTCGATTGCCAGTCGAATCCGAACCACATGACCATGATCGGGGCAATGCCGACGATGGGGATGGCGCTGACCAGCGAACCCAGCGGCAGCAGCCCGCGCTGCAAAAAGGGGCTACGGTCGACCAGGACGGCCGTGATGAACCCGGCGCCGGAGCCGAGCGTGAAGCCGGCGAGCACCGATTTCAGAAACGTCTGCTGAAAATCGTCCCACAACAGGGGAATGTTGATGACGAACACCGAAGCGATGCGCGCCGGCGAAGGCAGCAGCACCGACGGCACGTCGAAGCCCTGCACCAGCACCTGCCAAAGATAAAGCACCCAGAGCCCAAACAGGCCGGGTACCGCGAGCGTGGCGATCCAGCGCGGACCGCGCGCCGCCGCAAGCGTCTGCAGCGCCCGCCACGTCAGGCAGCCCAAGGCGACGACGAACAGCCACAATCCCGGCGCCGACGTCCCCAGCTCCGCGCCCGATTGCAGCAGTGTCAGCGGTGCGATGGCGCCGGCCATGGCGCCGAAGGCCGACCGGACGCCGTCTTGTATCTTGCCGGCGTCGCGCACGATCCCATAGACGAGGACCACCAACGCCAGGATCACGCTTGTGGCCGCGTGCTCGTCCGACAGCCAATAGACCGGCGAGGTTCCGTTCAGGCCGACCGGAAACGCCAAGGACGCGAGACCGGCGAGCGCGCCGAGGATGCCCAAGGGATCGCGGAGCCATGTCATGGCTGCGCACCCATCTGCCGCATGGTGGCGCGTTCGATGACGCCGACCGCCGCCACCAGCACCATGCCGAGCACCGCCGCCATGAGCAGCGCGGACCAAATCTGCACGGTCTGGCCGTAGTAGGAGCCGACCAGGAGCCGGGCGCCGATGCCGGCCTGGGCGCCGGTCGGCAGCTCGCCGACGATGGCGCCGACAAGGCTTATGGCGACGGCGACCTTCAGCGACGTGAACAGGAACGTCATGGCGGCCGGCCAGCGCAGCTTCCAGAACACCTGGCTCGGCGTCGCCGAGTAGGTGCGCATGAGGTCGAGTTGCAGCAGGTCGGGCGAGCGCAAGCCCTTGACCATGCCGATGGTCACCGGGAAGAAGCAGAGATACATGGAGATCACCGCCTTCGGCACCAGGCCGGTAAGGCCGAGGTTGCCGAGCACGACGATGATCATCGGCGCAATGGCGAGGATCGGCACGGTCTGGGATGCGATGATCCACGGCAGCAGGCTGCGGTCGAGGGTGCGCAGATGCACGATGCCGACGGCGAGCAGCACGCCGAGCACGGTGCCGAACAGGAAGCCCACCAGCGCCGCAGATCCGGTCACATAGGCATGAAACAGCAAGCTGCGCGGCGAATCGATTTCCTGGTCGAAGACCGATTCGTAGAACTCGATCGCCACCTGGTGCGGTGCCGGAAGAATGGGCCGGTCCAGCGCATAGGCTGTGCCGATGTATTCGGCGACCGAATGCGGCCCGTCCGTTTGTTCCAGCCGCTGCTCCACCAATGGCGCGTTCAGCCAGATCGCCCCCAGGTACCAGAGCACCAGGGTCGCCGCCAGAACCAGCGAGAGCGGCATGGTCTTGCCGCCGCCGATGCGCCGCAAGACCGCCCCCGCGCCGAACGGCGACACGCCGGGGCCGAGGGCGCGGTCAATCGTCATAGCTGTGACCGGCGCGGAGCGCGACGCGGACTCGACGAGCGATCTCCAGGAATTCGGGCGTTTCGCGCACATCCAATGTGCGGTTGGCCGGCAGGTCGCTTTCGATCACGTCCAGAATGCGGCCCGGCCGCGGCGACATGACCACGATGCGATTGGAAAGGAATACGGCTTCGGGTATCGAATGGGTGACGAAGACCACGGTCTTGCCGGTGCGCTCCCAGAGCCGCAGCAACTGTTCGTTCAAGTGATCGCGGGTGATTTCGTCGAGGGCGCCGAAAGGCTCGTCCATCAGCAGCAGCTTCGGCTCGAAGCTCAAGGCGCGCGCGATGGAAACGCGCTGCTGCATGCCGCCCGACAGCTGCCAGGGAAACTTCCGCTCGAAGCCTTCCAGGCCGACCATGGCGAGGTGGCGCTTGGCCCGCTCCGTCCGCTCTGCGGCGGGAACGCCCATGATCTCGAGCGGCAGCATCAGGTTTCGCCGCACCGTTCGCCATGGATAGAGTGCCG
>DASQHM010000152.1:0-38426 GCA_035632095.1 Candidatus Cybelea sp. | reverse complement strand
GTTCGGCCGCGACCGCGGCCGCGCGCGGGATTGCCGGCACCGGGCCAACGAAAGCCCGCTCGGCGCCGCGGCGCTTGCCGGCACGTCGTTTCCGATCGACCGGGATGCGACGGCGCGCGCGCTCGGTTTCGACCGGCCCATGCGGAATTCCCTCGATGCGGTGTCCGACCGGGATTATGCGCTTGAGTATCTTTCCGCCGCCGCCATCGCCGCCATGCATTTGTCGCGCCTTGCCGAGGAGCTGGTGCTGTGGTGCTCGGCGCAATTCCGCTTCGTGACGCTGTCGGACGCCTTCACCACCGGTTCTTCGATCATGCCGCAGAAGCGCAACCCGGACGCGGCCGAACTGGTCCGCGCCAAATGCGGGCGCATCGCCGGCGCGTACCAGGCGTTGCTGATGACCATGAAAGGCCTGCCGCTCGCCTATGGAAAGGACATGCAAGAGGACAAGGAGCCGACGTTCGACGCCGCGGATTCAATCGAGCTTTGCCTGGCCGCCATGACCGGCATGGTCGCCGACATGCGGGCGAATCCGGCCGCCATGCGCGCCGCCGCAGGCACCGGCTACGCCACCGCCACCGATCTCGCCGACTGGCTTGTGCGGGTGAAGGGGCTGGCGTTTCGCGACGCGCACCACGTTGCCGGGCGCCTGGTCCGGCTCGCCGAGCAGAAGTCGTGCGGTCTCGAGGAATTGACCCTTGCGGACATGCAATCGGTCCATGCCGCGATCACCAAGGACGTGTTTGCCGTGCTTGGCCTCGACAACTCGGTCAAGAGCCGGACCAGTTTCGGCGGCACGTCGCCGGACCGGGTGGTCAAGGCTATTGCGGCGGCGCGCGCGGCCATCGAAAGTGAACACCCATGACCCGCAAACGGTTCCTGATCGCTCTTGCCGTGCTGCTCGCCGTCGCCGCGTGCGGCAAGAAGGGCCGCCTCGAGCCGCCCGAGGGCTCCGACCCGCGGAAGTCGGACGTGGACCTGCCGGACATCCGGACCGCGCATTGAGCGAAGGGCGCGTATGAATCACTTCGAATACCGGCACGGCCGGCTCCACGCCGAGGACGTCCCGCTCGGGACCATCGCCGAGGCCGTGGGCACGCCGTTCTATTGCTATTCCACGGCGACGCTCGAACGGCACTATCGCGTCTTCGCCGACGCCTTCAAGAACCAGCGGGCCAAGGTCTTCTATGCGCTGAAGGCCAACTCGAACCTGGGCGTCGTGCGCACCCTCGCCGACCTCGGGGCCGGCGCCGACGTGGTATCGGAAGGCGAGTTGCGCCGCGCCTTGCAAGCGGGCGTTCCGCCGGAGCGCATCGTGTTTTCCGGCGTCGGCAAGACACGCGCGGAAATGCGCTTTGCGCTCCAATGCGGCATCCTGCAGTTCAACGTGGAATCCGAGCCCGAGCTTGCGGCGCTGAACGAGGTCTCCTCGGCGCTGGGCAAGCGCGCGCCGATTACGCTTCGCATCAATCCGGATGTGGACGCCAAGACCCACGCCAAGATCTCCACCGGCAAGGCCGAGAACAAATTCGGCATGCCGTGGGATCGCGCCCGCGACATCTATGCGCTGGCAACCAAGCTGCCGGGCGTGCGCCCCATCGGTTTGTCGGTGCACATCGGCTCGCAGCTTCTGGATCTGACGCCGCTTGAGGCGGCGTTCCGTCGCCTGCGCGAGCTGGTCGAGATGCTGCGCGCCGACGGCTACGACATTCGCCACCTCGACCTCGGCGGCGGGCTCGGCATTCCCTACAACGGCGAGACGCCGCCGACGCCCGAGAGTTACGCGGCCATGATCGCGCGCATCATCGGCAACCTCGGCTGCGAGCTGATGCTGGAACCCGGCCGGCTGATCGTCGGCAATGCCGGGGTGCTGGTGGCGAAAGTCGTCTACATCAAGCAAGGCGGCAGTAAAACCTTCGTGATCCTCGACGAGGCCATGAACGATCTGATGCGCCCGCCGCTCTACGACGCGTGGCACGGGATCATTCCGGTTAACCAACCGGCCGGCGACGCAACGACGGCGCCGGTCGATTTTGTCGGTCCGGTATGCGAAACTACCGATACGTTGGCTGCGGACCGGCCGATGCCGCCGCTCGCCGCCGGCGATTTGATCGCCATCCTGACGGCTGGAGCCTATGGAGCGGTGATGGCTTCTACGTACAATATGCGGCCCCTGGTTCCGGAAGTGCTGGTGAAGGGCGGACGTTTCGCCGTGGTTCGCGCTCGGCCGACGTATGACGAACTCCTGGCGCAGGACGCCTTGCCGGATTGGCTCGCCGCATCGAGCAGTGCCGCGCGAGGCGGCAAGGCATGACGACCACGCCGTCCTTCGGGCGCCGCCTGGTCCTGGCCGCACTCGCCATTCTGGTCGAGCGGCTTTGGCCCGCGATCGCGCCCGCAATCGGCGTGGCGGCGCTCTTTCTCGTCATCAGCCTGTTCGATCTGTGGTCGCTGGCTCCGGGCTGGCCGCACGTTGCCGGCCTCATATTGTTCGCAACTTTATTCGCGATCGCGCTCGCACGCGGGTTGTGGCGCTTCCGGGTGCCGAGCCGCGAGGAAGCACGGCGTCGCATCGAGCTTTCCAGCGGCCTCGTGCACCGTCCGTTGGCGCAACTCGAAGACCGCCCGGCGATCAACACCGACGATCCGGCGAGCCTTGCCCTGTGGCAGGCGCATCGGGCCCGTCTTCTGGCGGCGCTCAAGGGCATTCGCGTGGGAATGCCGCGGGCTGGGCTGGCGGCCCGCGACCCTTGGGCCTTCCGCGGTGTGCTCGGGTTGCTGCTTGTGCTCGGACTGATCGTCGCCAACGACGACACGGCGGAGCGCCTCCGTATCGCATTGACGCCGGACTTTACCGGGACGGGCCGCCAGGCGCCCAGCATCGATGCCTGGATCAGCCCGCCCGCCTATACCTCGCTGCCGCCGATCTTCCTGACCCGCGAGTCCGGGCCTGTGGATACGACCGCCGCACCCGTCAAGGTGCCGGTCGGCAGTGCGCTTGCGATCCGGGTGCATGGCGGGCGCAGCCAGCCGAGACTGGTCGAGGACGGCGGCGCGACACCGTTCGAAACCGTGGACCGGCAGAACTTCCAGCTCAGCAAGGCGATTAACGCCGGCGAGCATCTCACGGTCGAGCAATCGGGCAGCCCGCTTGCATCGTGGCGCATCGCCATCGTGCCGGATCAGCCGCCGCAGATCGCGTTCGTCGAACCGCCGTCGGAAACGCAGCGCAAGGCGCTCAAGCTGCACTACAAGGCGAGCGACGATTACGGTCTCGCCAAGGTCGGCGTGGAGATCCGCCGCGAGGGCGGCACCGAGACCCTGTCCTTGCCGCTGCCGCTGCCTGGTCTCAACCCGAAGTCCGCTTCGGAAACCGCCTATCACGACCTGACCGCCCATCCGTGGGCCGGCCTGAAAGTCACGATCACGTTGACCGCCGAAGACGCGACCGGCCAGAAAGGCAGCAGCGCGCCGGAAACCATGGTTCTGCCGGCGCGCGAATTCCATCATCCGGTGGCGCGCGCGCTGGTCGAGCTGCGGCGCTGGCTCGCCACGGCGGAGCGTCCGCAATCCGTGATCGGCATGGCGCTCGGCGCCATCTCGAGCTTCCCGGCGACGTTCGGCGATGACGCCGTGGTTTACCTGTCGCTGGTGACGGCGAAGGCGCGCCTCGGCGAAAGCAACGTGCCGGCGAACGTCTCGGGCGTGGTCGATCTGTTGTGGGACACGGCGCTCAGGCTCGAAGACGGCGGACTATCGCTCGCCGAGCGCGAGCTCCGCCAGGCGCAGCGCGATCTCATGGACGCGCTCGGCCGCAACGCCCCGGACGATGAAATCCAGCGCCTCATGGAACGGCTGCAGCAGGCGCTCGACAACTTCCTGCAAGCCTTGGCCGAGGATGCCAAGCGCCAGACCCAGGACGAAATGAGCGAATTGCCGCCCGACGCGCAGATGCTGTCGCGCGAAGACCTGCAGCGCATGATGGATCGGGCGCGCGAGATGGCGCGCTCGGGTCAACGCGATGCGGCGCGCGACATGCTTTCGCGGCTCGAGAACCTGCTCGAGAACCTGCATGCGGGCCGGCCCTCGCGCCAACCGGGCCAGCGCCAGGCCGAGCAGACCATGCGCGGCTTGAACGATCTGCTGCATCGCCAGCAGCAACTTCTCGACAAAACCTTCCGCCGTTCGCAATCGGGACAGCAGTCCGGCCAGCAGAGTCAGCAGGGACGGCAGGGCCGCCAGCCGCAGCGCGGCGGACAACCCGGCCAATCCGGCGAAGGCGAAGAGGACATGCAGGGCATGTCGGGGGAACAGGAAGCGCTGCGCGGCCAGCTCGACGAATTGATGCGCCAGCTCGGCGAAGCGGGGCGCGAGATTCCCGGTGCGCTCGGCCGCGCCGAACGCTCCATGCGCGACGCGCGGGATGCGCTCAACCAGGGGTCGGCCGGCCGGGCCGTGCAGCCGGAGACGGAAGCGCTCGATCAATTGCGCCAGGGCCTGCAGGGCATGATGCAGCAATACGCCAATCAACAGGGGCAGAACGGCCAGAACCAGCAGCGTCAAGGCCGCGCCGGCGCCGAGAAGGAAGACCCGCTCGGCCGGCCGCTGCCCGGCGACTGGGACGACGGCGATTCGACCAAGGTGCCGGATCAAGCCGACACGCAACGCAGCCGCGAGATCCTGGAAGAGCTCTATCGTCGCTCCGGCGAACGCCAGCGTCCGGAGCCGGAACGGCAATACCTCGACCGCCTGCTCAAGCGGTTCTGAAACAGGCCGTCGGCAAGAAATCGTTTAACCGCAAAGAACGCGGAGGGCCGCGGAGAAGATTGACACTCGCTCCGCGCTTCTTTGCGATCCTCAGCGCCCTCTGCGGTCAAGCGATTTTCTTGTTCTGACCGCTGATCGCTGACAGCTGAATGCCGTCAGCTAACTCCCGCTCGCCAGCGCCTGTTCGACCGCATCGCAGATCTGCCGCATGGTGAACGGTTTCGAGACGACCTCGTGCACCAGCACATGAAGGTTGTGGGCGCGCTCGCGTTCGGCGGCATAGCCTGTCATCAGCAGGATGCGCACCTTGGGGTGCTCCTTCGCCACCTTCAAGGCGAGAGCGATGCCATCCATGAGCGGCATGACGATATCGGTTAGCAGCAAATCGAACGGCGAGCTTTTGAGCGCCTGCAGCGCTTCCGCGCCGTCGGAGACCGACGTCACCTCGTGGCCCTGCGCCACGAGCGCGCGGCGGACGAACTCGCGCACGGCGGCCTCGTCGTCGGCCAACAGAATCCGCGCCATCCCCGCCTGCCCCGCTCCGTCGGCTAGTGACCTTCGATCACGCCAATATAGGGCAATTCCCGGTAATAGTGCGCATAGTCGAGGCCGTAGCCGACGACGAAACGATCGGGGCAGACGAAGCCCGTGTAGTCGGGTTCGATGGCCGCCTTGCGCTTGCCCGGCTTGTCCAGGAGAACGCAGATGCGCACGTCGGCGCCGCGCCGGCCGAGCGAGTCGCGTGCGAACGCCAGGGTGCGGCCGGATTCGAGAATGTCATCGAGCAGCAGAACTTTGCGGCCTTGCAGGGTCTGGTCCACGTCGCGCGATATTTCGACGCGGCCGGAACTCTCGGTGGCGGCGCCGTAACTCGACAGCGTCATGAAATCGATTTCGGGACGGATGCCGGCGTAGTGCAGCGCGCGGATCAGGTCGGCGGCGAAGACGAAGCTGCCCTTCAGCACCGCGGCAAGCAGCAAGTCGGGTCCCATGTCCGCGGCAATGGCCAGCGCCAGCACGCGGATGCGCTCGGCGATCTCGGCCGCGCTAAAGAGAACTTCCACCTTGGCGTTCGGATGCGGCATCGCGAACCCTCAGGACAGCGCACGAACCTTCAGGACTTCTCGCCCTCGGCTGCGACGAACGTCACCTGAAGGTCGCGTGCCTCCGCCGGCGGGCTGCTCAAGCGGGTGCTGAAGGAAAGCGTGCCGGACGGAGCGATCTGGCTGTCATCGAGCGCGAAGACCCAATGATAGATTTCCTGCCGGTCGGCGTTGCGCAAGCCGACCCGCAACCTCGGCACCGGCTTTACTTCGCCGCTGGTGTTGACGATGTCGCCCGAGACGACCAGCACGGTGACGCCGGCCTCGACCGCCGTGGTGGAATGGATATTGCGAAATACCAGTCCGAACTTTTCCACCGGCTGCGCGTTGAGGCCGAGAATGGCGTAGAGCTGGCCGGCCGGCGGCCAGGCGGCGACGATTCGCTCGCGCCCGTACCAGCCGCCCGCGAGGATGCCGCCGATGATCACCAGAAGCGCGATCCAACCGAGGGCGCCGCTCCGCGCCCGCTGCGGCTCGGCCAAGGCCGGCAGGTTCGAACCTGCCGGCAACGGCCGCACGCGCTGCGGCGGCGGCTCGACCTCGATCAGCTTCGGCATGTCCGCCGGCGGCTCTTCGCGCCACGTCGCGTTGCACTTGGCGCAGCGCACCCGCCGGCCGTCGGGCAGCAACGCCGCGGGGTCGATCAAATAGCGCGTTGCGCAGTCGGGGCAGGTTAATATCATGTCGGCGAACGCCAATCCGGGGCTGTGACCTTATAGGCCGATTGTCCTCGCCAAGGCAAGGCCGACCAGCCCCGAATGCGCCATCGGACGCCGTGCGATGCGCTTGTCGGAAGCGTGTGTGCGATGCGACGGAAGAGGAGCCGAATCGGTTGGTCCGCTTTCAAAACGTCGGCATGCGCTATGGCCTCGGCCCGGAGGTACTGCGCGACATCAGCTTCCGTCTGGCGCCGGGCACGTTCCATTTTCTGACCGGCCCGAGCGGCGCCGGCAAGACTTCGCTGCTGAAGCTGCTCTATCTCGCCACCCGCCCGTCGCGCGGCCTGATCACCATGTTCGATCACGACTTGTCGCACACGCCCCGGCACAGGCTGCCGGCCCTGCGGCGGCGCATCGGTGTGGTGTTCCAGGATTTCCGCCTGCTCGATCACCTCAGCGCGCTCGACAACGTGGCGCTGCCGCTCCGCATCGCCGGCGTGAAGGACGACCAGGTCCGCGCCCATGTGATCGAACTGTTGCGCTGGGTCGGGCTCTCCGACCAGATCAACGCGCGACCGCCGACGCTGTCGGGTGGCGAGAAGCAGCGCGTCGCCATCGCGCGCGCGGTCATCGCCCATCCGCGCCTGATCCTGGCCGACGAGCCGACCGGCAGCGTGGACCCCGACATGGGCATGCGGCTCATGCATCTGTTCCTGGAACTCAACAAGACCGGAACGACCGTGGTGATCGCGACCCACGATCAGCATCTGATCGAAAGCTTCCGCCGGCCGGTGATGCGGCTCGACAACGGCGAGCTGGTCCTGCCGCAGGAACAGGCGGCATGATCCAGCGCCTTCGCTCTAACCTGAAGCTCGCAGACGATCCGGCCGGCCGCTACTTGCCGTCCGTGGTGGCGACCATGGTATTCCTCGCGGTGCTGGCGCTGGTCGGCGCCATCGCATTGCAGCAGGCGACCGAAACATGGAGCCGCAGCATCGAAGGCAGTCTCACGGTGCAGATCGGCGACGCCAAGGCGCGCGACGCGCAACAGCGGATCGACAAGGCCGTGGCCTTGTTGAAGGCGGCGCCGGGCGTCGAGTCGGCAAGGCCGCTGACCAGGCCCGAAATCGACAAGCTGCTGGAACCCTGGCTCGGCAAGACCGCAATGGACGCGGATCTTCCGGTTCCGGCGCTGATCGACGTGCGCTTGGTCAAGGGCGCCGCGGTCGATACCGCCGCCCTGGCGTCGCAGTTGCAGCAGGCGGTGCCGGGGACCCGCGTCGACGATCACAAACCGTGGCTTGCGAGCATGGTGCGGCTCGCCCGGACGCTGCAATGGCTGGCCGTCGCCGTGGTGGCGCTGGTGGGCTTGTCGACCGTGGCGCTGGTGGTGTTCGCCACGCGCGCCGGCCTCGCCGTCCATCGCGACATGATCGAAGTGCTGCATCTGATCGGCGCGCGCGACGGACAGATTGCCGAGCAATTCGAATCGCAGACCTTCCGCCGCGCCGCCGCGGGCTCCGTGCTCGGGCTGGTGGCGGCGGCGGCCATCGTCGCCCTGGTGGCGCGCTTTGCGTCGGCGCTGGACGCGCCCCTGTTGCCGAGCGTGCAACTCGGTCCCAAGAGCTGGGCCATTCTGGTCGCGGCGCCGGTTGCGGCGACCATATTGGCGATCGTCACGGCGCGGCTCACGGTGCTGACCACGCTTCGGCGGATGACCTGACCCATGCTGGTGATGCTCGACCGCGACGGGGTGCTGAACGAAGAGACCGGCAACTACGTCAAGACCCCGGGCGAACTGGTGATGATCGCCGGCTCGGCCGGCGCCGTGCGGCAATTGAACGACGCGGGCCACCGGGTGGTGGTCTGCACCAACCAATCGTGCATCGGCAAAGGCATCATCGACGTCGCCATGCTCGAGCGCATCCACGCCAAGCTGCATGGCGAATTGGCGGCGGCGGGCGCACGTCTCGACGACCTGCTGGTTGCGCCGGACGCGCCCTGGGCCGCGACCGAGCGGCGCAAGCCCGGTCCCGGCATGCTGCTCGAGGCCATGCGGCGCTTTCGCGCATCGCCGGCGGACGCGGTCTTCATCGGGGACTCGCTGCGCGATCTGCAGGCGGCGGCCAAGGTCGGGTGCCGGCGCATCCTGGTTCGCACCGGCAACGGCGCGAAGGCCCAGGCCGACGGCATACCTGCCGACGTGCTGCCCGTGTCGGTTTACGGCGATCTCGCCGCCGCCGTCGCCGCGCTGCTGAAACCGCCGCCATGACGATTCGGCTCGAGCACCAGCCGCCGCGCGAACGTTTGCTGCATGCCATCGCCCTCGCCGTCGCGGCGGCCGGGCTCCTGTGGCTCGGCGCACTGGTCGCGTTCGTCGGCGAGGTGCCGCACGGCGTGAGCGATCCCGAGCGCCAGACCGACGGCATCGTGGTGCTGACCGGCGGCGCGCTTCGCCTCGATGCGGGCCTGGAACTGCTGGCGGCCGGCAAGGCCAAGCGCATGTTCGTCTCCGGCGTCAATCCGAGCACGGGGCGCACGGCGCTGCGCCAGATCGCCGGCCGCCAGGCGGCGCTGATCGATTGCTGCGTCGATCTCGGCTTCGCCGCCGCGAATACCTGGGGCAATGCCATCGAGACCGCCGAATGGGCGCGCGCCAACGGGTATCGAAGCCTGCGCGTGGTCACCGCCGCCTACCACATGCCCCGCAGTCTCATCGAGCTGCACCGCCGCCTGCCCGACGCGGAGCTGGTGGCGCATCCGGTGTTTCCCGAGCAGTTCAAGCTCGACGATTGGTGGGCCTGGCCCGGCACGGCCTATCTGCTGGCCGAGGAATTCGACAAATATCTGGCGCTGCTGGTGGGCCAGCGGCTCGACGAATTGAGCGGCGGGCGCATCGCGCGCTGGCTCGATTGGGCGGAGCAGGCCACGTGACCGCGCTGCGCGCGCTCCTGTTCCAGATCGCCTTCTATGTCTGGACCGTTGCGATGAACCTGGCCTTCCTGCCGGCGCTTGCCGGCTCGCGGCTCTGGGTTGTCTATGGCCAGCGGCAATGGGCGCGGGGCGCCATCGCGCTGCTGCGCGCGCTCGCCGGAATCCGGCTCGAGGTGCGCGGTCTCGAGCACCGGCCGAAGGGCGCCGCCATCGTCGCGTCCAAGCATCAATCGGCCTTCGACACGTTCGTCTATCACGTGCTGCTCGACGATCCGGCCCTGGTGATGAAACGGGAACTGGTCTGGATTCCGGTGTACGGCTGGTATTGCCTGAAGACGCGCATGATCATCGTCGACCGCAAGGCGGGCGCGGCGGCGCTCAGACGCATGATCGCCGATGCCCGGGCCGCGGTAGCGCTGAACCGGCCCATCGTGATCTTCCCCGAAGGCACGCGCACAGCGCCCGGCGAGCGGCGCGCCTATCAGCCGGGCATCGGCGCGCTCTACGGCCAGCTCGGGTTGCCGGTCGTGCCGGTGGCGCTGAACACCGGCCTGCGGTGGCCGAGGCGGCGCTTCCTCAAGTTTCCCGGCACCATGGTGGTCGAGTTCCTGCCGCCGATCCCGCCCGGCCTCGAGCGCAAGAGTTTCGTCGCCAGGCTCGAGTCCGTGATCGAAGGCGCCACGGCGCGGCTGGTCGCGGAGGGACGCGGCAACCCCTGACGCAGCACACCAAGGGCGAGTATTTGGGCCGCGAATACTCGGCCCCCGAAGAGCGCAAACGGCCGGATTTCCCTTAAGAATTAATATCTTGTTCCAAGGAACGGCATGGAAACAAAACCGGAACCGAGCTTGACCTGACAGAGGTCAATGCGTATCTTTAATGTTTGCCGCTAAGATTGATCTTGTTTCGTTCGCGATGCGGATTCTCGACGTGGAGTTGCCCGTTCCATGACGCCGGTTGCGCCCATTTCCCAGCAGATCTGGGACATGAAATACCGCCTCAAGGCGGCCGACGGCGCGCCGGTTGACCTCAACATGGAGGACACCTGGACGCGGATCGCACGCGCCCTCGCCGCCCGCGAGGCCGATCCCGCAGTCTGGGAGCCGCGCTTTTACCAGGCCCTGGAGGATTTCAAGTTCCTGCCTGCGGGGCGGATCATCGCCGGCGCCGGCACCGAGCGCAAAGTCACGCTGTTCAACTGCTTCGTCATGGGCACCGTGCCCGACGACATGGGCGGCATTTTCGAGCACTTGAAGGAAGCCGCCTTGACCATGCAGCAAGGCGGCGGCATCGGCTACGACTTCTCCACCCTGCGGCCGAAGGGCGCGCCGGTGAAGGGCGTCGGCGCCGATGCGTCCGGGCCGCTCACCTTCATGGACGTGTGGGACGCCATGTGCCGCACCATCATGTCGGCCGGCCATCGCCGCGGCGCCATGATGGCGACGCTCCGGTGCGACCATCCCGACATCGAGGCCTTTATCGCGGCGAAGCAGGAGCCGGGCCGCTTGCGCATGTTCAACCTGTCGGTGCTGGTCACCGACGCCTTCATGCAGGCGGTGAAGGAGAACGCGCCGTGGGAGCTCAAGTTCGGCGGCACCGCGTACAAGTCCGTCGATGCCCGCACGCTCTGGGACAAGATCATGCGCGCCACCTACGCCTATGCCGAGCCGGGCGTGATCTTCATCGACCGCATCAACCGCGCCAACAATCTGCGCTACGTAGAAATCATATCGGCCACAAACCCGTGTGGCGAACAGCCGCTGCCGCCGTACGGCGCGTGCCTGCTCGGCTCCATCAATCTGTCGCGGCTGGTGCGCGAGCCGTTCGAGGATCGGGCCGCCGTCGACGTCGGCGAGCTCGAACGCCTCACCCGCATTGCCGTCCGCATGATGGACGACGTGATCGATGCGTCGAATTTTCCGCTGCCGCAGCAACGGCAGGAGGCGCTGACCAAGCGGCGCATCGGCCTCGGCGTCACCGGCCTGGCGGATGCGCTGATCATGGTCGGCGCGCGCTACGGCTCCGCCCGCAGCATCGAGTTGACCGAGCTTTGGCTGCGGCACCTGCGGCGGGCCGCCTATCTCGCATCCGCCGAGCTTGCCGCCGAGAAGGGCTCCTTCCCGCTGTTCGATCGCGACAAGTATCTGCAAGGCGAGCAGATCCAGGCGCTGGAGCCCGACGTGCGCGAGGCGATCGCCGCCCACGGCATCCGCAACGCGCTGCTCACCTCGATCGCGCCGACCGGCACCATCTCGCTCCTAGCCGACAATATCTCCTCGGGGCTGGAGCCGGTGTTCAGCTTCAACTACCGGCGCAACATCCTCATGCCCGACGGTACGCGGCGTGAGGAAGAGGTCAGCGACTACGCCTATCGGCTCTACCGCCGCCTGAAGGGCGAGACCGCGCCGCTGACCGATGCCTTCGTGGATGCGCAGACCCTGACGCCGGCCGATCACGTGCGCATGCAAGCCGCCGCGCAGAAATACATCGACAGTTCGATCTCGAAGACGATCAACTGCCCGGAAGACATCACCTTCGACGCGTTCAAGGACGTCTATCTCCAGGCCTACGACCTCGGCTGCAAGGGCTGCACGACCTACCGGCCAAACGACGTGACCGGCGCCGTGCTGGAAGTGAAGCAGCCGGCCAAAGTCGGCGGCAGGGTTCCGGCGCTGCAAGCCGAGCTGCCGCTGAAACCTCCGGCGGCGCGCCCCCGCGATGCCTTCGAGGCCGGCGGCGTGGTCTACATGACGCGCCCCCTCGACCGGCCCGAGGCGTTGCCGGGGCAGACCTACAAGATCGCTTGGCCCGAGAGCGAACACGCCATCTACATCACCATCAACGACATCGTGCAGGACGGCCGCCGCCGCCCGTTCGAGGTGTTCATCAACTCGAAGAACATGGAGCACTACGCCTGGACGCTGGCGCTGACGCGCATGATCTCGGCGGTGTTCCGGCGCGGCGGCGACGTGTCGTTCGTGGTGGACGAGCTTAAGGCCGTGTTCGACCCGCGCGGCGGCGCCTGGATGGGCGGGCGCTACGTGCCGTCGCTGCTCGCCGCCATCGGCGAGGTGATCGAGCGGCATTTGATCGACATCGGCTTCATCGCCGATCCGCACGACAAGGAGGCAGAGGCCGTGAAGCTGCTGAAAGCGGCGGGCGACGAGCGTGGCCATCCCGACATGCGCTTCCGCCAATGCCCGAAATGCGGCCAGGCCGCGCTGATGCACATCGAGGGCTGCGACACCTGCACCAGCTGCGGCTACAGCAAGTGCAGCTGAGCGGCCCGCGCCTCATCCTGAGCCTGTCGAAGGATGAGGCTGCCTACGCCGGCTCGACCTTGCAGGTGAGTTGCAGGCCTTCCGCCGTATTGGACACGGTCGCGAGGCAGTTTGCGGCCGAGGCCGGCGGAATATTTACGGCGAAGCGCGCCACATAGGTGTCGCCCCGCCCCTCGGGCATGCGCTCGCAGTCGAGCCGCACGATATTGGCGCCGAAGCCCGCGAAAGCCTCGCAAAGCCGCGCCACCAGGCCCGGGCGGTCGGCGCCGCTCACCACCACCACGTGCGAGATGCGGGCCGACGGCTCATGCACCGGCTGCAGCGTGAACGGGCGCACGGTGATGTCGGCGCTCCGTAAGACATCGAGCGCCGCCAGCGCCGCATGCAGCTGATCGAGCGCGATGCCGTCGGGGATTTCGCAGACCGAGGTGAATTCCGCGCCGGCGCCGAGCACCGCGAACGTCGTGTCGCCGAGGTTGGCGCCGTGATCGAACAAGCACCCCGCCACTTCGGCGATCAGGCCGGTGCGGTCGGGGCAGGCGATGGAGATCCAGACATGCGATGTCATGACGCGACGATCATGCCCTATCCCCGGCGGCGGCGGGAAGCCGGCAATTGCATCACGCGTTCATGCACCGCGTGGGCCGCGCCGTCGCGGATGCCGAGCGCATCCAGATGCGCCACGGTGCTGGCGAGATAGTCGCGGGCCGTGCCTGTCCTGCCGGCCGCAACCGCCATGATCGCCGCCGCGCGCCGGACCGAGAGCTTGCCGGCATATTGCGGATTGTCGCGGTCGGCCACGAAGATCAGGGCCCGCACCGGGCCGCGGCCGTCGGGGTGAACGCGATGCAGCTTCGGCACATAGACGTAGGAGATCAGTTCCCGGCGATAGAGATAGCGCACCACCCGGACGCGATGGCGCGCCGCCACGCGGAAGGCGCGGCCGCGGCAAGCGCCGCCCGCGTCCAGGCCGAAGACCAGGCCCGGCTTCGCCGGCGTACCGCGATAGTGATACGACCAGAGGCAGAGCGCGCGGTGATAGCCATAGAGCGTCGCGCCCTTTGCCTCCACATAGGGAAATCCCGGGCGCCACATGAGCGAGCCGTAGCCGAACACCCAGAGGTCGCCCGGTGCGAAGTCCAAAGCCGGCGCGTTGGGCAATTCGGGGATGACGATGGCTTTGGGTTTTCGCGCCATCAGCGCCCGAAGTTGACCAGGGCCACGCCCGCCACGGCGACGGCCATGCCGAACAACGCCAACGGGCTCAGCGTTTCGCCGAACAGGAAATACGCCATGATCGCCGTGCAGGGCGGCACCATGTAGAACAGGCTCGACACTTTCGAGGCGGCGCCTCTGCGTATCAAGACATAGAGCAGGCTGATCGCGCCGAGCGAAAGCACCAGGCAAAGCCACGCCAGCGCAAACGCGAATTGCGGCGTCCAGTCGATACGCATGGTCTCGAAGGTGGCGGCAAGCGGCAGCACGGCGACTGTGGTCGCCGCGAATTGCACCACGTTGCCGGTGCGTAGGTCCTGATCGGCACAATAGCGCTTCTGATAGACCGTTCCGGCCGTCATGCCGGCAAGCGCGAAGATCGACAGGCCCATGCCGATCGGCGTGCCGAGGCCGAGGCTAAGCTTGTCCCATACGACCAGCGCTACGCCGGCAAGGCCGAGCACCAGGCCGATCCAATGCGCGCGGCCCACGCGCTCGCCAAGCAGCGGACCGGCGACGGCCGCGACCAGAAGAGGTTGAATGCCGACGATCAGCGACGACGCGCCCGCCTGAACGCCGTGAGCGAGCGAGGTGAACACGCCGCCGAGATAGCAGCCCTGCACCAGGAGACCCGCGACCGCCATATGCCCGACCTTGCGCCAGCTTCGCGGCCAGGGCGCCGATGTGACGAAAGACAGGATCAGCAGCAGAACAGTGACGATGGCGAAACGCAGCGCCAGAAAGGTGAGCGGTGGCGCGTAGGGAATGCCGAGCTTGCCGCCGATGAAGCCCGTGCTCCAGAGTACGACGAAAAGCCCCGGCATGGCGCTAAGCCAAATATTTTGGACGCGAGACGCAACGGCGCGATCGGTCACGGATTGGAATCCTTCGAGCGGCGCGCCCACTCTATCGATCGATGCGCGCGCCAAGCAAGATCGCATCGACGGCGCGGCTCGCGGCGTTTATATAAAAGGCGCCCATGCGATACGTCCTTCTCATTGCGGCCCTCGCCGCCGGCATCGCCGGCTACACGATCTATTGGCACGTGCTGGCCGGGCGCATGGATGCGGCGACCGAACGGTGGATCGCCGATCGCGAAGCCGAAGGCTACGCGGTGTCCTATTCATCGCGCGATACGACGGGATTCCCCGGGCGTCTGGTACTCACATTCGGCAAGCCGCATTTCGGCCGGACCGGCGAAGGCGGACATTGGGAAAGCGAAGCCGAGCGGCTTACCGTCTACATCCAGCCGTGGGACCTTGGCCATGTGATCCTCGACTTCGGGCATACAGGCGACATCGCCTGGACTGCCAACGGCCGGCGGCACGATGCGCACGTATCCGCAAACCGCATGCTGGCAAGCCTCATTCTGAGCGGCGGCAAACTCGAACGCCTTGCCGCCGATGGCAGCGGCGTCACCATAGCCGGCACCGATCTCTCGCGGCCTCTGACCGCAGGCCGGCTGCAGCTGCACGAGCGCGCCAATCGCGGCGAGGACCGCAGCCGGCCTCCCGACAGTCTGGATCTCGCCGTGCAGGCGGACGCGTTGCAAGTGCCGCCGGAATATGCCGGGCCGCTCGGCGACACCATCGCATCGCTGGATGTCAACGCCATGCTGCCGGCACCCCAGCCGCGCGGCGTCGATCAAATCGCGGCATGGCGCGACGACGGCGGCTCGATCGAGCTGAACAGCTTCCTGGTGAAATGGGGCCCGCTCGACGTGCGCGGTTCTGGCACGCTTGCGCTCGACAACGAGATGCGGCCGCTCGCCGCGATGGCCACGGAAATTCGCGGCTTCGCCCCGACGGTGGATGCGCTCGCCTCCGCCGGACGCATCCGCGCCAACGACGCACGCACCGCGAAGATCGCCCTCGGATTGCTTTCCCAGTCCGACGGCAACGGCGCGGCGGTCTTGAAGGTTCCGGTCAGCGCCCAGGACGGCCGGCTTTACGTCGGGCCCGTGCCGCTGCTCCGCCTCGCGCCGCTGCCGTTCCCGAACGCCGTCCCGCCCGCGGCGGCGTCTTCGGCTTCGTCCTCTTCCGCGTCTTCGACTTCGCCGGCTTCGGCTTCGCAGCCGCCGGTTTCGCAATCGGAGGCGGTGCCTTCCCTTCTGCCGGCGCCTTCCGGCCAAAGTCCGGCCCTGACACCTCCTGGCCTGCGTCAATGATGGCGCGTCGAATGGCGCGCGTGCGGGTGAACAGGTCGAACAGGGTCTGACCGTCGCCCCAGCGGATGGCGCGCTGCAGCGCCGACAGGTCCTCGTTGAAGCGGCCCAGCATCTCCAACACCGCATCGCGGTTGTTCAGGAATACGTCGCGCCACATTGTGGGATCGGACGCGGCGATGCGGGTGAAGTCGCGAAAGCCGCCGGCGGAAAACTTGATGACTTCGGATTCCGTGACCGTCGCCAGGTCGTCGGCCGTGGCGACGATGTTGTAGGCGATGAGATGCGGCACGTGGCTGGTGATGGCGAGCACTAGATCGTGGTGGCGCGCGTCCATGACCTCGACTTTGCTCCCCGCGCGGCGCCAGAAGTCCGACAGGCGCGCGAGCGCCTTCTGGTCCACGCCCGGCGGCGGCGTGAGGATGCACCATCGGCCCTGGAACAGATCGGCGAAACCCGCTTCCGGTCCCGACTGTTCGGTGCCGGCGACCGGATGCCCCGGAATGAAATGCACGCCTTCCGGCACCAGCGACCCGATGTCGCGCACGGCCGATTGCTTGACGGACCCGACATCGCTCACGGTCGCGCCGCGCTGCAACACCGGCGCGATACGCGCCGCGATATCGGCGTAGACGCCGAGCGGTGCGCAGACGATCACCAGATCGGCGTGCATGGCGGCTTCCGCCGGCTCCTTATGGATCGCATCGACCAGCCCCAGGCGCTTCGCCGCCTCGCGCGTCGCCTCGCTCGGCGCCGCGGCGACGATCTCGCGCGCAAGACCTTCCCGGCGAGCCACCCGGGCGATGGACGAGCCGATCAACCCGATGCCGATCAGCGCCAACCGGTCATACAGCGGCCTGGTCTTCTGGCTCACACAAGGAACTCCCGCAAGCCCGCAACGAGGGCGCGGTTCTCGTCCTCCGTCCCGATGGTGGCGCGCAAGGAATCGCCAAGACCATAGGCTCCCATGGCGCGGAGCAGGATGCCGCGCTGGGACAGGAAGCGATCGGCGGCCGCGGCGTCCTTCGGCGCGGCGCCGAAGCGGACCAGAATGAAATTCCCGACGCTCGGCGCGACATCCAGCCCAAGCGCTCGAAGCTCGCGCGTCAGCCAGGGCAGCCAGATGTCGTTGTGGGTTCGCGCCTTGTCCACATGCGCCGTGTCTTCCAGAGCCGCGACGGCGGCGGCCTGGGCAACGGCGTTGACGTTGAAGGCGCCGCGAATTCGCTGAATGACGCCCGCCACCTCGGCCGGCGCGTAGGCCCAACCGACGCGGAGCGCCGCGAGGCCGTAGATCTTAGAGAAGGTCCGCGTCATCACCGTGTTGCCGCCGTGGTCGACCAACTCCGTCCCTGGCGTGTAGTCGTTGCGGTTGACGTATTCGGCATAGGCCGCGTCGATCACCAGCAGCACATGAGCCGGCAGGCCGTCGCGCAGGCGCTTGACTTCGCTCGCCGGCAGGTAGCTGCCGGTCGGATTGTTCGGGTTGGCAAGGAACACCACCTTGGTGCGCGGCGTGACCTTTTTCAGGAGCGCATCCACGTCGGCGGTGAGTTCGGTCTCCGGCGCCGCAACCGGCGTCGCGCCATGCGCCATGGCGGCGATGGGATACATGAGAAAGCCATGCCGGCTATAGAGCACCTCGTCGCCGGGGCCGGCATACGCCTGCGCCAGCAGGCCGATGAGCTCGTCCGAACCGTTGCCGCAAAGAATGCGGTCGGGATCGAGGCCATGATGGCGGCCGAGCGCGCGCTTTAACTCGTTCCACGCGCCGTCCGGATAGCGGTGCAGCTTGGCGGCCATGGCATTGTAGGCGGCGACGGCGCGCGAACTGGCGCCGAGCGGCGTCTCGTTCGACGACAGCTTGCGAACTAGCGCCACGCCTTCCGCGCTCGACTCGCCGCCCTTGTAGGGCACGATGCCGAGAATTCCGGGCCGCGGCTGCGGCAGATTTGCCGACGCCGCCGTCACGGAAGCGGCACCGGCTTCGCGTAGGCGCCGAGCGATGCCGCTTGCCGCACGCTGTTGTTGGAAAGCGCGATCAATTCAGCGAGGCGGCCGTCGTCGGGGCCGATAAAGCCGTCAGCCTCGATCAGGTGGACCTCGCCGCCGCCCGCATCGCTGCCGGGCACGCTCGAGACGCTATGGCCGTCGATGCCGGACTTGCGCAACAGCTCGTTCAAACGGGCGCGGCTCATGGGATCACGATTGGCGATCGCGATATAGCTGGCGTCGTCGCCGGACGGCTCCGGCTCCGCCGCCGCGACGACCAGAGCGGTGACCTTCTCGAATTGTCCCGCGTCATCAAGCAGGAACGGCAGGCGCATGACGATGCGAAGCTTGCCGGTGCCGATGCCGAGATGCGGCCACCAGGGATCGCTTTCGCCTTCCTGCGGCACCGGCAGGATGCCGAGCACGCCTTGCCCCTCGGTCACCGCGCTCAACACCTGCGGCACATTTCGATAGAGCATCATCTGCGTGCTGGAGCCGTAGTGGCGGCGCGCCATGTCCCAATAACCGACCGACTTGGCGGGCGCGAGCACCGCCACGGAAAACGGTCCTTCGAGCCTGCAATAGGCGGAGATCAGCTCCCGCCAGACCCGCGCGATCACCGCGCGCGGCAGCGTCCCTTTGTGGCGTGCGAGCAGGCGGCGCAGAATGGCGGCCTCGCGTCCCGGACGCATGAATACGGGTCCGCCGGTCGCCTGCCGCTTGACGACGGCGATGCGCTCCACCACATCGGTGCGGCGCATCAGCAGGTCGTGAATACGGTCGTCGATCTCGTCGATCTCGCGCCGAAGCGCGCCGAGCTCGTCCGCGGAAGCGCTCATGGGTTTGGGGGTCCGGGCATCAAGTGATGGGGCATATTTTTAGTCTGGCATGGTCCTGAAAGCAAAGAAAACATTGACATGGATGGCATTGCAACCTTAGCAATCAGGGCTTTGCAGGATCCAAGGCGGGTGGCATGGGCGAGCTGAAGCGTCCGATCGAGACGGCGGCCGGAGCCGGCGGGCCGAGCGTTACGCTCGGCACCGACAAGCCCTTGCGCCTCGACTGCGGCGTGGAGCTTGGGCCGTTCACGGTCGCATACAAGACATACGGCGAATTGGATGCCGACAAGCGCAACGTCGTGCTGGTTTGCCACGCACTGACCCTCGACCAATACGTCGCATCGACCCATCCGATCACCGGCAATCCCGGCTGGTGGTCGCTCATGGTCGGCCCCGGCAAAGTCATCGACACCGACCGCTACTTCGTGATCTGCGCCAACGTGCTCGGCGGCTGCATGGGCACGATCGGACCGAAGGACATCGACCCGAGCACCGGCAAGCCCTACGGGCTGCACTTTCCGGTGATCACCGTCGCCGACATGGTGCGGGCGCAGGCGCTGCTGCTCGATTATCTCGGCATCGACGACCTGTTTTGCGTACTCGGCGGGTCCATGGGCGGCATGCAAGTGCTGCAATGGGCCTCGAGCTATCCGAAGCGCGTGTTCGCCGCAATCCCGATCGCCTGCGCCGCGAAGCACTCGGCGCAGAACATCGCCTTTCACGAAGTCGGACGGCAAGCGATCATGGCCGATCCGAACTGGCGCGGCGGCAACTACCTTCTCGAAGGCACCAACCCTTCCGCGGGCCTCGCCGTCGCGCGCATGGCGGCGCATATCACCTACCTGTCGGAAGCGGCGTTGCACCGGAAATTCGGCCGCAGCCTGCAGGACCGCGAACACGTCACCTACGGTTTCGACGCCGATTTCCAGGTCGAAAGCTATCTGCGCCACCAGGGCATCACCTTCGTCGACCGGTTCGACGCCAATTCGTATCTCTACATCACGCGGGCCATGGACTACTTCGACCTGGCGGCGGAGCACGGCGGCGTGCTGGCCAAGGCCTTCAAGGGAACGCGTACACGCTTTTGCGTGGTGAGCTTCACGTCCGACTGGCTGTTTCCGACGCCGGAGAACCGCGCCATCGTTCACGCGCTCAATGCCGCCGCGGCGAACGTCAGCTTCGTCGAGGTCGAAACCGACAAGGGCCACGACGCGTTCCTGCTGGACGAGCCGGAACTGTTCAAGACGCTGCGCGGCTTCCTGAACGGCGCCGCCGAGCACCGCGGGCTTCGCGCGCCATGACCGCGACGAGCCTGGCCGGACCGGCAGCCCACGCGCGGCCGGCCGACATCCGCGTCGATCTGCTGCTGATCGCCGATATGGTGGCGCCGTCGTGCCGCGTGCTCGACATCGGCTGCGGCGAAGGCGAGCTTCTGGAATATCTCGCGCGGGAGAAGCGCGTCGACGGCCGCGGCATCGAACTCAGCCAGGCCGGCGTGAACGCCTGCGTCAGCCGCGGCCTGTCCGTGGTGCAGGGCGACGCCGACACGGATTTGCGCGACTATCCGACCGGCAGCTTCGATTACGCGATCCTCAGCCAGACCCTGCAGGCCACGCGCAAGCCCGATCAGGTGCTGCGGCAGCTGCTTCGCATCGGCAAGCGCGCCATCGTGTCGTTTCCGAACTTCGGCTATTGGAAAGTGCGCCTTAGCATGCTTTGGCACGGCCGTATGCCGGTGACATCGGCGCTGGATCAGCCGTGGTACGACACGCCGAACATCCACCTCTGCACCATTCGCGATTTCGCGCTGCTCTGCGATGCGCTCGGCATCACGGTGGAAAAGCGCATCGCCGTGGATCGCTTCGGACAAAAGGGCATCGTCGGCTCGAGCGGCTTGCTCGCCAACCTGCTGGCCGAGCAGGGCGTGTTCCTGCTAAGCAAGAAGCGCTAGCTCAACAACCGAGCTGCCGCGCCAGATCGACGAAATCGTCGGCCAGATAATCGAAATCGTGGACGGGCCGCGCCGCTTCCGCGCGCTCCGGCCCGTATTCGAGCGGACGCCAGACGAAGGCAGTGCGAAATCCACATTCGCGCGCGGCCTTCAAGTCCGCCGCATGGGCTGCGACCATCAGGCACTCGCCCGGATCGAGCATCAACAGTTCCGCCGCCGCGCGATAGGCCCGCGGGTCGGGCTTGTAGGCACGGGCCACTTCCGCGCCCAGAATGACGTCCCAGGGCAGGCCGGCGCGCTTGGCCATGTCCACCATCAGGCGGACGTTGCCGTTGGAGAGCGTCGCCAGAATGAATTTCTGCTTCAGCCGCGTCAGGCCTTCGACCGCATCGGGCCAAGGATCCAGGCGATGCCAAGCCAGATTGAGCGCAACCATCTCCGCTTCGCTCAAACTCCCCAGGCCATATTCCTCGCGCAGGCGGTCCAGGTTTTCGCGATGCAAGGTATCGAGCGCCACCCACGGCCGATCGCCGCTCCGCACCTTTTGCATGGCCGGCTGATAGAGCTTGCGCCAGGCGTCGGCGAACTTGGCCCAATCGCCCTTGATGCCCTTGCGCCGCGCCACGGCCTCGGCTTCGCGGGCGATGCTGCCGCGCCAGTCCACCACGGTGCCGAAGACATCGAAGGTCAGCGCCTTAATGGGGGAGGACTCCATGCCGGGTCACCTCGTGCGTAAATGCCGCGCCGCCGGTTGCGGCCGAATTGCCGGCACCAGCCGCGCCCGCTGGGCCCGCTTCGGCGGCACCAACGCATAAACCTGCTTACCCGCCTCGACCAGGATGGCGCCGGCGAAGCGCGGCCCCCAACGCTCGCCCAGGCGTTCGAATGCCCCGGCGGCGCGCAGCAGCACGCGCCAGCGGAATGGCGGCAGGAACAGCGCCGCATCGCTTTGCAGCGGCGAGAACTCGTGCTCGCGCAGCAGCTGGGTGATCTGCGCCCGCGTATAAGGCCGCCCGTGGCCGAACGGCGTGTGCTCGAAGCGCGCCCACAGGCCGCGCCGGTTCGGCACGACGACCAGCAGACGGCCGCCGGGCGCCAGCACCCGCCAGATTTCGCGCAAGCTCGGGCCGACCTGTTCGCTGTTTTCCAGAGCATGCATCAGCAGCACGCGATCGACCGAATAATCCGGCAGCGGCAATTCGGTTTCTTCCGCCAGCATGGTCAGGCCGGGTCCCTCGTCGGGCCAATGGCGCACGCCTTGGGCCGCGGGCATCACCGCGATCACGCGCTCCGCCTCGTCGCGAAACGGCCGCAGGTATGGCGTCGCATAGCCGATGCCGAGCAGCCATTGGCCGGAGAGATTGGGCCAGATGGCGCGGATGCGCCGGCGCAGCATGCGCCGCGCCACCTGGCCGAGGGCGCCGGCGTAGAATTCGCTGAGGTCGATGACGTCGGGACGCATGCGCCGATACTAGAGGCAAAGCGCAAGTCCCGGCAAAGGCCGGCGCCGTTGCCGCGCCGGCCTTGATTGGCTCGGTTGTGGTTACTGGTGGAAGATATCGATGGCCACGACTACCACCGGCTTTTTGCCCTTGTTCTCGAGCCAATGATTCAGGCTGGTCGGCTCGGGAAAGCTCTGCCCCGCCGTGTAGGTGACCACCTTGCCGTCGCGATGCTCCACCAGCGTGCCGCTCAAAATGTACGTTCGCCAGCCCGCGCGAAACGAAGCGTGTCGTGGTCATTGTAACCGGCCCCAAAATGGCGACCGGCGGTCGCGATTTTGTTGTGCGGCGTCGTCTTGGACGGGGCCGCAAGTCAAGCGTAGCATTCGCATCCGATATCCTTTAGCGCACATTTATTTCGCATTGCAGCAATGTTATGGTCGCGCCATGAGCAAACTCGACATCGTCCAGATACCCGTCCTGAACGACAACTACGTCTACCTGGTGCATGAGCCGGAGGCGAATGTCACAGCCACGGTCGATCCCGCCGTGGCGGGTCCCGTCCTCGACGAGCTGAAACGCCGCGGCTGGAAGCTCACCCATATCTTGAACACGCACCACCACATGGATCATGTGGGCGGCAACATGGAGCTCAAGGCCGCGACGGGCTGCACCATCGTCGGTCCGCGGGCGGACAAGGCGCGCATACCCGGCATCGAGTTTGAAGTCGGCGAAGGCGACACCTATACGTTCGGCAAGGCCAAGGCCCGCGTCTTCGATATTCCGGGCCATACGCGCGGCCATATCGCCTACTGGTTCGCCGACGACAAGGCGCTGTTCTGCGGCGACACCATGTTCGCGCTCGGCTGCGGCCGGTTGTTCGAAGGCACGCCGCAGCAGATGTGGACCAGCCTGTCCAAGCTCGCGGCCTTGCCGGATGACACGCGCGTCTATTGCGCCCACGAATATACGCAAGCCAACGCCCGCTTCGCCCTTACGGTAGAGCCGGACAACGCCGCGCTGCGCCGGCGCTCCGCCGAGATCGACGCCATGCGGGCCCAAAAGCGGCCCACCGTGCCCTCGACGATCGGAGAGGAACGGGCGACCAATCCGTTCCTGCGGCCGGCGAGCCCCGGCCTGCAACGCACCGTCGGGCTGGAAGGCGCGGACCTGGTCTCGGTGTTTGCCGAAACCCGGCGGCGCAAGGACAAATTCTAGAACCAACAATTCGGATGGATGCGATGAAGCTCTATTACTCGCCGGCCTCGCCATACGTGCGCAAGGTTTACGCAGCCGCCATCGAACTCGGCATCAAGCTCGAACTCGATACGGTCGCCGATCTCTACGCCGCCGATTCGCAATACGGCAAGGTCAATCCGGTGCATCGCGTGCCCTCGCTCAGGCTCGACGACGGTTCCATGCTGTTCGACAGTCCGGTGATCTGCGACTACCTCGATTCGCTCGGCAAGGGCGCCAAATTGATTCCGCCGAGCGGCCCGCAGCGCTGGAAAGTGTTGCGGCTGCAGGCTATGGCCGACGGGATACTCGACGCGGCGGTGCCGCGCCGCCAGGAGACTTTGCGGCCGCCGGCGCAACAATCGCCGGAACGCTTGTCGCAATACCAGCGCTCCATCCGGCAGACCTTGGACGCGCTGGAAAAGAGCGCCGGCGAACTCGAAGGCGTTACCATCGGCACGCTGGCGGTCGGCTGCGCGCTTGGCTATCTCGACTTCCGTTTTCCGGGCGACGAGTGGCGCAAGGGTCGCGCCAAGCTTGCCGCATGGTACGAGAGCTTCGCCAAGCGGCCCTCCATGACGCAAACCGTGCCCAAGGGATGACGCTCGAAGCGGCCGAGGTGATCGAACGCCTTGGCTTAAAGCCGCATCCGGAAGGCGGCCACTACCGCGAGACGTTTCGCGATGCGAATACGGCGGGCGGCCGCAGCGCCGGCACCGCGATCTACTATCTGCTGCAAGCCGGCGAGCGGTCCCACTGGCATCGCATCGATGCGGCCGAGATTTGGCATTTTTATGCCGGCGCGCCGCTCAAGATTAAGATTTCCGGTGACGGACGAACCACGGCCGAGCATCGGCTCGGCAACGAAATCGCCCGCGGCGACGCGCCGCAAGTGGTGGTGCCCGCCCATGCCTGGCAGTCGGCGCAATCGCTCGGCGCCTGGACCCTGGTCGGCTGCACCGTCGCGCCGGCGTTCGAATTCGCCCGCTTCGAACTCGCCCCGCCCGGCTGGCGGCCCGGAGCGAGCTAACCGCCAGCGCGGCCCCGCCAAAGATCGCCGGAACCGAGCGCCGCGCCGCCGACGATCAGCAACGTGGCGAGCGCCAGAAACGACGTGGGCCGGGCGACGCCGATGACGATCAACAGCAAGGTCGAGAGCAGCGGCGTCGCATAAGCCGCCGTTCCGAGCGCGCGTATGTCGCCCTGCTTCACGCCCCAGTCCCAGAGATAGAACGCCGCGCCAACCGGGCCGCAACCGAGCGCGAGCACGGCATACCATTCGGCGCCGCTCGGCCATACCGCAGGCTCGAATGCCGCATGCGCCGCCCAGCAGATGATCGCGGTGGCGCCGCAAAATCCGCCGACCGCGTCGCTCGGCACGGAGGCAAACCGCCGGCTCAGCACCGAGTAGGCAGACCACGTGAGCGCGCAGCCTAAGGCGGCCACATAGCCGAGCGCCGCATGGCCCTCGACGGCAATGCCTCCGCTGGCAATCAGAACGGCGGCGCCGACGAGGCCCGCCGCTCCGCCGGCCACATGAAACCAGCGCAATCGCTCGCCGGGCAGCAACGCCGAAAACAAGACGATGAGCAGCGGCCAAAGATAGTTGATCAGATTGGCTTCGACCGGCGGCGCCAGACGCAGCGCCAGGAAATACAGCACGTGATAGCCGCCCAGCCCCAAAATGCCGACGGCCCAGACGCGGGCCGGCAATCGCAACCGCTCGAACGGGCTTTCACCGAGCGCCGCCCACTTTGCCGCCGCCAGCGAAAATCCGATGCTGAAGGCCAGGGCCGCCAACAGGAACGTCGGCACGCCGCGCGCCGAGGTGGTCAGCGCCGCAAGCGTCGCCCAAAGGAGAATTGCGCCGCCGCCGACGAGCGTCGCACCGATCGCCGGGCGCGGCGCGGCCCGTGACCTTTCAGCCATCCCCGATCGAAGTCGAATGCGGCCGCGCTTCGAGCAGCGCGCTCAATACATATGCTGGCCGCCGTTGATGGACATGGTCGAGCCGGTAATGAAGCCGGCATCGTCCGCCACCAGGAACATCACGCCGCGGGCGATATCCTCCGCCTTGCCGAGACGGCCGACCGGGATGCGGGCGACGATCTTCTCCAGCACATTGGCCGGCACCGCCGCAACCATGTCCGTATCAACGTAGCCCGGCGCGATGGCGTTCACCGTGATGCCCTTCGCCGCGCCTTCTTGCGCCAGCGCCTTGGTGAAGCCGTGGATGCCCGACTTCGCCGCCGCGTAGTTCACCTGGCCGTATTGCCCGGCCTGGCCGTTGATAGAGCCGATGTTGACGATGCGGCCGAAGTTGCGCTCGCGCATGGAATCGATGACCGCGCGGCACATGTTGAAGCAGGAGCCGAGATTGGTGTCGATTACCGACTGCCAGGACTCATGCGACATCTTGTGCAGTGTGGCGTCGCGGGTGATGCCGGCGTTGTTCACCAGAATGTCCACGGGACCGAGATCGTTGGTCACGCGCAGAACCCCGGCCTGGCAGGCGGCGAAGTCCGACACGTCCCATTTGTACACAGGGATGCCGGTCTCCTTGTTGAACGCCTGCGCTTTCGCGTCGTTGCCGGCGTAGGTGGCGGCAACTTTGTAGCCGGCCTGTTTCAAGGCTTTCGATATCGCGCCGCCGATGCCGCGCGTGCCGCCGGTGACGATCGCTACGCGAGCCATGATGTCCTCCCTGACGTTTCCTCCCCGCCGATGCGGTCTTCGCCGATCAGTCGCGGGCGATGCACATGGCAATGCCCATGCCGCCGCCGATGCAGAGCGTGGCGAGCCCCTTCTTGGCGTCGCGCTTCTGCATCTCAAACAGAAGCGTCGCCAGAATGCGCGCGCCCGATGCGCCGATGGGATGGCCGATGGCGATGGCGCCGCCGTTGACGTTCACCTTCGAGGTATCCCAGCCGAGGTCCTTGTTGACGGCGCAAGCTTGGGCGGCGAAGGCCGCGTTCGCTTCCACCAGATCGAGATCCTTGGTCGACCAGCCGGCCTTCTTCAGCGCCGCGCGGCTCGCCGGGATCGGGCCCGACCCCATGATCGCGGGATCGACCCCCGCCTGCGCCCAGGACACGATGCGCGCTAGCGGCGTGATGCCGCGGCGCCTTGCCTCTTCTTCCGTCATCAGCACCGCCGCCGCGGCGCCGTCGTTGATGCCGCTGGCGTTGGCCGCCGTCACCGTGCCGTCCTTGGCGAATGCCGGCCTGAGGCCGCTGATGCCTTCCAGCGTCACGCCGTGGCGGATGAATTCGTCCTGATCCACCTTCACGTCGCCCTTGCGGGTCTTGATGGTGACCGCAACGATCTCGTCCTTGAACCGTCCCGCCTTCTGCGCCGCCTCGGCCTTGTTCTGCGAGCCGACGGCGAAACGATCTTGCAGGTCGCGCGTGATCTGCCACTGCTTGGCGACGTTCTCGGCGGTGTTGCCCATGTGATAGCCGTTGAAGGCATCCCACAGGCCGTCCTTGATCATGGTGTCGATCATCTGGAAGTCGCCCATCTTCACGCCGCCGCGAAGATAGGCGCAATGCGGCGCCTGGCTCATGCTTTCCTGGCCGCCGGCCACGACCACCTTGCTGTCGCCGTTGACGATCGCCTGATAGCCGAGCGCCACGGCGCGCAATCCCGAACCGCACAATTGGTTCACGCCCCATGCCGGCACCTCGACGGGAAGGCCCGCGCCGATCGATGCCTGCCGCGCCGGGTTCTGGCCCTGACCCGCGCTCAGGATCTGCCCCATGATGACTTCGCTCACCTCCGCGGGCGCCACCTTGGCGCGGTCGAGCGCCGCCGTGATGGCAACCTGCCCGAGGTAGTGCGCGCTCACGCTGCTAAGGCTACCGTTGAACGAGCCGACCGGAGTGCGGGCGGCGCTGGCAATCACGACATTGGTCACGATGCGCTCCTTATGCCGAGTTGAAACCATGCGGCGGCGCTGCTGCCGCCGCGAAAATCTCGATGGTCCATGCTAAGCGGCGGAGACCGGAAAAGCTATTCGTCAATGCGCGATCCGGCCACCGGACCTAGGTTTGCGATCCGCGCAACAACCAATCGCGCAACGGCCGCCACAGCCCGGCCTCCGCCTTGCTGCCCACCACCATGCCGATATGGCCCGCCGGCGGTTCGATGGCAAGTGCGCCGGGAAGCCGCACCGCCAGCGCCGACGCCGAGGCAGGCGGCACGATGCGGTCGTTGTGGGGCACCACAATGAGGCTCGGCAGTGATAACAACTCGGGGCGGATTGCCTCGCCGCCCACGCGCCAGGCCCCGCGCATGGTGGCGTTGTCGCCGTACCAATCGATCAGACACTCTGCGGCCGTCGGACCCGTCAGCGGCACCCCGTCATTGACCCAATCTTCGAGCGCCACGAAGTCTTCCGCCGCATCGCTCGTACCGTCCATGCGCGCGAAGGATGCAAACTTCCGCTGCGACAGGTTGGGATCGAGCATGAGGAACAACGCCTGCAACATTTCGACGGGCATTTCGCCGAGTTCCCGCAACACATGTCGAATCGAATAGCGGAGCGCGGCGAAAATCAGCCCCTGGCCGCCGGCTGCGTGAAAGTCCCATGGCGCCGCGAGCAGCGCCAGTGATCGGATCTGCGGCCGGCGGCGTTGCGCCAATGCCAGGGCCAACGTGCCGCCCATGCAATAGCCGGCCACATGCACCGGCCCGCGCGCCACGGAATTCGCCACGCGAAGCGCGTCGGCCAAGGGGCCCTCGATATAGTCGCTGATGCCGAAGCCGCGCTCGCTCGCGCCGGGGGCTCCCCAGTCGAGCAGCAAGGGCCGCACCCCTTGGCTTGCCAGCCACCGCAGCAAACTTCGGCGCGCGGACAAATCCAGCACGTAGGCGCGATTGACCAGCGAGGGCACGAAAAGTGCGATCGGAGCGTCGGCATCGGCCGATCCGTAGTCCAGCAGGCGCGCCGAACCTTGGCTCCAGATCACCGGCGGATCCGCCAGGTCTCTGCGATAGGGAAAGGTGCGGTAACGCGCGATGCCGTCGAGCATGGCATGCAGCCGGCTATGCGCCGCACGGGCAACGGCGCCGAACAATGCTTCAGGAGCGACGCCGGCGAGGCTTGGATGCAGGTCGGCGGCGTTTAGGGCGAGCCTCGGATTCCAGGCGAGCGAGCCGAGCCTCGCACTTGGCAAGGCGGCGAGCGAGCTCAGCAAGCTCTGATTGGCTGCCGCCAGATGCAGCAGCAACGGGCGCGGCCCCTGCCGAGTGGCCGGGCTCGCTGCCGGCGGCGGTGCGGCCGCCGTGGCTCTCGGAACCTTGGGCTTGGCGTATGGCATCGGTCCAGGCTGCTCCTGCGCCACCCTTTTCGGCAAGCCGAGCCGCCGCATCGAAGACCCGCAACAATTCCGCAGTGGCACTGGCCAGCCCCGGATCGTTCGCCAGCGCCGCCACCTGCTCCTGCCAGAGCTCGATGTAACGTTCGGCCAATTCCGAAAGGTCCGGCGCGGACGGCATGAACGGACTATAGCAGGCGTGACGCGGCGCGACACGGTTGCACTGCAGTACGACCCGAAATGCTGCGCAACAGAGGCGCAGCATTCTCCTTGCGCGCTGCAGCAAAAACGCGCTGAAATACGTCTGTCAACAGCGAGGACTGCCACTTGGCCGAACAGACGGCGGCGCCGGAAGCGCCGATCATCATCAAGAAATACGCCAATCGCCGGCTCTACAATACGGCCACGTCAAGCTACGTGACCCTCGATCACCTTTGCCAGATGGTGAAGCGGGGCGAGGATTTCGTGGTCTACGATGCCAAATCGGGGGACGACATCACACGGTCGGTCCTGACCCAGATCATCTTCGAGGAAGAGGGCAAGGGGCAGAACATGCTTCCGACCGGCTTCCTCCGCCAGTTGATCGGCTTCTATGGCGACAGCCTGCAGGCCCTGATACCAAGCTACCTGGAAGCGAGCATGGGCACCTTCGCCAAGAACCAGGAGCAGATGCGGCAATACGTGACGGAAACCTTCGGGGGCCTTAACCCCTTCAAGCACTTCGAGGAAATGGGCCGCCAGAACATGGCCATGTTCCAGCGCGCCATGAGCATGTTCAATCCGTTCAGCCAGGTGGCGACCAGCGGCGGGGGCGGCGAGCCGATTCCAGGCCGGGGCCGCCAGAGCGAGGACGAGATCAATACGCTCAAGTCCAAGCTCGATGCCATGCAGCGCCAGCTCGACGACCTGGCGAACAAAAAGCCCGAGTAGCGTCTAGGACCCTGATCCTCGAACGGCGGGCAAATCAGCTATAACGAAATTTTTAGAAAATTTGCGCTGAATAGCGTATTGGACCTACAATTTCCCAAGCAAAACAGACCCCTAGATGTTGTCTTGGTTAATGGCCAACCCCCTTTCGCTCACGCTTCTTTCGGTTGCACGGTCGGTTGACTGAATGGTTCCGGCTCTCGCCACCGCCGCGGCCCTCGCGCCCGCAATCGGCGAGCGCCCGGTATTGCCGTTCGGCAACGGCTCGCTTGCGCGCGGCGACCGCACGGCCTCTCAGAGTCCGCCGAGCCCCATAGGCTTCAGTTCGGCTTCCGGCGACACGCAGGTGCAGGATGCGCCATTGCCGCCCCGCCGCCGTTCCGGTGACGGAGCACGCGCGCCCGGGTTTCCGGCGAGCCCATTTCTGGCGCAGCTCATCGCCCAGGAGGCCTTCCCGCCCGATGACGCATCCTCCGCCAACGGTATTGCGGCCTATCGGGTGGCCTCGCTCCGCAGCAGCGCGCAAAGCGGCAATGTAATCAGCCTCAACGCCTGACCCTTCGAGGGCGGCCATTGACGCGGCCCCGCGCCGAGTGATTAGGTCGCCGGCGTATCCCATCGCCCATTTCCCATGACCAATTCGAGCGACTCTCCGTTTGACCTCCTCGTCGTCGGCGGCGGCGTGAACGGCGTCGGCATCGCGCGCGACGCGGCGGGACGCGGCCTGAAGGTCATGGTCATCGACAAGGGCGATTTGGCCGGCGCCACCTCGTCGGCTTCCACCAAGCTGGTGCACGGCGGCTTGCGCTATCTGGAACACTACGAATTCCGCCTGGTGCGCGAGGCGCTGGCCGAACGCGAAGTGCTGCTCAAATTGGCGCCGCACATCATTTGGCCGCTCGACTTCGTCATGCCCCACGACGCGCATTTGCGCCCGGCGTGGATGATCCGCATCGGCTTGTTTCTCTACGACCATCTGGGCGGACGCCGCAGCCTGCCGGGATCTCGCAGCCTCGACCTGCGGCGAAGCGCGGCGGGCCGGCCGTTGAAGCCGGAATTTCGCCGCGGCTTTTCCTACGCCGATTGCTGGGTCGACGATGCGCGCCTGGTCGCGCTGAATGCCGTCGGCGTGCGCGAACTCGGCGGCGAGGTCCGCACGCGAACGGCACTCATCGGCGCGCGCCGCGACGGCGCGCTCTGGCGCGCGACCGTGCGAAGCGATCGCGGCGAAACGCGAGAGGTCGCGGCCCGCGCCGTGGTCAATGCCGGTGGACCCTGGGTCCGCGACGTGGCGACGGGCGCACTTGGACTCATTGCGGCCAACCAGGTGCGCTTGATCAAAGGCAGCCACATCGTCGTGCCGCGCCTGTTCGAGGGAGCGCAGGCCTACATTTTCCAGCAACCGGATCGGCGCGTGATATTCGCCATTCCCTATGAAGACCGCTTCACGCTGATCGGCACCACCGACATCGCCGTCGAGAACATCGAGGACGGCAGCAAAACCGAGCCGCACGAGATCGACTATCTCTGCGAGGCCGCAAGCCGCTATTTTGCGCAGCGCGTGCTGCCGGAGCATGTGGCCTGGACCTATTGCGGCGTGCGCCCGCTCTATGACGATGGCCAGAGCGATCCGTCGGCGATCACGCGTGACTACGTGCTCGACCTGGATGCGTCCGGCCCGCCGGCGCTGTCCGTCTATGGCGGCAAGATCACCACCTATCGCCGCCTGGCCGAGCATGCGCTCGAAAAGCTCGCGCCGTATTTTCCAGGCATGGGCGCTGTCTGGACTCATGCCAAGCCGTTGCCTGGCGGCGATCTCGGCGCGCCCAACTTTGCCGCCTTCCTCGACGATGTCCGCCGCCACTGGCCGGCGCTCGATGCGTCGCTCCTCGCAGCTTTGGCACGCCGCCACGGTTCGCGCGTCCGCCCGCTGCTCGGCGACGCCAAGACCATGAGCGATCTGGGCACGCACTTCGGCGCCGGACTTTACGAACGCGAGGTCGATTGGCTCATGCGCGAGGAATGGGCCGAGACGGCCGACGACGTGCTCTGGAGGCGCACGAAGCGCGGCCTGCATCTTCCGCCCGGCGCGCCGCAAGCGCTGGCACAGTGGATGGCGGCACGGCGCGGTTAGGGCGTCCCGCGACAATTGCGCGACAGCCATGCAAGCGGCGGCCTGCGAGCTGTGGATCGGGCGCCGCCGCCCATAGCAAGATGCGGATGGCGGCGGACCTCTCGTGCGTGATGGTCTGGCCCTTGCGCGCGGAGAGGAGCCGTCATGGCGTCGCGTCTGTTCTACGGCTGGATCGTGGTCGGCGCCGCCTTCGTGCTGATGCTGCTGAGCTACGGCACCGCCTATTCCTTCGCCGCGTTCTTCGCCAGCCTGCAGAAGGAATTCAACGCCAGCCGCGGCGACATCTCGCTGGTGTTCAGCCTCAGCGGCTTTCTCTACTTCAGCCTCGGCGCCGTCAGCGGCCGCATTGCGGATCGGATCGGACCGCGCATCGTCTGCATATTCGGCATGCTGCTGATCGGCGTCGGGCTGCTGCTCGCAGCTCGCGCGCAATCGTTGCTGCAGGTCTATTTGAGCTACGGCGCGGCGGTCGGCCTCGGCATCGGCTTTGCCTACGTACCGGCGATCGGCGCGGTGCAGCGCTGGTTCGTCCGCCGTCGCGGCTTTGCGTCGGGCCTGGCGGTGGCCGGCATCGGCGTCGGCAATCTCGTCATGCCGCCCTTGGCCGAGATCATGATCGGCCGCGTCGGCTGGCGCGAGACCTATAGCATCCTCGGCATCGTCATCGCCGTATTCGGCATCGGCGCGGCCCTTTTGATCGAGCAGTCGCCGGCGCGCCGCGGCCTCAATCCCGACGGCGACGCGTCACCGAGCGCCGCCGCCGCGAACCACGCCGCGAGCGGCGCCACAGTGGGCGAGGCGCTCCGCAGCCGCGTGTTCTGGCTCATCTACATCGCGTCGGGCCTGAGCGGCTTCGCGCTCTTCGTGCCCTTCGTGCACCTCGCGGCTTACGCGCGCGATCACGGCTTGTCGGAGAGTACCGGCGTGCAGCTCTTCGGCCTGATCGGCGCCGGCAGTGTCGCCGGGCGGTTCCTGCTCGGAAGCCTCGCCGATCGCTTCGGCCGCCGCCGCTCCTACCTCGCCATGTTCCTCGGCATGATGATCATGGACCTTTGGTGGCTCGGCGCGAGCGGCCCGATCGGCCTCGCCATTTTTGCTTTGGCGTTTGGCATGTTTTACGGCGGCTTCGTCGCGCTGGCGCCGGCGCTCACCGGCGATTACTTCGGCGCCCGCAACGTCAGCGCCATCATCGGCCTGCTCTACACCAGCGTCAGCTTCGGCACGCTGTTCGGGCCTTGGACCGCCGGCATCGCCTTCGATCTGACCCAGAGCTACACCCTGCCGATCCTGGCCGGTGCCGCCGTCAATCTTTGCGCCGTGGCCTGCATGGCCTTGGTCCCCGATCCGAAGACCGCCAAGGGTTGATTTCGATTATTTCGATTGTTGACCATATTCGAAATAACTGAATAATGTTTGGCGTATCCATCGAGGGACGCCATGACCACAGCCGCCGCCAGCCAGTCGCCGAGCCCACAAGATCTTGAAATCGCCAGAGAATCGAGCCGCAGCCTGGCCCATGCGGCCACCGGGACGATCTCGGTGCAGGTGCCCGGCGGTGCCCCCGTCCCCATTCCCGCACCGGCGTTCGAGCTGCTGCGCCTGGCCCTCAACGAAATGGCGGCGGGCCGGGGTGTTAGCGTGTTGCCGGTGCAAAGCGAGTTGACCACCCAGCAGGCGGCGGAGCTGATCGGCATATCGCGGCCCCATCTGGTGAAGCTGATCGAAGCCGGCGCGCTGCCGCATCGCCGTGTCGGCACCCATCGCCGGGTCTATTTGAGCGACGTGGTCGCCTACAAGCAGGAGAGCGGCAAGGGCAAAGAGACGAAGCGCTCGCCGGCTTCACAGCTCGACAGCATCGACGATGCCATCCGCGCCGTTGCCCGGGGTGAAATGGTCGTCGTGGTCGACGACGAAGACCGCGAGAACGAGGGCGATCTGGTCCTGGCCGCGTCGAAGGCGACGCCGGAGCAGGTGGCATTCATGATCCGCCACACCAGCGGCATTCTCTGCGCGGCCGTCACTCCGGAACGCGCCCGCACGCTGCGCCTTACGCCGATGGTGCACGACAACAACGCGCCGCTCGGCACCGCCTTCACCATCTCCGTGGACTATCGCGAGGGCCTGACCACGGGCATCGCCGCGAGCGAGCGCACCGCAACCGTCCGGGCGCTGGCCAATGGCAACGTGACGGCGGACGATTTCGTGCGTCCGGGCCACGTATTTCCCATCGTGGCCAAGGACGGCGGCGTGCTGGTTCGCTCCGGCCATACCGAGGCGGCGACCGATCTGGCGGCGCTCGCCGGACTGCCGCCGGTCGGGTTGCTGGCCGAGCTGGTCAACGACGACGGCACGGTCAAGCGCATGCCGGAGCTGGTCGCCTTCGCCCGCGAGCACCGGCTGAAGATCGTATCCATCTCCGAGCTCATCGCCTATCGCCGCCAACGCGAGCGCCTGGTGCATCGCGTGTCCGAGTTCGAGATCGCGACCGAGATCGGGCCGGCCCGCGCCATCGCCTATGCGACGCCGTTCGACAAGACGCAGCATCTGGCGCTGGTCTTCGGTGACATCGGATCAACAAGCCCGGTGCCGGTGCGCATCCACCGCGAAGAAGTCATCGCCGACGTGTTCGGCCGCGGCGGATCGAGCGGCGCGGCGTTGCTGTCGCGGGCGCTGGCCCATATCGCCAAGACCGGCAATGGCGTCGTCGTTTACTTGCGCGAGGGCGCGGCCGGCGTCGCGTCGCCGAGCCTTAGCGAGCAAGGGGGGGCGCCGAGCTATGCATCGCGCGATCAGCATTGGCGCGAAATCGGCATCGGCGCCCAGATCCTCCGCGACCTCGGCCTCGGCGCGATCACCCTCCTCACCACGCACCAATTGGGCTATGTGGGACTGGCCGGCTTCGGCATCCGGATCGCCGGAATCGACCGCCTCGACGCCTGAAACCGCGACCAAAGTCCAGCCTGACCCGACGGTGGAACTATGGTATCCGTTCGCGAAACAATCGCGAGGACGCCATGAGCAATGCCGAAACCGTGCGCGAAGTGCTGGCCGCCGGACGCGACAACGACGCCGCCATAGCGGCGCCGGATCGCCGGTCCATGACCTTCGCCGAGCTTCGGCGGCTTAGCGGCGCGACCGTGCAACGTCTTAACGCCATGGGGCTCGGCCGCGGCGACCGTATCGGCATCGTGCTGCCGAACGGGCCCGAGATGGCGACCGCCTTTCTCTGCATCGCGCAAGGCGCGACAACCGCGCCTCTCAATCCGGCCTATCGCGCGGACGAGTTCGACTTCTATCTCTCCGATCTGAATGCCAAGGGTCTTGTGGTCGAGATGGGATCGTCCTCGCCGGCCATCGAAGTCGCGCGCCGGCGCAACATTCCGATCATCGCGCTGCAGGCCGATGGATCGGGCCCGGCCGGCGGTTTCACGCTCGACGCGGCGATCAAGGGTGCGCCGGCGAGCGCCGGGCCCGCCGGGCCGGAGGACGTGGCGCTCGTGCTGCACACGTCGGGCACCACCTCGCGGCCGAAGATCGTGCCGCTCAACCATCGCAACGTATCGGCCACGGCGCGGCATATTCGCGAGACCTTGCACCTGACCAGGAAGGACCGCTGCCTCAACGTCATGCCGCTGTTCCACATTCACGGCTTGATGGCCGCGACCCTGTCCTCGCTCGGCGCCGGCGGCAGCGTGTTCTGCACGCCGGGCTTCAACGCGCTCAAGTTCTTCGCCTGGCTGAAGGAGGCGCGGCCGACCTGGTACACGGCCGTGCCCACCATGCATCAGGCGATCCTGACCCGCGCCGAACGCAACCGCGAAATCATCGCGGCCAATCCGCTTCGCTTCATCCGCTCGTCGTCGTCGTCGCTGCCGCCCCAGGTCATGGCCGAGCTCGAGGCTGTGTTCTCGGCGCCGGTGATCGAATCCTACGGCATGACGGAAGCGGCGCATCAGATGGCGTCCAATCCCCTGCCGCCCGCGGCGCACAAGGCCGGCTCGGTCGGCGTCGCCGCCGGTCCGGACGTGGCGATCATGGATGCGCGCGGCAATCTGCTGCCGCGGGGCGAGATCGGCGAAGTGGTGATCCGCGGGCCCAACGTCACCCTCGGCTACGAAAGCAACCCGAAAGCCAATGCGGAAAATTTCACCAACGGCTGGTTCCGCACCGGCGATCAGGGCCGCTTCGACGACGATGGCTATCTGTTCCTGACCGGACGATTAAAGGAGATCATCAATCGCGGCGGCGAGAAGATCTCGCCGCGCGAAGTCGACGAAGTGCTGCTGGATCATCCGGCGGTGGCGCAGGTCGTAACCTTCGCCATGCCGCACGACAAGCTCGGCGAGGACGTGGCGGCCGCCGTCGTGTTGCGCGACGGTCAGGCGGCGAGCGAACGCGACTTGCGCGATTTCTGCGCCAAGCGCCTCGCGGACTTCAAGGTGCCGCGCAAGGTGCTGATCATGGCCGAGATTCCCAAGGGCGCCACCGGCAAGCTGCAGCGCATCGGGCTGGCGGAGAAACTTGGGCTCACGGCTTAGGCCGGAGACCGCCCGCCTCGCCATTCCGCAAGCTCGGGGTGAGGACGCATCACCGCCGCTAGTCGAGGTCGAAGGCGTTCTTGTAGTCGCGCTTGAGCGATGGGTTCTGCGCGTCCTTGACCAGGCGGCAGTTGCCGATGGCGAGCACCTCGATCTCGGTGCCCATGAAGCAGCGGAACGCGTCTTCCGGCGTGCAGACGATCGGCTCGCCGCGCACGTTGAAACTGGTGTTCACCAGAACCGGGCAGCCGGTCAGCGCCTTGAATGCGGAAATGAGCGCGTGGTAGCGCGGGTTGGTGTCGGCGTGAACGGTCTGAATGCGCGCCGAATAGTCCACGTGCGTCACCGCCGGAATGGTCGAGCGCGGCACGTTCAGCTTGTCGATGCCAAACAGCGCCTCCTCGTCCGCCGTCATGGCGCGCCGATGGCGCTCCGCGACGTCGGCCACCATGAGCATGTAAGGACTGTCGCTGTCGAGCTCGAACCAATCGGCGACGTCTTCGCGCAACACCGAGGGCGCGAAGGGCCGGAACGATTCCCGGTACTTGACCTTGAGATTGAGCGTTTTCTGCATTTCCGGCGAGCGCGCATCGGCCAGGATCGAGCGGGCGCCGAGCGCGCGCGGCCCGAATTCCATCCGGCCCTGGAACCAGCCGACGGCCTTGCCCGCGGCGAGATCTCGGGCCGTGTCATCGATCAGCGCGCCGTCGGATTGCACGGTGAATTGCGCCCCGGCCGCGCTCAGGCGTCCCTCGATTTCCGCCTGCGAATAGGCCGGGCCGAGATAGGCGCCTTGCATGGCGTCTTGCGTGTTGCCGACGTGGCGCACGTTGCCCTTGTAGCCGTAATAGGCGGCCAGCGCCGCGCCGAGCGCGCCGCCCGCATCGCCCGCCGCGGGCTGCACCCAGACGCCGTTGAAATGACCGTCGCGCAGCACCTTGCCGTTGGCGACGCAATTCAAGGCGACGCCGCCCGCCAGGCATAGGTTGCGGGTCCGCCGCTCGCGCGCCAAGCCGCGCGTCAGGCGGAGCACGATTTCCTCGGTCACGGCCTGGATCGACGCCGCGAGATCCATGTGCCGCTGGGTCAGCAATTCCTCCGGCCCGCGCGCCGGCCCGCCGAACAGATCGGCGAAACGCTCGTTGGTCATGCGCAAGCCCGTGCAATAGTCGAAATACGATTGATCGAGGCGGAAGGTGCCGTCCTCCTTCAGATCGACCAGCTTGTCGAGAATGATCGGCGCGTATTTCGGCTCGCCGTAGGGCGCCAGGCCCATGACTTTGTATTCGCCGGAGTTCACTTTGAACCCGGTGTAATACGTGAACGCCGAGTAGAGCAGCCCGAGCGAATGGGGAAAGTGCAGCTCGCGCTCGATTTCGAGCCGGCTGCCACGGCCGAACGCCACCGACGTGGTCGACCATTCGCCGACCCCGTCCATGGTGAGCACGGCCGCGTCCTCGTAAGGAGAGGGATAAAAGGCGCTGGCGGCGTGGCTCTGATGGTGCTCGGCGAACAGCAGCTTGGCTCGCCAATCGACGTCGCGCGCAAAGGCGCTGAGCTCTCTGTGCAGCAGGTCTTTTTGAAACAGCTTCTCGCTCAGCCAGAGCGGCATCGCCGTGCGGAACGAGCGGAAGCCTTTCGGCGCGAACGCGAGATAGGTCTCCACCAACCGCTCGAACTTGATGAACGGCTTGTCGTAGAACGCCACGTAGTCGATGTCGGCGGGCGCCATGTCGCCGGCCGCCAGGCAATAGTCGACAGCGTGCTTGGGAAATCGCGCATCGTGTTTCTTGCGCGAGAAGCGCTCCTCCTGCGCGGCGGCCACGATGCGGCCGTCCACCACCAGCGCGGCGGCAGCGTCGTGATAGAACGCGGAAATGCCGAGAATGCGCATCGCCGCGTCAGAACAACGTATAGATGAACGGC
>DASQHM010000151.1:0-10958 GCA_035632095.1 Candidatus Cybelea sp. | reverse complement strand
TTGCCGTCGGCGCCGGTCAGCGCGTCGGTCAACGGATTGAACGAGAGCCGTCCAGCCGCGGCGAGTGCAGTCACGATCTCCGGGCTCGCGATGAAATTCATGGTCGTCGGCTGCCCGTCGTTGCGGCGGGGGAAATTGCGGTTGAACGACGTGACGATGGTGTTCGGCGCGGCGGTCTCGTGCTCCGCCCTGCGCCACTGCCCGATGCAGGGTCCGCACGCGTTCGCCAGCACGGTCGCGTTCACGGCCTTGAGCGACGCCAATTGGCCGTCGCGCTCGATGGTGGCGCGGATTTGCGCCGAGCCGGGGGATACGAAGAAGGGCGCGGCGGAGCGGAGCCCATGCGCCTCGATTTGCGCCGCCACGTCGGCCGCGCGACTCATGTCCTCGTAGGACGAATTGGTGCAGCTTCCGATCAAGGCACTCGAAATGCGATCGATGAATGCGTTGCCGGGATCGCCGACCTCGGCGGCGAGCTTCGAGATCGGGCGCACCCGGTCCGGCGTATGGGGCCCGGCCACATGCGGCTCGATGCGGGAAAGATCCAGCCGCACCACACGGTTGTAGAAACGCTCCGGATCGGCCTCGGTCTCGGCGTCCGGCGCCAGAAGATCGCGGTACCGCTCCATCAGCGGCGCCAGTGCGGCGCGTCCGGTGGCGCGCAAGTACCGCGCCATGGCCTCGTCGGCCGGAAATACCGACGTTGTGGCGCCGAGTTCCGCGCCCATGTTGGCGATGGTCGCCTTGCCCGTGGCGCTGATGGTGCGGGCGCCGGGCCCGATGTATTCGACGATGGCGTTGGTCCCGCCGGAGACCGTGAGTTCACCTGCGACGGCCAGGATCACGTCCTTCGGCGCCGCCCAGCCGCCGAGTTCGCCGGTCAAATAGACGGCGATGGCGCGCGGATAGAGCAATTCCCAGGGCAGGCCCGAGATCACCTCGACCGCGTCGGCCCCGCCGACACCAACGGCACATGCGCCGAGGCCGCCGGCATTGGGCGTGTGGGAATCCGTGCCGATGATGAGCGCGCCGGGGAACGCGTAATTCTCCAGCACGACCTGATGAATGATGCCGGCGCCCGGCTCCCAGAAGCCGCAGCCGTATTTCGCCGCGGCCGAGCGCAGGAAGTCGTAGACCTCGCGGCTCTCCTGCAGCGAGGCGGAGAGATCGGCTGCGCCTTCTGACCGCGCCTGAATGAGGTGGTCGCAATGGATGGTCGTGGGCACCGCGACGCGCGCGCGGCCGGTCTGCATGAATTGCAGCATGCCGCTCTGGCCGAGCACGTCCTGAAACACCACGCGGTCCGGGCGCAGGCTCAAGTGACTGGCGCCGCGTTCGAGCTTCTGCCCGGCCGGGTCGTCCAGGTGACCGAGCAGGATCTTCTGCGCCAGGGTCAGCGGCCCGCCGATGCGGCGGCGGACCACGGACAGGTTTCGTTCCATCGCCGCATAGATCGCCGCCACGCGGGCCGGCGTCGATTCGATTTCGACCATGATCGGCACCTCCGTCGATGCGAGGTTCAATCTAGGATTTTCGCGACAGTTGATCCATAATATGGTAGATACGATATCCATATTTATTTGATATGGCTTGTCCCGACGAGAAAAGCGCGGCGCCATGGAGCTGAGGCACCTTCGCTATTTCATCGCTGTCGCCGAAGAAGGCCGCGTGACGCGCGCCGCAGAGCGCCTCGGCATGCAGCAACCGCCTTTGAGCCAGCAGATCAAGGCGCTCGAACGCGAGCTCGACGTGCAGTTGTTTCGCCGCAGGCCGCGCGGCGTCGAGCTGACCGACGCCGGTCGGACCTTGCTCGCCGATGCGCACGCGATCTTCGCGCAGATCGACCACGCGTTTTCCGCCACACGGCGCACGGCGCGCGGCGAACAGGGAGAGCTCTCGCTCGGCTTCACCAGTTCGGCCCCGTTTCATCCCTTCGTGCCGCGCGTCATACGCGCCTATCGCGACGCCTACCCGCTGATCGCTCTAACGCTCGCCGAGGGCGGCACCACCGAGCTGATCGATTCACTCCGGGCCGAGCGCATCGACGGGGCGTTCATACGCTCACCCATCGCCGACCCGGAAGGGCTCAGCCTCCTGCGCCTGCCGGAGGAAGCCATGGTCGTCGCGCTGCCGAGCAATCACGCCCTGGCGCGGCGGCGCGTCGCGGCTCTGCCGCTCAAGGCCTTTGCCGCCGACCCGTTCATCGTCTACCGGCGGCCGTCGGGGCCCGGGCTTTACGACGGCATCATTGCCGCCTGCCATGCGGCGGGCTTCACCCCGCGCATCGCCCAGGAAGCGCCGCGCATCGTCTCGACGCTCAACCTGGTGTCCGCCGGCCTCGGCATATCGCTGGTGCCGGCATCGCTGCAACGCATGCGCATGGACGGCGTGGTCTACCGCCGCCTCAAAGGACCGCCGCAGCCGATGGCGCCCTTGAACCTGGCGACGCGCCGCGGCGACACGTCGGCCGCCTTGCGCCGCTTTCTGCAATCAGTCAGGCAAGCGGCGAAGGACTTTCGCCTCGACGCTTCGGTCTGAGCGTCCACTTGCAGCTATGCGGCGACGCTTACGCTGCGGCTACTTCGTCTTGCCGATCTTCTCGCCAAACTTGCGCGCGTCGTCGATGGCCTCGCTCGGCGGAAAGTCCTCGAGCTCGAACACCTGGCGCAGTTCGATCGCGCTCTCCTTGTCCGGGCCGTGGGGAGGCGGTGCCCGCATCGCCCATTCGATCGCTTCCTGCTTCGACTTCACGTTGATCAGCCAATAGCCGGCGATCAGCTCCTCTGTGTTCTTGAACGGGCCTTCGACCACGGTGCGTTTCCCGCCGGAATGGACGACGCGCACGCCCTTGGAGCTTGCCTGAAGCCCGTTGAGATCGACCAGGACCCCGGCCTTCGCCAGCTCCTCGTTGAACTTCGTCATCTGAGCGATGAGCGCCGGGTCGGGCATCTTTCCCGCTTCCGAATCCTTGCTCGCTTTCACGATCATCATGAACCGCATGGCGACAACTCCCTGTTTTCGGCTACTCAGCCATCAGCCCGGCACGTAGACCATCCAGGATACACCGAACCGGTCGGCCACCATGCCGAAGCGCGGCGAGAAGAATGTCTTGGCCAGAGGCATCTGCACCTGGCCGCCGTCGCCGAGGGCCTTGAAGCGCTTGTCGGCCTCGGCCGCGTCGGCGACGACGAGCGACAGCGAGAAGCCTTGGAAGTTGGCCTTCCCTCCGCAACGGCCGTCCGAAATCATGATCGATTGCTCGCCGATCTTCAGGCTCGAGTGCATGATCTTGTTCTCGGCGCCGGGCGGCGACATGGCGGGCTCGGGACTTTCCTTGAAACGCATCATGAAGGTGACCTCGGCGCCGAGCGCCTTGCGGTAGAACTCGATGGCCTCTTCGGCGCGGCCCTCGAAATGCAAATAGGGCTGGATCTGCACGGCGTCCTCCTTGTTGCTGCTGCTTGACAATTATGTTGATATCAACATAATTATATTGTGTCAAAGCGCAAACAAATTTCCGTCGGGACGGCCCGTGCGATCCGCGATGCCTGCCTCTGCCTGCACGTGCAACGCGCGGCGCGAGCGGTGGCACGGCGCTTCGACGTCGCCTTCCGTCCGCTCGGCCTGACCAACGGCCAGTTCTCCCTGCTGGTATCGCTCAACCGGGACAAGGCGGCCGGCATCGGCAGCGTCGCGGCCCTGCTCGCCATGGACCGCACCACCCTCACGGCCAACCTCAAGCCTCTCGAGCGCCGCGGCCTGGTCAGGATTGCCGTCGACGGCCACGATAAACGCAGCCGCCACCTGACTTTGACGCCGTCCGGCCGGGCTCTGCTGGTCGAAGCGGCCGCCGTGTGGAAGCGCGAACATCGCGCGATCGAGTGCCAGCTCCCGCGATCCGGCCCCGACCGTCTCCGCGCCGATTTGCTGGCGCTGTCTTAAGCACGCTCCCGTCAAGGCGAACAGCGCAATAACCCTACTTTGTTATGGACAATCCGGCCCACGCAGTGCGTGACACTGATCTTGTGGGGTGGCAAAATCGCCCGCGCTAACGGACGGGGGCGTCCGTTTACAAGGTGATTGCCGAGGATCGCACCCAAGACCAAGACCCGACTGCCGGCCTGGCCTGTCCCGCCGCAAGGCTCCGATGACGCCAAGGCCCATCACGGAAACATCGCAGACATGAACGCCGCCATTGCAGTGAGTTGCTGCATCGCAGCATAAATCACAGCTCAGGCACCACGCTCAACCAGCTCCATTCGGCCGTATAATCATCGGGCTTGCCCGAAGGGAAGGAAGCGACTTGAAGGCCACCGACATCAGCGTTCCCGAATACTTCCACAAGGTGGTGGATTGCCAATGGGCGTGCCCATCGCATACGCCGGTGCCCGAATACATCCGCCTGATCGCCGACGGCCGCTACACCGACGCGTACATGATCAATTGGCAGTCCAACGTGTTCCCGGGAATTCTCGGGCGCACTTGCGACCGTCCGTGCGAGCCCGCCTGCCGCCGCGGCCGGGTCGAGAAGGAGCCGGTTGCCATCTGCCGCCTGAAACGCGTCGCCGCCGACAACAAGGGCGACATCAGCAAACTTCTGCCCAAGGCGCCACAACAGAAGAACGGCAAGCGCATCGCGCTGATCGGCGCCGGTCCCGCCTCGCTCACGGTCGCGCGCGACTTGGCGCCGCTTGGTTATCAGGTGGTGATCTATGACGCCGACGCGCAAGCTGGCGGCATGATCCGCAGCCAGATCCCAAAATTCCGCCTGCCTGAATCGATCATCGACGAGGAGGTCGGCTACATCCTCGACCTCGGCGTGGAAACGCGGCTCGGCCAGCGCATCGACAGCATGAAGGCGCTGCTCAAAGAGAGTTACGACGCCATCTTCGTCGGCACCGGCGCGCCGCGCGGCCGCGACCTCGACATTCCCGGCCGGAAAGAGGCCGCCGCCAACATCCACATCGGCATCGATTGGCTGTCCAACGTCTCCTTCGGCCACATCGGCAAAATCGGCAAGCGCGTCATCGTGCTCGGCGGCGGCAACACGGCCATGGACTGCTGCCGCTCGTCCAAGCGCCTCGGCGGCGAGGACGTGAAGGTGATCGTGCGCTCGGGCTTCGAGGAAATGAAGGCGTCGCCTTGGGAAAAGGAAGACGCCATGCGCGAGGGCATCCCCATCCTGAACTACCACGTGCCCAAGGCCTTCATCCACGCCAACGGCAAGCTGACCGGCATGACCTTCGAGAAGGTCAAGGCCGAATACGACGCCAAGGGCCGGCGCAATCTGGTGCCGACCGGCGAGCCGGAAGTGCAAGTGCCCTGCGACGACGTGCTGGTCGCGGTCGGCCAGGAGAACGCGTTTCCCTGGATCGAGCGCGACGCGGGCATCCAGTTCGACCGCAACGGCATGCCGGTGGTCGATCCCGGCACCATGCAATCGAGCCTGCCGAACGTATTCTTCGGCGGCGATTCCGCCTTCGGTCCGAAGAACATCATCTGGGCCGTCGCCCACGGCCACGACGCGGCCATTTCCATTGACAAGCTCTGCCACGGCGAGGACGTGCGCCAGCGCCCGCCGCCCATGGTCAACCTCGTGAGCCAGAAAATGGGCATCCACGAGTGGTCCTACGACAACGATATCTCCAACGACCTGCGGTACAAGGTGCCGCTTAAGGATCCGGCGATCGCCCTGAAGAACATCAAGGTCGAGGTCGAGCTCGGCTTTGACGTGAAGCAGGCGTTCCTGGAGGCGCAGCGCTGCCTGAACTGCGACGTACAGACGGTTTTCGCGCCGAAGCTCTGCATCGAATGCGACGCCTGCGTCGACATTTGCCCGATGGATTGCATCACCTTCACCGAGAACGGCGAGGAGTCCGACTTGCGCCAGCGCCTGCAGGCGCCGGCCCTGAACCTGACCCAGGACATTTATATCGGCGAGGGGCTCAAGACCGGGCGCATCATGGCCAAGGATGAGGACGTGTGCCTGCACTGCGGCCTTTGCGCCGAGCGGTGCCCCACGGGCGCGTGGGACATGAACAAGTTTCTGCTGGATATGACGCACGCGGGGCCGGCATGCCGCAGCCGATAGAGCGCACCAATGACTTCGTGGTGAAGTTCGCCAACGTCAACGGCTCCGGTTCGGCGTCGGCCAACCAGCTCTTCGCCAAGTCGATCCTGCGCATGGGCATTCCGGTTTGCTCGCGCAACATCTTCCCCTCGAACATCCAGGGCCTGCCTACCTGGTTCGAGGTTCGCATCAGCGAGGCCGGATATCGCGGCCGGCGCGGCGGCGTCGACCTGATGGTGGCGATGAACCCGCAGACCTGGGCGCAGGACGTGGCCGAGATCGAGGCCGGCGGCTACCTGTTCTACGATTCCACCAAGCCGATGCCGAAGTCGAAGTTCCGCGAAGACATCAACGTCGTCGGCATGCCGCTTACCGAGATCTGCAATCGAGAATACTCCGACGCGCGGCAGCGCCAGCTGTTCAAGAACATCATCTACCTCGGCGCGCTTTCGGCCCTGCTCGACATGGACGTGCCGGCGATCGAGACGCTCATCGCCGAGCAATTCATGGGCAAGGACAAGCTGATCCAGCCGAACCTGAAGGCGCTGCACATGGGCCGCGAGTACGCACAGGCCCATTTGAAATGCCCGCTCACCTTGCGCGTGCGCAAGGCCGACAAGGTCGGCGACAAGATCTTCGTCGACGGCAACAGCTCGGCGGCGCTCGGCGCGGTCTACGGCGGCGCGACCGTGGCGGCCTGGTATCCGATCACCCCATCCTCCTCGCTCGCGGAGGCATTTCAGCGGCATTGCCGCCGCTACCGGGTCGATCCCGACACGGGCCGCAACCGTTACTCCATCATCCAGGCGGAAGACGAGCTCGCCTCCATCGGCATGGTGATCGGCGCCGCCTGGAACGGCGCGCGCGCGTTCACCGCCACTTCGGGCCCCGGCATCTCGCTGATGCAGGAGTTCCTCGGCCTCGCGTATTTCGCCGAAATCCCGGCGGTCGTGTTCGACGTGCAGCGCGGCGGCCCCTCGACCGGCATGCCGACCCGCACCCAGCAGTCGGACATCCTGCTTTGCGCCTACGCCAGCCACGGCGATACGAAGCACGTGCTGCTGTTTCCCGAAGACCCGCGCGAGGCGTTCGAATTCGCGGCGTTGTCCTTCGATCTGGCCGACCGGCTGCAAACGCCGATCTTCGTCATGCTCGATCTCGACATCGGCATGAACGACTGGCTTTGTGAGCCGTTCGAATGGGACGATTCGCGCCGCATGGACCGCGGCAAGATCATGACCGCCGCCGAGCTCGAGGCCGGCAAGGATTTCGGCCGCTACCTCGACGTGGACGGCGACGGCATTCCGTTCCGCACCCTGCCCGGCGCGCATGCGAGGCGCGGGGCCTATTTCACCCGCGGCACCACCAAGGATCGCTACGCCCGCTACAGCGAAGAGGGCCCGGTCTACGTCGACAACATGCAGCGGCTGCTGCGCAAGTTCGAGACCGCGAAGTCCCTGGTGCCCCGTCCCGCGCGCCAGGACGCCGCCAAGCCGACGCGCATCGGCGTGATCTACTTCGGCTCGACGTCGCCCGCCATGCACGAGGCCCTGCACGAGCTGGAAGCCCAGGGGATCCATCTCGACACGCTTCGCGTCCGCGGCTTCCCCTTCCACGACGACGTGGTCGAGTTCATCAACGACCACGATCAACTTTTCGTGGTCGAGCAGAACCGCGACGCCCAGCTCCGCATGCTGCTCGTCAACGAATGCAACGTCGACCCGACCAAGCTTGCGCCCGTGCTGCACTATGACGGCACGCCGATCACCGCCCGCTTCATCGTTCGCGAGATCGGCGGCAAGCGCGCCGCGCTCAATGTCACTCCGCTCCGTAAGGCCGTGCCATGACCTATATCGCCAAGCCGAAGCTGCATCACCCGAAGCTGCCGACCAACAAGCTGGGCTTCACCCATCGCGACTACGAGGGCTCCGTATCGACGCTCTGCGCCGGCTGCGGCCACGACTCCATCAGCGCCGCCATAATCCAGGCCTGCTTCGAGCTTGACCTGCCGCCGCACCGCATCGCCAAGCTCTCCGGCATCGGCTGCTCGTCGAAGACGCCGACCTATTTCCTCGGCGCCAGCCACGGTTTCAACAGCGTGCACGGCCGCATGCCGTCGGTGCTCACCGGCGCCAATCTCGCCAATCGCGACTTGATCTATCTCGGCGTGTCGGGCGATGGCGACAGCGCGTCCATCGGCCTCGGCCAGTTCGCGCACAGCATCCGCCGCGGCGTCAACATCCTCTATATCGTGGAGAACAACGGGGTCTACGGCCTCACCAAGGGTCAGTTCTCCGCCACGTCCGACAAGGGCTCGAAGAGCAAGCGCGGCGTGGTCAACAGCGATTCGGCCATCGACATGGTGAGCATGGCGCTGCAACTCGGCGCGACCTACGTCGCGCGGAGCTTCTCCGGCGACAAGGAGCAGCTCGTGCCGCTGATCAAGGGCGCCATCCTGCACGAGGGCGCCGCCTTCATCGATTGCATATCGCCGTGCGTGGCCTTCAACAATCATCCCGGCTCGACCAAAAGCTTCGACTACGTGCGCGAGCACAACGAAGCGGTCAACCGCCTCGACGTTATCGTCGGCCGGGAGCCGATCACGGCGACCTATGCGCCGGGTGAGCTAGAGGATGTGACGCAGCATGACGGTTCGGTGATCCGCTTGCGCAAACTGCACGCCGACTACGATCCGCACCACCGCATCGCGGCGCTGAACTACCTGCAGGAGCGCCAGGCCGCCGGCGAAGTGGTGACCGGCCTGCTGTACGTCGACACCAATCCGGCCGACCTGCACCACTACATGAACACGGTGGCCGTGCCGCTCAATCAACTCGGTGAGGCCGAGCTGGTGCCGGGCTCCAAGGGCCTTGCCAAGTTCAACGCCCAGAACCGCTGATCCAGGATTAGCTCGTGGATGCCCGGGACGAGCCCGGGCATGACGGCGATGCCGCGGCCGGCCGGCCGCGATTCTCGCGTCTGCGGCCCCCTATACCCGGGCGGCGGATGACCATATATTCGAAGCGGTTTCCGCTCGCGTCCGCAAATCGGAGGTACGGCCCGCTTCAGCCGCTCGAATTCCAAAAATCTCAGGGGGGACAAAAATGCCGACACGCACGGTATTGGCGTTGGGTTGCGCGGCCATGCTCGGCCTTTGCATCAGCGATTGGGCCGGCGCCGCCGGGGCTGCCGACGCCAGGCATTTCAGCTTCGGCTACGATCAGCCGCGCACCACTGGATACGGCGTCGCCGGTGACATCTTCCAGAACAAACTCGCCGAACTCAGCAAGGGAAGCATGATCATCGATCAGTTCCCCGGCGCGCAGCTCGGCCAAGAGCCGCAGATGCTGCAGAAGGTGCGGACCGGCGATATCGACTTCATCATCTCCTCGACCGCCAACTCGTCGACCGTGCAACCGGAGTCGGGCGTGTTCTCGCTGCATTACATTTTCGCCTCGGAAATCCAGCTACAGCACGCGCTCGCCGATCCGGCCGTGGTCGCCGCCGTGAAGACAATGTTCAACGACAACGTCAAAGGCGCCCGCGTGCTCGGACTTATGACGCTGGGTCTGCGCGACCTTTACGGCAAAAAGGAAATCCACAAGGTCGAAGACATCAAGGGCGTGAAGGTCCGCGTGCAGGCGACCAAGACCGAGGATACGCATTTCGCAGCATACGGCGCCCAGACCGTGCACATGCCCTTTGGCGACGTCTACACCTCGCTGCAGACCGGCGTCGTTGAGATGGCCGAGAACAGCATGAACATCTACCTTTCGAACAAGCACTACGAAGTCGCGCCGACGATCTCGATCACCGAACACGAGGCCAACAACAGCGTCATCTGGGTGAGCGACAAGGTCTGGAACAGCTTGAGCGACGAGCAGAAGGCCTGGGTTCAGGCCTCGGCCGACGAAGTGTCGCGGACGCAGCCCGCGCGCGCCTTCGCGCTCGAGCACGAATCCATGGCAAAGCTCGAGAAGATCGGCGTCAAAGTCGTGAAGGACGTGGACAAGTCCGGGTTCATCAAAATCGCTGCGCCGGTCCAAGACCAGCTTGCCAAGGAGCTCGGTCCGAACGCGGTGAAGATTCTGGAGCTTGTGCGCAAGGTTCAGTGACAATCCGCTTTCGCGCCGGTGTAGCTTGGGCGGGGTCTGACACCTCCACCCAAGCCGTTTCGGCGGCCCCGCAAAGTTAGAGCCGGAGATGGGCCCAGCAGAACCGGCCACTCTGCCGCGACCGATCGTCTTGCAGACGCAGCGCCATTTGAAATGGCGGTCGTTCGATCGCATCGAGCACGCGCTGATGGTGCTGTGCGGCGTCTTCCTGGTCGGATTCGCCACCACGGTCTTCCTCGACATCACGACACGGACCATCGGGCATCCGTGGCTCTGGCTGCAGGAAGTGACCAGCATTCAGTTCATCTGGGGCATCTTCACCGGCGCCGCCGTGGCGACCCGCCGCAACGATCATCTTCTGCTGTCGGCCATAACCGAAAGCTTGACCGGCCGGCTGCGGATGGCGGTCGAGCTGATGAACCGCGCCGTCGTGCTCGGCGCCGGATGCTGCATGGTCTACTTCGGCTATATCAACTTCCTGCAGGGTTTCGGAAGTTTCCGCATGCCATCGCTGACCCCCATCGCTTATTGGTATCTCGCCATTCCGATTTCGGGCGCGTTCATTGCGCTGTTCACGGTGGAGCAGATCGCGAACGGCTGGCGCAACGGTTTCGAGAGCGATGCGGAGCGTCTGGATGCGATCGAGCGTAGCCAGGACGGGAGCGCCGTCCCATGAGCAGCGCATTCATCCTGTTGCTGATGACCTTCCTGTTCCTGTTCTTCGGCTACATGGGCGTGCCGGTGGCTTTCTCGCTCATCGCCGGCGTCGTCGT
>DASQHM010000150.1:0-10480 GCA_035632095.1 Candidatus Cybelea sp. | reverse complement strand
GTTGGACGGCGCCTTCCATGTAGAAGGCGCAATGGCCCGCGATGGAGACTCTCGCGCCGCGTTCCTCGCACCAGAGTTCGCCGCCGCGGGCAGAAATCTGCCGCGCGTGCAGCGCCCGCTTGCCGAGCCGCTTCGCCCAATGGGGTGTCAGCACGCAATGGGCCGCACCGGTGACCGGATCCTCGTCGATGCCGTGCCAGGCGGCGAAATAGCGCGAGACGAAATCCACATCGCCTTCGCCCGGCGCGCTGACGATCACGCCGTAGTTCTCGATTCGCGCCAAGGCGGCGAAGTCCGGCTTAAGCGCCCGCACATCGTCGGCCGACCGGAAGACGGCCAGGTAGTTGCCGGTCGAAAGCAGCACGTCGGCGGGATCGCCGCCGAGCGCCGCCAGCAACGCGGCGGGCGGAGTGGCCGGCTTGGCGGGCCTACTCGGAAAGTCGAGCGCGAAGCGCGCGCCCTGCCGCGCGACCTTGAGCGCGCCGCTCCGCGAGTGAAAGGTCACATCGCTCCGCTGCGGTTCGAGGCGCGTCAAGATCAGCCACCCGGTCGCCAAGGTGGCGTGGCCGCAGAGATCGACCTCCACCTTCGGCGTGAACCAGCGCAAGCCGAAGTCAGGTCCTTGCGGCACGAAGAACGCGGTCTCCGACAGATTGTTCTCGGCGGCGATGGCCTGCATCGTCGCGTCGTCGAGCCAGGCGTCGAGCGGGCATACAGCGGCGGGGTTGCCGGCGAAAACGCGGTCGGTGAAGGCGTCGATCTGGTACAGCGGAATGCGCATGGGCGAACCTCAGTTTTTGGCGACGATGGTTTCGGCCTGGTGCCGTACGGGGAAATTGACCGAGTTGGCGATGAAGCAGATGCGATGTGCCTTTTCGTGCAGAGCTTCGGCTTTCGCCACGTCGCTGCCGGTCGCCAGCGTCACCTTCGGCCGCAACAGCACGTCGGTGAAGCGCATCGCCTTCTGCTTCATGCTCATCTCGCCGGTCGCCTGATCCTCGTAGGCGAGCACCGCGATGCCGGCGCTGGCGGCGACCGCCAGGTAACTCAGCATGTGGCACGTGGAAAGCGCCACCAGCAGCATGTCCTCCGGGTTGGGCAGCGCCGCGTCGCCGAGGAACGGCACGTCCGCCGTTCCGGTGATCGCCGGCTTTCCCGGCATCTCCGCCCGCCATTCGCGTGAATAGCTTGCATAGGACGCGGTCGGGCCTTTTGCCGCGCCCGTCCAAAGCGTGCGGCAGCGATAGCGATGCGGTTCGCGGTTCGGATCGGCCATGGCAAGCTCCTCTCTCAGGCGCGTTGCACGATGAAGACGCCGCCCAGAATGCAGACGGCGGCCAGCAGCAATTGCGCGCTCAGGCGATCGCCGAGGATCAGCACGGCAAGCGCCAACGTCAACACCGGCTGCAGGAACTGCAGCGCGCCGACGCGCGCGATGCCGCCCCGCGCCAGCGCCCAATACCATGCGATATAGGCCAAGAGCGAAGCGAAGCACGCGAGATACAGAATACCGGCCCAGGCCCAAGGCCCGGATTGGAGGACGCCCGAATCCGGCAGCACGAACGGCGCCACAGGCAGCAGCAGCAGCGCGCCGAGCAGAATGCCCCAAACGGCCGTGGGCCAGGAGCCGATGTCGCGGCCGACCATGGCACCGGTCACGTAGCCGAGCGCCGCCGAAAGACAGGCGAGGAGCACCAGCAGGTCGCCCGCAAGCGCGCCGCCGGTCAAACCCTGATGTCCGGCAATCAGCCAGGCTTCGCCCGCCATGGCCAATGCGACGCCGACCGCCCAAACGAATTTCGGCCGGCGCCGCTCGAGCAAGTACGCGAACAGGCCGGTGAAAACCGGCGTGGCGGCAAGAATGAGCGCGGCATGCGCGCCGGCGCTGAAGCGAAGCCCCTCCGAGAACAGCACCGGAAACAGGATGTAGCCGCCGAGCGTCGAGGCGAGCAGCAGCACGCGCGCGCGGCGGCCGCGCGGAAACCTCATGCCGCGCGACACGGCCAGCGGCGCCAGCACCAGCGCCGGCAGCATGGTTCGCAGCATGCCGACCGCGACGCCGTCCACACGGCCGACCACCAGCTTGGTGACGATCAGCGTGACGCTCCAGCACGCGATGGCGAAAGCCGCGGCGCCGTAGGTCGAGGCAAGCGTGCCGAGCTCGCGGCTCGGCAGCTCGGCTCGCGCCTTCACGGCTTCGGCTTCGTGCATCAGCGGCGCCAAAACGGCTTGTCGGCTTCAAACATGATGTCGGCCTTGCTGAGGCCAATGTCCTTCAGTTGGGCATCGGAGAGCGAAGCCAGGTGCTGACGCTCGCCCGCCCGCCACTGCCACTCGATGAGAAGATCCATGAGTCGTCCCGCGACGGCCAGTACAAGCCGCCAAGGGCCGACACCGAACCGCCTAGTCGGGATTGCTGGATGCTGCATTGTATCCATCCATTTTTGGAAGATTGACACAATTATTGAGGCACAATCTCACTATTGCTTGACAGATTGATCCAAGCAATCCGAATATTGCCACCATGACAATATGGCAACCCGAACTCGCCAAATATCGCGGCCCCCGCTATCAAGCCATCGCCGAGGCGATCGGCGCCTCGATCCGGTCCGGCGAACTTGGGCCTGGGGTGAAGCTGCCGCCGCAGCGCGATCTCGCCTGGCGCCTTGGCGTGACGGTCGGGACCGTCACCCGCGGCTACATGCTGGCCGAGCAGCGGGGTTTGGTCTCCGGCGAAGTCGGCCGCGGCACGTTCGTACGCCAGCCGCGGAGCGGCGTGCAGCCGATTCTGCACGCGCCAAGCGGCGACACGCTCGACCTCAGCCGCAACGCGCCCGCCATCGGCGAGCCGACGCGACTGCTGGCCGACGCGCTGACCGAGCTATCGCAGCGCGAGGGCCTGGAGAAGCTGCTGGCCTACGCGCCGACGGCGGGCTACGCGGAGCATCGCGCCGCCGGCGCGCGATGGATGGGCCGCGTCGGCTTGAACGTGCGGCCGGAGCAGGTCGTGCTCACGGCCGGCGCGCAACAAGGCGTCGCGGCGGCCTTGGCGGCCCTCGCCGAACCGGGCGATCGCATTCTGACGGAGCAGCTCACCTATTGCGGCTTGATCGACGCGGCGCGGCTGCTGCGGCTGCGCCCGGAAGGTTTGCCCCTCGACGAAGAAGGCATCCGGCCCGATGCGGTCGAGGCGGCGTGCCGCGCCGGCCGGGTGCGCGTGCTCTGCGTCACGCCGACCAATCAGAACCCGACCAACGCCACCATGAGCCTTTCGCGCCGGGAGGAAATCGCCGCTCTGGCGCGCCGGCTCGATTTGATCGTCGTCGAGGACGACGTTTACGGCTATCTCGTGGAGCAGCGCCCGCCGCCAATCGCCGCGTTGGCGCCCGAGCGCACGGTCTACATCGCCAGCGCGTCGAAATGCATCGTGCCGGGCCTGCGCGTCGCCTGGCTCGCCGGGCCGGAGGCGCTGGTGCCCGGCTTGATCGACGCGGTGCACGCGCTCTGCGTCTCCGTCGCCGCCTTGCCGGCGCAAATCGTGTCGCAATGGATCGAGGACGGCACCGCCGATCAGCTTACCCGGCGGCATCGCGAAGAGATCGCGCGGCGTCAGGCGATCGCCGCCGAAGTCTTTGCCGGATTCGAAATGCGCCACGCGCCGACCAGCTTCAACATCTTCCCGACCCTGCCCGAGCCCTGGCGCGCGCAGGAATTCGTCGAGGGCGCGCGCGCCAAGGGCATCGTGATCGTGCCCGCCGGCACCTTCGCGGTCGGCCGGGCCGAAGCGCCGCACGCGGTGCGCATCTCGCTCTCCGCGGCGCCCGACACGTCCACGTTGAAAAGCGCGCTGGTCACCCTGGCCGACATGGCGCGCGCCGGCCCCGGCGCACGCCGCGCCGTCATTTGAGCAGCAGCCGCGCCGCCTAACGAACCATATGCGCGTGATTGAGCGGACCGCTGCCGCGGCCGAAGCCGGGCGCGGTGCGGATCGCCTCGAGCACATAGGCGCGGGCACGGACCACGGAGTCTTTCAACGTCATGCCTTGCGCCAATCCGGTCGCGATGGCCGACGACAGCGTGCACCCGGTCCCGTGGGTATGGACCGTATCAAGGCGCGGCCCTTCGAAGACCTCGACGCCCCGCTCGCTCGCCAGCACGTCATAGATCGTGGCGCCCGGCAAATGCCCGCCCTTGAGCAAGACCGCCTTCGGCCCGAGGCCGCGCAAATCCGCTGCCGCCTGCTTCATGCCGTCGAGGCCGGCGATGTCGCGGCCGGTGACTCTGCGGCCGAGTAGCTCCGCCGCCTCCGGTACGTTGGGTGTCAAGACCGCGGTTTGTCCCAACAGATCGCGCCGGAGCGCGTGGGCTGCCTCCGCGTCCATCAGCACGGCGCCGCTTTTGGCCTGCATCACCGGATCGAGCACGATCGGCACGCCCGCGGCCAATCGAGCCAGCGCCGCAGCGACCGAATGCACGATGCCTTGCGACGGCAGCATGCCGATCTTGATGGCATCGGCGCCGATATCCGCCAGCACGACTTCGATCTGCCGCACGACGATGTGCGAAGGCAAGACCTCGACCGCGTGAACCTGCTGCGTATCTTGCGCCGTCACCGCCGTGATCGCCGTGGCGGCATAGCCGCCGAGCGTCGTGATGGTCTTGATATCCGCCTGAATGCCGGCCCCACCGCCGGAATCGGAACCCGCGATGGCGAGAACGCGGCCCCGCATTTTCACGGCGTTGGACCTTACGCCGCGACCTGCTGCAGAGCGCCGACGATGCCGTCGACGATCTCGCGCACCAGCGCCTCGTCCTCGCCCTCCGCCATGACGCGGATCAGGGGCTCGGTCCCGCTCTTGCGGATCAGCAGGCGGCCGTGATTGCCGAGCCGGCGCTCGGCGTCGTCGATGGCCTGCCGCACCGCCTTGTCCTCCAACGGACGGCCATTGCCGTAGCGGACATTCTTCAGCACCTGCGGCAACGGGTCGAAGCGGCGGCACACTTCGCTGACCGGCTTGCCGGCGTCGATGATCACGGCCAGCACCTGCAGCGCCGCGATCAGCCCGTCGCCGGTGGTGACATAGTCGCTCAGGATGATGTGCCCGGATTGCTCGCCGCCGAGGTTGCAGCCAAGCTTGCGCATCAGCTCGAGCACATTGCGGTCGCCGACTTGCGCGCGCTCGAGCTTAAGGCCGCGGCCAGCCAGATGGCGTTCCAGTCCGAGGTTGGACATCACGGTCGCCACCACGCCGCCGCCGGTAAGCCGGCCTTCCGCCTGCCAATGCTCAGCCGCGACCGCCATGAGCTGATCGCCGTCGATCACGCGGCCCTTCTCGTCCACCATGATCAGCCTGTCCGCGTCGCCGTCGAGCGCGATGCCGAGGTGTGCGTGATGCGCGACCACCGCCGAACGCAACGTATCGGGCGCGGTCGCGCCGCAATTGCGGTTGATGTTGAAGCCGTCCGGCGAGACGCCGAGCGGAATGACTTCGGCTTCGAGTTCCCATAACACGGTCGGCGCCACGCGATAGGCGGCGCCGTTGGCGCAATCGAGCACGATGCGCAAACCAGCGAGCCTCTTGCCGCGCGGAAAGCTGTTCTTGACGAATTCGATGTAGCGGCCTTGCGCATCGTCGAGGCGGTGGGCGCGGCCGAGACGGTCCGGCTCCGCCAGGCCGTCTTCGAGTCCGAAATGCATGCGCGCCTCGACCTCGCGCTCCACGTCGTCGGAGAGCTTATAGCCGTCGGGGCCGAACAGTTTGATGCCGTTGTCGGCGTAAGGATTGTGCGAGGCGGAAATCATCACGCCGAGATCGGCGCGGAGCGATCGCGTCAGCATGGCGACGGCGGGCGTCGGCATCGGCCCGACCAGCACCACGTCCATGCCGACCGAAATGAAGCCCGCGGTCAGCGCCGGCTCGATCAGATAGCCGGAGAGGCGCGTGTCCTTGCCGATAACGACCCGGTGGCGATGCTCGCCGCGAATGAAATGACGGCCGGCGGCCATGCCCACCTTGAGTGCGGTGGACGCCGTCATGGGCTCCTGATTGGCCGTGCCGCGGATGCCGTCGGTGCCGAACAGCGAGCTTGTCATAGCGTGCCTTCGTCCCTTTCCCGAGGTCGGGTGCGACTCGCCGATGATACAGCAATGTCGCCAGGCGCAGTCTCGCCTTTTCGCGTTTCAGTCTGGTTAATCGCCGCCCGCACGTTGAGCGCGTCCCGGAGCGCCCGCACGTCGTGGGTTCGAATGTAGTCGACGCCGCTTGCGGCGGCGTGAAGTTCGGCCGCGAGCGTCGCGGGGCCGAGGTCCGTGACGCTCCCGCCTGCGACGGCGCGCAAAAAGGACTTTCGCGACACCGAAACCAGCACCGGCAAATCGAACGTGCGTCTCAATTCGCCGAGGCGGCGCAGGACCAGGAACGATGCTTCAGGCCGGCTGCTCAGGAAGAAGCCCATGCCCGGATCGAGAATGAGGCGCTCGCGCGCGATGCCGGCCCGCACCAGCGCGCCGATGCGCCGCTCGAAGAAATCGAGGACGCGGCCCCAGATTTCCGCGGCCGGCAAGGCTTCGCGCGTGGCAATGCCTTGCGCCTGGACGGCGTGCATGACGATCAACTGGCAGTGCGCGCGCGCCAGGTCGGGATAGAGCGAGGCATGAGGAAAGCCGTGGATGTCGTTCAGGTAGTCGACGTCGCGCGCGATCGCGAAGCGCTGCGTCTCCGGCAGGAAGCTGTCCACGGAAATCGCGGCCCCGCGCACCTGCAGCGCATCGATCACCGGTTCGAGCCGGCGCATCTCTTCGTTCGCCGAAACCGGCGCGGCATCGGGATGACTGGACGCGGGGCCGAGATCGATCGCGTCGGCGCCGTGATCAAGCAGCCGCTCGGCCTGCGCGATGGCCGCGCGCGCGTCGAGAAAGCGGCCGCCGTCGGAAAAGGAATCCGCCGTGATATTGACGATGCCGAGAAGGTGCGGCTGCCGGGTCATCGTTTGGCCCCATGCGACAAGCCCCGCGCTGCGGCGGGGCTTGGCTGGAAGATGTGCGAAAGCAAAGCCAGTTCAGCCGCCGGGTTGCGGTTCCGGCTCGAGACCGCCCGGCGCGCCGCGCGACGGCTTGCCGCGCGTGGGCGGCACTGCGGAACGGCCGCCGAGATCGGCCGGCGGCTCGGTCTCGCTCGGGCGATAGATCTGCTCGCCGCGAAGCAATGCCTTGATCTCCTCGCCGGTCAGCGTCTCGTACTCGAGCAAGGCTTTGGCCACCTTGTGCAGGTCTTCCAGATGCTCGGTCAGGATGCTGCGCGCGGTTCCTTCCGCCGTTTCGATCAGATGGCGGATTTCGGCGTCGATCAACTCGGCCGTCGCCTCGGAGACGTTCTGCGTCTGCGTGACCGAATGGCCAAGGAATATCTCCTGCTCGTTGGCGTTGTAGCGCACGCGGCCGAGCTTCTGCGACATGCCGTATTCGGTGATCATCCGCCGCGCCCATTGGGTCGCCTGCTGGATGTCGTTGGAGGCGCCGGTGGTGACGTTCTCGGGCCCGAAGATCAGTTCTTCCGCCATGCGTCCGCCGAACATCATGGCGAGACGGGATTCGAGCTCGAGCTTCGAAATGCTGAGCCGGTCGCGCTCGGGCAAGCTCATGGTGATGCCGAGCGCCCGCCCGCGCGGAATGATCGTCACCTTGTGCAGCGGATCGTGCTGCGGCACGAACAGCGCCACCAGGGCGTGACCCGCTTCGTGATAGGCGGTGAGCTGCTTTTCCTTCTCGCTCATCACCATGGAGCGGCGCTCGGCGCCCATCAGCACCTTGTCCTTGGCGGATTCCATTTCGGCCATGGTCACCACCCGCTTGCCGCGGCGCGCCGCGAGCAACGCGGACTCGTTCACCAGGTTGGCGAGATCGGCGCCCGAGAAGCCCGGCGTGCCGCGCGCGATCACGCGCGGGTCCACGTCCGGCGCCGTCGGCACCTTGCGCAGATGCACCTTCAGGATCTTTTCGCGGCCCTGGATGTCCGGGTTCGGCACCACGACCTGGCGGTCGAAGCGGCCGGGACGCAACAGCGCCGGGTCGAGCACGTCGGGCCGGTTGGTGGCGGCGATCAGGATCACGCCGTCGTTGGCCTCGAAACCGTCCATTTCGACCAGCAACTGGTTCAGCGTCTGCTCGCGCTCGTCGTTGCCGCCGCCGAGACCGGCGCCGCGGTGACGCCCGACCGCGTCGATTTCGTCGATGAAGATGATGCAGGGCGCGTGTTTCTTGCCCTGCTCGAACATATCGCGCACGCGGCTGGCGCCGACGCCCACGAACATCTCGACGAAATCCGAGCCCGAGATGGTGAAGAACGGCACGTTGGCCTCGCCGGCGATGGCGCGGGCGAGCAAGGTCTTGCCGGTGCCCGGCGGGCCGACCAGCAGCGCGCCCTTCGGAATGCGTCCGCCGAGGCGCTGGAATTTTTGCGGGTCCTTCAGGAACTCGACGATTTCCTCGAGCTCCTCCTTGGCTTCGTCAATGCCGGCCACGTCGTCGAAGGTGACGCGGCCCTGGCGCTCAGTGAGGAGCCGCGCCTTCGATTTGCCGAAGCCCATGGCCTTGCCGCCGCCCGACTGCATCTGCCGCATGAAGAAGATCCACACGGCGATCAGCAGCAGCATCGGGAACCAGGACACGAAGATGCTGAGGAACGGATTGCCCTCGTCCGCCGGCGCCACCGTGACCTTGACCTTCTGGTCCATCAGGCGCTGGGTCAGCGAGGTGTCGCTCGGCAGGATGACGGTGGTGAAACCCCGCGAATCCTTGGTATGGCCGGAAATCGTGCTGCCCTGGATGGTGACGTCCGAGACCAGGCCCTGGGAGACCTCGTTCAGGAAGTCGGAATAGGCCAGGCCGTCGCTATGCGGGCGCATGCCCGGGCCCTGGAACAGGTTGAAAAGCATGACCGCCAGCAGGACGATGATGACCCAGAGCGCCAGGTTCTTGCCGAACACATTCACGACAGACTGCGCCTCCTTGGACGCCAATCGGCGGGAATCCCTCGGCCACCCGGGGCCGCCCGCCTCAGGGAAAGACTAGCGGAAATCCCGCCATTTGACAGGTGACAAGCTTGCAACTCGGTTAAGACGGTGATGCGACACGGTTTTTTCCGCCGAAACAGTAGATTGCGCGAGCCTCCTGCGCACCGGGACAACCCGATCAACATGGTGCGCCTTCCACGTCCGGCAATGGCCGCGATGCGGTGCCCAGCCAAAGCCGCCGCGGTTCGAACCGCGCAACCAGCGCCGGATCGGCGGATCGCGGCAGGGTTGAAGCGGCCGGGGGCGCACGCATGTAGGTCAAGTGGGGAACCGCAAGCACCCCATCAAGGTCGGTCAGCGCCGGAATCGTCAGCCGAACCGGCTCGGCAAGACCGAGGTCGGCCACGTCGGGGCGTCTTTCCGCCACTTCGCGCCAGCCGTCCCGGCCAAGCGCTCCGACCCGCAGCCCGCGGCCCCGGCGCGGCAGCTTGAGCCCGCGCGGCACGCTCAAGGCGAACCTTCCGTCCCAGAACAGCGAGCTGCCGGGCTCGATCGGGACCGGCGGCGCCACCGCTGCGGGCTCGCGGCAGATCAAGACCCGGCCGCCCGGCAGCGGCAGAAGCCTGCAGCCGCCGAGCGTCCGCCCGCGCGCCAGGCCGGCGGGCGCGAATTCCGCCAACAGGGTCTCGAGTCGCGCCAGGCGCGGGGTTACGCTCGCGCCGCCCACGGCCATGAGCAGGCGCGCGAGCGCGCGCAACGCGATCTCCTCGGGCGCCGCGATCAGCGTCGCGGCACGCAACAGCACATAACCCGCATCCTGGATTTGCGCCGCCGATTGCAGCAGCCAGACGGTCGCTCTTTCGAGCGCGTGGCGCGCGCGTGCCATGTGCGCCGCTGTCGCCGTAAGGCGTTCGACCGTCAGACCTTCCGCCGCGAGCGCCGGCATCAGTGCGCGCATGCGGCTTCGTGCATACACGAGGTCGGCGTTGCTCGGGTCTTCGATCCACGGTTGGCGCAAACGCTTCAGCGTCGCTTGCAAACGCGCGCGGGGCACGTCGAGCAGCGGCCTGAGCAGACGGATGCCGTTCTGCTCCGCGACCGGCGCCATCGCCGCAAGGCCGTCGACGCCGCTGCCGCGCGCCAGGCGCAGCAGGAACGTCTCGGCCTGGTCCTCGCGCTGATGCGCCAGCAGCAGTTCAAGGATGCCGTGAGCACGGCACCATCCGGTCATCAGCCCGTAGCGCGCGTCGCGCGCACGCGCCGCCACGTTGCTCGCGGGCTTCGGCCCGGCCCAACGCAAGGTCCGGTGCGCGACGCCGCGCGCCTTCAGCCAGCGCGCGACCTGGCGCGCCTCGGCGGCCGATTCCGCGCGCAGGCCGTGATCGACCGTCAATGCGACGGCCTGGCCACCCCGCCGCTCGGCCCAATCCGCTGCAAGCAAGGTGAGCGCCAAGCTGTCCGATCCGCC
>DASQHM010000149.1:0-2060 GCA_035632095.1 Candidatus Cybelea sp. | reverse complement strand
TTGCGCACCCATCGCAGCTTCCTGGTGAACATCCAGCACGCCCGGGCGTTCCAGCGCAACAAGGACAAGGCCTACCTCATCGTCCCGGCGCTGCGGGAGCACATGGTTCCGGTGAGCCGGTTCCATTTGCCGGAGGTTCGCCGGGCGCTCGGCATCTGAGCCGACAGGCCAGACACCGCTCGGAATCGATCGCAGCCCGTTTCTCCGCTGCATTTCGTGCATGCATATCGCCGTTCGTGCATTTTCGGCGCTCCCCATGGCTTTGACCTACCCCTCAAACGCTGGCGCTGCGCATGCTATCGACCGGAGAACGCGCATTCCGCTTCGGAACGAATGTTCCATACCGGATAGAACGCGGCGTCGAAATACGGGAGGAGGTCCAAATGATACCCGCATCGTTCGAGTATCATCGTCCGCGGTCGCTGAAGGAGGCCATCGCCCTGCTTGCCGCCCACGGCGAGGAGGCGCGCGTCGTCGCCGGCGGCCACAGCCTCATTCCCATGATGAAATTGCGCCTGTCGCGGCCCGAGCACCTGGTCGATCTGCAGGACCTCGGCGAACTCAGAAGCATCAAGAGCGAAGGCAACGTCCTGGTCATCGGCGCCATGACGACGCAGCACGAGCTGATCGCGTCGGATGTGCTGGCGGCGAAATGCCCGATCATCCGGGAAACGTCATTGCAGATCTCGGATCCGCAGGTGCGCTATTGCGGCACATTGGGCGGCAACGTGGCGAACGGCGACCCCGGCAACGACATGCCCGCGGTGATGATGGCGCTCGATGCCGCCTATCGCGTCGAGGGGCCGCGCGGCGAACACGACATCAAGGCGCGCGACTTCTACAAGGCCGCGTATTCGACTGCGCTGCAGGACGGCGAAATCCTCACCGCCATACGGATACCGGTCCCGGCCGAGCGGCACGGCTATGCCTATGAGAAGCAGAAGCGCAAGGTCGGCGACTACGCCACGGCCGCGGCGGCGGTGATCCTGACCATGTCCGGCGGCATGTGCAGCGCGGCCTCGATCGCGCTCACCAACGTGGCCGATACTCCGCTGTTCGCCAAGGACGCCGCGGCCGCCATTGCCGGAAGCCGCGTCGACGAGGCGGCAATCGCGGAAGCCGTGCGGCGGGCGCAAAAGATCGCGCGGCCCTCCGCCGATGGCCGCGGCCCGGTCGATTTCCGCATTCACGTTGCCGGCGTCATGGTGCGGCGTGCCATCGAACGCGCCAAGCGGCTTGCCGTTTGAGCCAGGGGGAAGCGCAATGAGCAAGATGCACATCAAACTCAAGGTCAACAAACGCGACGTGGAGACCTTGGCCGAGCCGCGCATGCTGCTGATCCACCTGCTGCGCGAGCAGCTCGGCATCACCGGGCCCCATGTCGGTTGCGATACTAGCCACTGTGGCGCCTGCACTGTCGATATGAACGGCAAGTCCGTGAAGTCCTGCACCGTCTTCGCCGCGCAGGCGAACGGCGCCGAGCTCATGACCATCGAAGGCTTCGTCGGGGCGGACGGCAGCCTGCACGTGCTCCAGGAGGCGTTTCGCGAACATCACGGCTTGCAGTGCGGCTTCTGCACGCCCGGCATGATAACCCGCGCCTACCGCCTGCTGCAGGAAAACCCCAATCCGAGCGAAGCGGAAATTCGGGTGGGCATATCGGGAAATCTCTGCCGCTGCACCGGCTACCAGAACATCGTCAGAGCCATCCAGGCTGCCGCAGAACGAATGCATGCATCGAAGGAGGCCGCGGAATGAGCGCCGAAACCGAATCCGCCCAGGCGCGGACCCAGAAGCTCGAAGGCCTCGGCACCAAGCGTAAGCGCGTCGAGGACGCCCGCTTCACCCAGGGCAAGGGCAATTACGTCGACGATCTCAAATTGCCGGGCATGCTGTTCGGCGATTTTGTGCGCTCGCCCTATGGCCACGCGCGGATCAAGTCGATCAACAAGGACGCGGCGGTAAAATTACCGGGCGTCAAGGCCGTGCTCACGGCCAACGACCTGAAACCGCTCAAGCTGCATTACATGCCGACCCTCGCCGGCGACGTGCAGGCGGTG
>DASQHM010000148.1:0-26209 GCA_035632095.1 Candidatus Cybelea sp. | reverse complement strand
CGGGAAATAGTACGAGGCCGAAAAGGGTGAATCGCAGACCTTGATCTTGAAGCGGTGGTTCTCGAAATCCGGCCCATATTGCTCGCGCAATTCGTCCTCGAGCGCGTCCACGGCTTCGGCGAAGGAATTGGCCCAGTAGTCGAGCTCGAAGCGCTTGGCGGCGCTCTTCAATCCGCCGGCGTAGCGATTGTAGTAGACGTACTGATCGGGATGCAGCCGGACCATGATCGACGCGTGATAGGCTAGAAAGGCGACGATCAGCAAATAGGCGACGCCGTTCAATTTCTGCCGCGCCGCCACGTCGAGCAAACGATCCATGCCGATGCCGCCGGCCACCGCAATCGGCGGCAGCAGGAAGGTGAAGTGCCGCATGCCGTCGAACAGATTGACATGCGCCACCACCACGTAGACCAGCGGAAAGACAATCGCAACCGCGAGTGCGCCGTATTCGAGAGCCTTGCCGAGCGGCAGTTCGTCGCGGCGGCGTTTCAACGCCAGAAATGCGAACACGCAGGTCAAGGCCGCCAAGGGCAGTACGATCTCGGGCAGCCGGAACAGGAGTTCGACCGGCAGGTAGTACCAGGGCGGATCGGTCGAAACGAAATACCCGCCGAAGAACTTGACCGGAATGTTGAACGGCAGGTGCTGGAACCGCATCAGCGCCGCCACCGGATTCGAAAACGGCGCGGCCTGCGCCCATGGCCAGAACAGCAGCATTACCGGATAGGCGATGGCGAAGACCGGCAGGATCACGCGGTAAGATCCCACCCAGGTATCGCGGCCAAGCTGCGCGAGATTGCGTGTCTGCCAATAGCGGGCCGCGACGAACCCTAAGCCGACAAGGCAGATGTAGCCGAACAGCAGCAGCCCGCCGACACGCACGCCGAGGCTGAGGCCGATCATCAGGCCAAGGCGCGCGACCAGCGAAAGCGGCGGGCGCGGCAAGCACGACGCGATCCGAACGATGTAGTAGAGCGACCAAACGAAAAAGACCGCGAAGGGCACGTCCTTCGGATTATTGAACATGTGGCCGTACCACGTGGGCATGACCAGCAGCAGCAGCGCCGACCAGAACGCCACGCGTTCTCCGGCAAGGGCGCGCGCCAGCTTCCAGCAGCCGACGACGCCGGCAAGGCCGACAAGCGCATTCAGCAGATGGCGGGTTTCGTATTCGCCGAGGGGCGAAATCTTGTTGCAGATGGCCGCGACCAGGTCGAACAGGCCGCCGTAGGCCCAGAGGTCGAAGTAGGTGAGGGCGGATTTATCGCCGAACCCGGAGACGTAGTAGTTCAGAACCATCTTCCCGTATTCGTTCTGAACGTGCTCGTCCCACGTGACGCCGTAATCGTCGAACGTCAACAGCACGGCGAGCGCGGCGAGCGCCATGACGGCGACGAACGCCGCCGTGTAGCTCCCGGCAATGCGGGAAAGCCCCGAAGCGTCAGATATACGCGTCCATCGCTCGCGCGTGAGCGATGGCCTGTCGAGCGACATGGGTCCTTGTCCCTACATGTCCCGAACGGTGACACGACCTCCCATCGTGCTCACCGAGCCATTAACGTTTCCCGCCATTGCAGCCCATTTTTTGGGCCAAGTCTTGGTAGCTTAGGGGTGAAATTTAGGCAAGCGCCCGGTTGGGTTACGTCCGGCATGCGCAATAATTCGCTCAACCGGCGATCGCGGAAGCGCCAATATCCCGCTGTAAAAAATAGGTATTCATGCTTCCGCGCCCCTTGAGCGCGATGAGCCCGCGGGCCTCAACGACGTAGCGCGGTCCGAGCCGCTGCCGGGTCTCTTCCGACAGATGGATTCGGCCCGGCTCGCTCGCGCTTTGCAGGCGGCTCGCCACGTTCACCGTGTCGCCCCAAAGGTCGTAACTGAACTTGCGCTTGCCGATGACGCCGGCAATCACACGGCCCGAATGCATGCCGATGCGCAAGCGAATGTCGGGGCTCTGCTGGCCTCGAAGCGACTCCACGAACTGCATCATTTCGACGGCCAGGTCCGCCATGGCCGTCGCATGATCGGGGCGCGGCACCGGAACTCCGCCGGCCGCCATATAGGCATCGCCCACGGTCTTGATCTTCTCCAGGCCGCGGCGATCGACCATGTCGTCGAACGCATAGAAGACCCGGTTCAGCAGATCGACGACAGCCTCCGGCGGTTGATCGGCGGCATAGGTGGTGAAGTCGGCCAGATCGGCGAACAGTACGGTCACGTCGTCGCAACGATCCGCGATCGAGCGCGCTTCGTGCTTCAGCCGCTCGGCGATGCTGGCGGGCAGGATATTGGCCAAGAGGCGGTCCGACCGTTCGCGCTCGCGGTTGATCGCGTCCTCCGCCCGCAAGGTCAATGCGTGGGTGTAGAACACAATCACGCCGACGATGGCGATATTCGTGACCAGGCTGAACGCGTGGCTGATTGCGAGTTCGGTTTCGCCGACGTTCGCAATGGGCGGAATGAAGCTCGGCGCCACTTGCGCAAACAGCACTGTCGCGACCAGGACGACGTACACGGCGACGAGCAGCTTTCGTTCGGTTCGGGTAAAGATCAGCAACGGCAGCGCCAGCAAGGGGATGGCATAGAATTCCGAGCCGGAACCGCGGCCGAAGCTGACGCACGACCAGAGGTAGCCAGCACAGGCGAATGCCAGGCCCAGCAAGCGCGCCGCCGTATGGTAGCCGCGGCGATTTAGGTCCAAGGCGATCAGATAACCGGCGAGCTGCGTGATGTTGAAGAGCAGCAGCAGGAATACGCCGATGAAGGCGACGCTGACCAGGATGAACGCGACCGTAAGCCCAGCAAGGACCACCATGATGACCGTCGTCACGGCAATGGCCCGGTGACGGTCGACGGCCGCGGTGTCGATGGATGCCGCGGAGCTCAAGTCGGGATGCGCCGCGTCCGGACGCATGGGCTCGGACTTCAGCCGCCCGTTTCGATCGGCGTGTCGGCGCGCCCGCCCCATTCGGCCCAGGATCCGTCGTAGACGGCCACCTCCCGGTGCCCCAGCAAGTGCAATGCGAGCGCAACGGCGCAGGCCGACAGTCCAGAGCCGCAACTGGTCACGATCGGCCGCGACATGTCGACGCCGGCCGCGGCGATGCGCGCCTTCAACTCGTTCGGCGAAAGCAGCGTGCCGTCGGAGCGGACCAGGTCTCCGTAGGGAAGATTTCTCGCGCCCGGAATATGGCCGCCGCGCATGCCCGCGCGCGGCTCCGGCTCGCGCGCCGCGAACCGTCCGGGCGACCGCGCATCGAGCACCTGCTCCCGCTTGCTCTCGATGTTGGCGCACATCTGCTCGATATCGCGTACCAGCGTGCGGTCGAGACGCGCGGTGAAATGGCGCTCGCGCGGCATCGGCGGAAGGTCTTCGACCGGCCGGCCCTCGGCCTGCCATTTAAGGAAGCCGCCGTCGAGCACGGCAACGTCGCGATGCCCGAAGACACGGAACATCCACCAGGCGCGGGCGGCGCTCAGGTTGGAACCCGATCCGTCATAGGTGACGATGCGGCTGCCGTCGCCCAGGCCCAGCTTGCGCATGCGGCTCGAAAACTTCTCCGGACTCGGCAGCATGTGCGGCAGCGGCGAAGACGTATCGGCGATATCGTCGATGTCGAAATACACCGCGCCCGGAATGTGGGCGGCGCGATATTCGGCTTTGGCGTCGCGCTTCATCTGCGGCAAATACCAAGACGCGTCGACGACGCGCACGTCCGGCGCGGTCAGACGCTCGGCCAGCCACGCTGTCGATACCAGGGCATCGCCGTTGGGAAACACGTCGTTCGCGGGCACCTGCACGGCCATCAAGCAAACTCCAGATTGACACGCCGGTTTTGCCGCCCTTTGCTTTCGATCTTGCGGACGATCACGCGGCCGATCTCGCCCGTGCGCGTCACATGCGTGCCGCCGCAGGCTTGCAGATCGAGGCCCGCCACTTCCACCAGCCGCACGCGGCCGGCGCCCATGGGCGGTTTCACCGACATTGTTTTCACCAGCTCCGGGCTACCCAGCAGCTCGGCGTCGCTGATCCAGCGCGGCAAGACCGCGTGATCCTCGGCGATCAGCGCATTGAGCCGTTCGGTTATGGCGTCCTTGTCGAGCGATGCTTCGGCGATGTCGAAGTCGAGACGGCCCTTGCCGTCGCCGACCTGACCGCCCGTGACCGGGTAGCGCAGGACTGCCGACAGCAGATGCAGGCACGTGTGCATTCGCATCAGCCGGTGCCGGCGCTCCCAATCGATTTCGGCCACGACCTTGGCGCCGATGACGGGCGCCACCGCGCCTTGCGCCAGCACATGCAGCACGCCGTCCGCGCCGTCGACTTTGCGCGCCTCGCCAACCTTGATGCGCGATCCATCCGCCACGACCAGGACACCGCTGTCGCCCGGTTGCCCGCCGCCGGTCGGATAGAACACGGTCCGGTCGAGCTGGACGCCGCGTTCGTCCGCCGCCACGACCGTGGCCTCGCAGCTGCGCAAATAGGCGTCGTCGCGGAAAAGCAATTCGGCCATGTCAGTGGCCCGGCTCGTCGAGCCACTTGGGCACGGGCAGTTTCTTGGTGCGCAGGAACGCGGGATTGAACAACTTGCTTTGATAGCGGCTGCCGCCGTCGGCCAGGATGGTGACGATGGTGTGTCCCGGTCCGAGCGCGCGGGCCAGGCGAATGGCGCCGGCGACGTTGATGCCGGTGGAGCCGCCGAGGCAAAGCCCTTCGTATTGCAGCAGGTCGAAGATGAGCGGCAGCGCCTCTTCGTCGGGGATCTGGAATGCGTGGTCCGGCGTGAAGCCTTCGAGGTTCGCGGTGATGCGGCCCTGGCCAATCCCTTCGGTGATCGAGCTGCCCTCCGACTTCAGGACGCCGTGCTTGTAGTAACTGTAGAGAGCCGCGCCCATCGGATCGGCCAGAGCGATCTGCACTTTCGGATTGCGTTCCTTCAAATACATGCCGATGCCGGCCAGCGTGCCGCCGGAGCCAACCGCCGAGACAAAACCATCGACCTTGCCGTCGGTCTGTTCCCAGATTTCCGGACCCGTGCTGATAAAGTGGCCGTGCCGGTTGGCGACATTGTCGAACTGGTTGGCCCAAATGGCGCCGTTCTTCTCGGTCTTCGCCAATTCCTCGGCGAGACGGCCGGAAAAGCGCACGTAGTTGTTGGGATCCTTGTAGGGGACGGCCGGCACCAGGCGAAGGTCGGCGCCGCACAGGCGCAGCATGTCCTTCTTCTCCTGGCTCTGGGTTTCCGGCATGACGATGACGGTGCGGTAGCCGAGCGCGTTGCCGACCAGGGCAAGGCCGATGCCCGTGTTGCCCGCGGTGCCCTCGACGATCACGCCGCCCGAACGCAGCAGGCCCTTTTCCTCGGCGTCGCGCACGATGTAGAGCGCCGCGCGGTCCTTCACCGAGCCGCCGGGATTGAGAAATTCCGCCTTGCCGAGAATGGTGCAGCCGGTCGCCTCGGACGCGTGCTTCAAGCGGATGAGCGGCGTGTTGCCGATGCTGGGAATGAAACCGTCGCGAAAATTCATGCAGGGCACCCGGACCTAGCCAAACTCACCTATATCCGCCTTGGCAGGCGGGGGCAAGCAATGGGCTAGGCCTCTTTCGAGCTCCAACGGCGGCGCAAATCGGCGCGGTTCAGCGCCAGCCATTGCAAGGCGATGATCGCCGGACTTGCCTTGATCGCGCCGCGGCGCAGCAGGTCCAAAGCGTCGTCGAAAACCATGGGCAGCACCCGAATATCTTCGCCTTCCTGGGGCAGGCCGTGAACCCCGCCGAGACCCGATGAATTGCATTGGGCGCAGAACAGGGTTACGCGCTCGCTGGAGCAACCCGGGCTCGGGTAATAGTCGAACATGTGCTCGATCGGACCCGCGAGCCGGCAGCCGGCTTCTTCCATCGCTTCCCGCCGCGCCACGTCCTCGAGCGCTTCGCCCGGTTCGACCATGCCGGCGACCACGGCATAGGGCCAGCATACGGCGTCGCCCGCGACGAACGGGCCGGCGCGGAATTCCTCCACCAAAATGACCACGTCGCGCACTGGATCATAAGGCAGCACCGCGACGGCCGATTTGGTGCGCAGCACTTCGCGCACGATCGGCCGGCCCCAGCCGCCGGCGAAGGCGCGGTGACGCAACCTGACGCGGTCCACGGCGTAGAAGCCCTGGAACACCGTGTCGCGGGACAGAACTTCGACATCGTCTTTGGCGTTCATGCTCATGATTTGCGGGTACTCCGGTTCTGCAATCGAAAGGCACGCATATGGGCGCGAATGGCGGCGAGGGCGGTGCGTTTGCCGCGGCCCTGCCATGTCGCCAGATTCCAATCCTCGTTGGTCCCGGCGAGACGGCGCACGGGCACGAATACGTGGGCGGAAATCATCGAGCCGTCGCCGAGTTCCACGCGGCGGCGGACCAGCGCATAGCCGTCGTTCTCGTAGTGGCGGAGGCGGGCGGCATCGGCGGCGTCGAGACCATCCAGTACCATGCCGCTGACGGCTTGGCCGCGGGCGCGGACCAGGATCGGGTAGCGGTGCCCGACGGCCCGTACTCTGCGCACGCCAGCCAATGTCGCCTTGCTTCGCTGTGCGGCCGGCACCCTGCGCCCGAGCACGGCGCGCAGCACGTCGGGGTCGAGCAGCGTGCCGTAGACGAAAATTCGCATGGCGGCAGTGGTAAGTTCGGCGCGGCTCACGGTCAAGCTAAAGCCTTGCGCCGCGATTGCCGCTCGGGTCTACTCCGCGCCGAATTAAGCTGCATGGTGGGACCGCGCAGATGACGAAGCATCCCGACATTGCGCGCGTCGCCGCAATCATCGCCGACGTCGCGGCCGAGGCGATCATGCCGCGATTCCGCAAGCTCGCGGCCGCCGACGTGAGCGAGAAGACCGGACCGCACGATCTTGCCACCGTGGCGGACACGGAGGCCGAGCGCTTGCTGGCCATGCGGCTGCAGGCGCTTGCGCCCGGCTCGACGGTCGTCGGCGAGGAAGCCGTTAGCGCCGATGAAACCGTCATGGACCGTCTCGGCGGACCCGATCCGGTCTGGATTGTCGATCCGATCGACGGAACCACCAACTTCGCCACCGGGCTGCCGATGTTCGGCTGCATGGTCGCCTATGCGATCGCCGGCGAGACGCGCGCGGCCTGGATCCACGACCCGGTGCATGGCCGGACGGCAATGGCGGAGCGGGGCGGCGGCGCATGGTTGGACGGGCGGCGCGCAAGCACCGTCAAACCCCGCAACCTCGCAGCAATGCACGGCACGCTCTCGATCCGGAGCGGCACCCGCGAGCGGGCAGCGCAACTCGGCGCGCGCGCCAACCGCGTCGCTTCGGTGCTCATCCTGCGCTGCGCGGCGCACGAATACATGGCGATGCTCGAGGGCAGCTCGCACTTCGCGATCTACAATCGCATCATGCCGTGGGACCATGCGCCGGGCGCTATGATGGTGGAAGAGGCGGGCGGTTTCGCCGCGCGCATCGATGGCCGGCGTTATCGGCCGGGCGATCCTGTCGCCGGCGAGCCCCTCCTGGTGGCGCCCGACCGCGAGCACTGGGAGATGGTGCGGGAGTGCTTCTTCAGGCCTTAACGACCGCGCTCTTCGGCCTTCGCCCGGTCCCATAGTTCGTCCATCTCGGCAAGACTCGACTCGGCGGGCGTTTTCCCTTGATTGGCAAGGTGTTGTTCGATTCGGCGGAAGCGCCGCTCGAATTTGCCATTGCATTTCCGGAGTGCCGCTTCCGGATCGATCTTCATGTGGCGCGCGATATTGGCGAGCACGAACAGCACGTCGCCAAGCTCGTCTTCGAGGCGCCCGGTCTGGCCTTGCGCCAGTTCAGCGCGCAACTCGCTGAGCTCCTCATCCAGCTTGTCGAGAACCGGCGCCAGGCTCGGCCAATCGAACCCAACGCGGGCTGCACGGTTCTGCAGCTTGATGGCTCGCGACAGCGCCGGCATGCCGAGCGCTATGCCGTCGAGAACACCCGCGGCGCGGTCTTCGCTGCCGGCGCGAGCGATGCGCTCGGCGGCCTTGTGGGCCTCCCAGGCCTGGGCTTGCGCGTCCGCCGATGGTACGTGATCGGCCCCGAACACGTGCGGGTGGCGGCGTTCCATCTTGTCGGACAGATTTGCCGCCACGTCGGCAAAGTCGAACGCGCCGGCCTCGGCCGCCATCTGCGCGTGAAAGACCACCTGGAAGAGCAGGTCGCCAAGCTCGTCCTTGAGCGATGCCATGTCGTCACGCTCGATGGCGTCGGCGACTTCATAGGCTTCCTCGATGGTATAGGGCGCGATGGTGGCGAAGCTCTGTTCGCGGTCCCACGGGCAGCCGCGTTCGGGATCGCGCAGGCGGCGCATGATCTCCAACAGGCGCACTGTTTCACCACGGTCGGCGGCAGCGCCGGCGGCGTATCCAAGCACGAGGCGAGTGGTCATGGACTGCTCCTTGGCCTTTGCTTATCTCGCGGCGTCACATCGCATAATGTATATTATGTACAATTAGATCTTCCCAAAGCCTGCTAGAGCCTTACAGATCGATCTGCATCCCGTCATACGCCGGCTCAACCCCGGGCGGCAGCTCCCGCCGCAGCGTCTGGTAATCCAGGTCGATGTGCATGTTGGTCAGGATGGCGCGCTTCGGCTTCACCCGCGCGATCCATTCCAGCGTGCGCTCCACATGCGTATGGGTCGGATGCGGCTTGTAGCGCATGGCGTCCACCAGCCAGACCTCGATGCCGGCGAGCGCCGTAAAGGCCGCCTCGTCCAGCTCCACCACGTCGTTCGAGTATGCAAAGCGACCGAAACGGAATCCCAGCGACACCACGCCGAACCCATGATCCTGCTCGATCGCCTCGATGCCGCGCAGTTCGCCGATGTCGAGCGACCTGTGCAATTCATGGCCGCGCAGGATCGGCGGATACATGCTGCCGGGCGCCTGGCGGAAGCAGTACCCGAACCGCTGCATCAGCACGTCCATGGTCTGCCGGTTGGTCCAGGCGTCGAGCAGCTTGCCGCCGGCATGCAGCCACAGCGGCCGCAAATCGTCGATGCCATGGCACTGGTCGGCGTGATCATGGGTCCACAGCACGCCGTCGAGCTTGGTCACCTTGGCGTCGAGAAGCTGCTCGCGCAGGTCCGGCGAGGTGTCGACCAGGACCGTCGTGCGGCCTTCCTGCACCAGGATCGAACAACGCCGGCGCCGGTTCTTCGGTTCGTCCGGATCGCAGGCGCCCCAATCGTTCCCGACGCGCGGCACGCCGGCCGAGGTGCCGCAGCCGAGGATCGTGACGCGCATCAATTCACCTTTGCCGGCGCCGGGCTCGCGGGAATTCGCGCCTTCGCGAACAGACGGAAAAAATTTGCCGTGGTGGCTTCTGCGATCGCGTCCGCCGGAACGCCTTTGAGCGCCGCCACTTCCGCCGCCGTATGCGCCACGAAGGCCGGCTCGTTGCGCTTGCCGCGCTTCGGCACCGGCGCCAGATACGGCGCGTCGGTTTCCACCAGCAACCGCTCCAGCGGCAGATGTTTCGCGGTCTCGCGCAATTCCGCCGCCTTCTTGAACGTCACAATGCCGCTCAGCGAAATATAGAAGCCGAGACCCAATGCCACTTCCGCAAGCCGTGCCCCGGCGCTGAAGCAATGGATCACGCCGCTCAACGGCGCTTCGGCGCGCGCTTCCGTCAGCATTGCCGCCGTGTCGGCGTCCGCATCGCGCGTATGCACGATCAGCGGCAGGCCCGTCGCCTGGGCCGCCTTGATATGCGATTTGAAGCATGCCTGCTGCCGGTCGCGCGGGCTGTGTTCATAGTAGTAGTCGAGACCGGTTTCGCCGATTCCGACCACCTTCGGATGCCGCGCCAGTTCGACCAGCCGCGCCGTGTCCACGGTTTCCGAGGCGGCCTCATGGGGGTGAACGCCGACCGAGCAGAATATCTGCGGATGGCGCTCCGCCAACGCCCTCACCTGCTCGAAGCGGCTCAAGTGCGTGCAGATCGTGACCATGGCGCCGACGCCCGCCGCGCTCGCGCGCGCCAACACCTCTTCGAGTTCGTCGGCGAAATCCGGGAAATCCAGATGGCAATGACTGTCGACCAGCATCAGCCTGCCGCTTGCGCCTCCTCGACGAACCGGGGAAACACGCCGGTCGGCTTCGGCAATGGCGTACCCGGCACAAGCTCGGCCACGATGTGGATGTGGCTGAAATCGCGCCGGTCGGCCGGCACGGCAAGTTGGTCGAGTATCTTCGCGGCGGAGCCAGGCATCACCGGCTGCACCAGGATTGCCAGCCGCCGGATCACCTCGGCCAGTACGTAGAGCACGGTCTGCATGCGCGCCGGATCGGTCTTGCGCAAGGCCCAGGGAGCCATTTCGTCCACGTACCGGTTGGCCTGGCCGACGATCTCCCATATGCGCGTCAGCCCCACGTGGATCGCCTGCGCGTCGAAGTCCTTGCGTACGTCTTCAAGCAACAGGAGCGAGCGCGCCAGGAGATCGTCGTCTGGCTGAAAATACTTTCCCGGCTTCGGCAGCGCCGCGTCGCAGTTCTTGTTGATCATGGACAGCACCCGCTGCACCAGATTGCCGAAGTCGTTGGCGAGATCGGCATTGATGCGATTGGCCAAGGCGCGCCGCGAAAAGTCGCCGTCGTTGCCGAACGGCACTTCGCGCATCAGGAAATAGCGCATCTGGTCCAGCCCGAACGTCGCGATGATCGAATGCGGATCGATGGCGTTGCCGAGCGACTTCGACATCTTCTGACCTTCGACCGTCCACCAGCCGTGCGCGAAGACACGCAGCGGCGGCGCCACGCCGGCCGACATCAGGAACGCCGGCCAATAGACGGCGTGGAACCGCAAGATGTCCTTGCCCACAAGGTGCAAAGTCGCGGGCCAGAACCGCTGGTACAGGTTGGCGCGCTGGTCCGGATAGCCGACCGCCGTGATGTAGTTGATCAGCGCGTCCAGCCAGACATACATGATGTGCGCCGGATCGTTCGGCACCGGCACACCCCAGGTGAAGCTCGTGCGCGATACGGAGAGGTCGCGCAAATCGCCCTTCACGAAGCTGATCACTTCGTTACGCCGGGATTCGGGCCGGATGAATTCTGGATGCTTCTCATAGTGTTCCAGAAGCCGCTCGCGCCACGCCGAAAGACGGAAGAAGTAGCTCGGCTCCTTCACCCATTCGACCGGCGCGCCAGAGGGCGCAATGAATTTTCCGTCCGGCCCTTTGGTGAGCTCTTCCTGGCCGTAGAAGGCTTCATCGCGAACGGCGTACCAACCCTCGTAATGGCCGAGATAGATATCGCCGTTGTTCACCATCGCCTGCCACAAGGCCTGGCAAGCCAGATGGTGGCGCGGCTCGGTGGTGCGGATGAAATCGTCGTTGGCGCAGTTGAGCGCGCTCGCGAGCGCACGGAAACTCTGCGAAACCTCGTCGCAGAACGTCTTCGGATCCTTGCCGGCCGCGACCGCCGAAATCTCGACCTTCTGGCCGTGTTCGTCGGTCCCGGTCAGGAACATGACGTCGTAGCCGTCGAGGCGCTTGAACCGGGATAGGACATCGCAGGCAATCATCGTGTACGCGTGCCCGATATGCGGCTTGTCGTTGACGTAATAGATCGGCGATGTGATGTAGAAGCTCTTACGCCGCGGCATCGCGCTCTCCTGATCGCACCGTTACCGCGCTCCGGGCAAATCGGGTTCAGGCCCTAGCCGCGCGGCCCGCGGCGAAGAGCGCGCTCAGCACCACCTGCTTGCGATCCAGGTTGACGCTGTCGGCCCGTTCCACGAGATGGCCCACCTTTTCCCACACCTCGGCCCAGCGATCAAGGCGGCGCCGGTCGCCGAGGCGGCGCAGCACATTGGCCTCTCCGGCCACGATTTCCGGTGGCATTTCGCCGGTCGCGCCGGCGCGTGCCAGCCGCGCCAGCCACCAGCCGAACAGCTCCGTCCAGACCCGGAACGTGACGTCCGCGTCGCGCCGCGCCAGCCGGTCGCCGGCCGCATGCAGCGTCTCGACGTCGAGATCGGGCAATCCGGCGAACAAGCCGACGAGTTCCTTGTAGACCGCGATACCGCCGCTCTCGGCCAGCACCAGCGCCCGCCCCGGACAACCTTCCGAAAGCCGGGCCAATGCGGTGCGCTCTTCGGCCGTCGCATCTGGCAGCCGCTGGGACAGCAGTTCGGCTACGGCGCTTTCGTCGAGCGGGCGCAGCATCAAAAGGCGGCAGCGCGACCGGATGGTCGGCAGCAATGCCCCCGGCGAGTGCGCCACGATCAGCAGCAGCGATTTCGGCGGCGGCTCTTCCATGCGCTTCAAGAGGGCGTTCGCCGATTGGCGGTTCATCTCGTCGGCCGCATCGACGATGCAGACCCGCCATCCCCCCTCCGCCGCCGTGTGGGCGAAAAACGCGCTGACGCGGCGCGCGTCCTCGGCGGTGATTTCCGTTCGGAGCTTGCCGGTCTTTTCGTTGATCGCGCGCTCCATTACCAGCAGATCCGCATGCCCGCGCGACGCAACGCGGCGAAACACCGGGTGGTCCGGCGGTATGGCGAGGCTTCGCGCGTCGGGCGCGGCGTCGAACATACCGCCGCCGGCTTGCGCCAGGACGAAACGCGCCATGCGATAGGCGAGCGTCGCCTTGCCGACCCCGCGCGGGCCGCCGATCAGCCAGGCATGGGGCATACGGCCGGAATTCCACGCCGCCATCAGCGCAGCTTCGGCCTCGTCGTGTCCAATCAGATCGGTGGTGAACCGCGGGTGGTCGCGGTCCTCGTTCGCGTCCGTCTCAGCCATGCCCCGCAGGATGCAACAACGGGGCAAGCTTAGGGAAGCGCCGCGCGAGGGCCACGGCCACCTGGCGAAAGGTCTCGGCGGCTGAGCCGCTGGCGTCGATATGCTCGTAATGCCCGCCCTGCCGCGAGGCGTAAATGCGCTGGGCGCGCAATTGGGTCTCGCGGTTCTCGAACGGGCTTCGTCCGGGCCGGCTGCCTTCGATCCGGCCGGCGCCCTTGCCGACCGGGCAATCGAGAATGAAAGTCACGTCGGGCACCAGGATGTCGGGCGCGAAGCGCGCATAGAGCGCCGACGCCGACGCCGGATCCTCGGCCTGGAAGGCCAGCGTGGAATCCACGTAACGGTCGGTGACGACGGGCCGCCCCGCGGCGAGCGCGGGGCGAATAAGCGTCGCAAGATGATGCATGCGGTCGCGGTGGAAGTAGTCGATCTCCGTGGCCTTCGGCAATCTGCCCGCAGTCGCCGCCTTGCGGAGCGCCCTGCCCCACTTGGACGCGTCGGTCGGCTCCCGCGTGGTCAACACATTCAGAGGCTTCAGCCGCTCGCCGAGGGAGGCGACAAGGGTGCTCTTGCCGGATCCGTCGATGCCGTCGATGGCGATGAAGATGCCGCGCTCTGCCATCAGCGGCGCGTCGGACCCCAGACGAGATAGTTGAAGGCGGCAGCGAGACGCCCGGTGAAGCCGAGGCGGCCGACGTCAGCGGCGGCCACGAGGGGCACCTGCACCGTTTCCATGCCGGGCGCGCTGACCTCGATGTGGCCGATCGCCATGCCCTGTTTGATCGGAGCCGGCACCGGACCGTCGTACACAAGCTTGGCCTTGAGATCCTTGCGCGCCGCCTTGGGCAGGGTCAGCACCAGATTGTGCTCCAGCACCAGGGGAACTTTCGGCTGGTCGCCGAGCCAGACGTCGGCCTCGTCGACCTTGTCGCCGGCCTTGAACAGCGCGTAGTTGTCGAATTCGCGGAAACCCCAGTCGAGCAGCCGTTCCGGCTCCCGCGAGCGCTCGTTCATCGAGGTCAGACCGTTGACCACGAGGATCAGGCGGCGGTCGCCGCGCTTTGCCGAGGCGGTCAATCCGTAGCCGCCCTCGTCCGTATGACCGGTCTTCAGCCCGTCGACGCCCAGATTCTTGTAGAGCAGCGGGTTCCGATTGCCTTGCTTGATGTTGTTGTAGGTGAAGTCGATTTGGCCGAAGTAGTGATAGTACTGCGGGAAATCGTGAATGATCCGGCGCGACAGCACGGCCAGATCGCGCGCCGTCATTAGGTGCTGCGGGTCCGGCCAGCCGGTCGAGTTCTTGAACACGCTATTGGTCAGGCCGAGTTCGCGCGCGCGCCTGGTCATGGCGTCGGCAAAGGCGCCTTCGCTGCCGGCCAGACCTTCCGCGAGCACGATGCAGGCGTCATTGCCCGACTGCACGATCACGCCCTTGAGCAGATCGTCCACATTCACGCGGGAGCCGACCTGAACGAACATTTTCGAGCCGCCTTGGCGCCACGCGCGTTCGCTGACGCCGAACTGGTCGTCAAGCTTGAGCTCGCCCTTGGCCAACTTCTCGAAGACCATGTAGACGGTCATCAGCTTGCTCATGGACGAAGGATGCATCGGTTCGTCCGCATTCTTGGCGAGCAGAACGGTGCCGGTCGTGTCGTCCATGAGCAACGCTTGGCGCGCCTCGGTTTCGATGCCGGCGCCCAGCGCCTGGGCCTGCGCCGGGGCGGCGCCGAAGGCTCCGACGAACGTTGCGGCGATGATGGCGTAAAGGGTGGTGCGGAGTGTGGTCATGCTGTGTCGCCTTACGAAACGAGCGCTCCTGCCGGACATGAGCCCGACTACCATAGGCGCGATTCCTTATGCAACCATTGCGCCCGGAATGTGGCGTTGACGCGGCTTGCGAGCTGCCGCCGCACCGTCAGTCGACGACGATATGCGCGTCCGGCTGTCCGAGTCCGATGACCCGATCAAGCATCCCATCGGCCTGATCGACGCTCTGCAATGGCCCGATGCGGACACGGAAAAACTCGGTTCCCTTCACCACGGCCGAGGTGACCTTGGCCGGGCCGACGCCGGCGAGGCGGGCGCGCAGGCGATTCGCATTGTCATACTGCGTGAAAGCGCCGACCTGCACGTAGATATTCGTCGGCCGCACCGGCATCTGCAGCACGGCCTGCTGATCCAGGCTGGGCGCCGCCGCGGCCGCGCTGCCGGCAAGCGCCACGCTGCTGACCGCACCCGATCCCGCCGCGGAGCCGGAGCCGGCAATCTGCGGACCGGCCTGCCCCTTCACGCCGGGCGGCGGCGGCAACGCTTCCGCCGTGACCTCGCCGCGCGGAAGCGCCGCGACTTTCGGCTGTTCGATGCCGTTCGAGGCCCGCGCCACCATGGCCCCGTCGCTCCCCGGCGAACTCGGATTGACGGCCTGCACGCGCACCCGCGCGGTGCCGTTCTGGTCGATGGCGAGAAGCTGCGCGCTGCGGCGCGACAAGTCGATGATGCGACCGTTGACGAAGGGTCCGCGATCGTTGATGCGCACGATGATGGAACGGCCGTTCTCCAGATTGGTGACCCTCGCGAAGCTCGGCATCGGCAATGTCTTGTGCGCCGCGGTCAGCGCGTTCTGATCGTATTGCTCGCCGTTCGCGGTGTTCTGGCCGTGAAACGGCGCGCCATACCACGATGCGATGCCGGTCTCGTCATAGTTCGGATCTTCCTGGGGGTAGTACCAGACGCCGGCGACCTGATAGGGCTGGCCGACCTTATAGGTGCTGCGCGACTGGCTGCGCTCGCTGCCTTGAATCTGCTTCGTCGCATGCGCGCCGAGCTCGAACTCAGCGCAACCCGTGAGCGCCATCAGGCAGGACGCAAGCGCAACCGACACAATGCGCCGTACCGGCCAAACCAATAAGGCGCGCATGATCTTGTGTGTTTCGCCGACGCTAGCCATGGATTTGGTAATCTATCGGTCGCCTATCCGATCGGCAAGCACGCCGACCGCGATTGCAAAAAACGTCGACCGATTCCACTTCATGATGCTGCGGAAGTTTCCGTACACGAGATAGGCGGAATTCGTCTCGCCTTCCGGCAGCATGATCGAAGCCGGCATCGCGGCTCGCCCCGGCAGCTCGCCGCCGTCGCTGCGTTTCACGCCGCGCCCGCGCCATTCCCCGAGCGGCTTGGTGATCGAGAGGTCCGCCTGCGACACGTCGAAGCTTGCAGGCAGCGTAACCGGCCGGCCCCACGTCTCGTCGTCGCGCCAACCGGTCTCGGCGAGATAGTTGGCCGTCGACGCGAGCACGTCGGCCTCCGAATGCCAGATGTCGCGGCGGCCGTCGCCATCGAAGTCCACGGCGAACTTCAAGAAACTCGAAGGCATGAACTGGCACTGACCCATGGCACCGGCCCAAGAACCCAGCATCTGCTCGGGCTCGATCTTTTCCTGATCCAGAATCTTCAATGCGGCGATTAATTCTCCCTTAAAATAGGCACTTCGCCGGCCGTCATAAGCTAATGTCGCAAGCGAGCCGATCTCGGAATATGAACCCATCGACCGGCCATAAGCGCTTTCGATGCCCCAGAGTGCCACGATGAAGCGCGGCTGAACGTGGAACCGGGCCGCCACCCTGGTCAGCAGCTCGCGATTTCGGCTGAACGCGGCGCGCCCCTGCTCCACTTTCTTGTCGTTGACGTTGCGGGCCAGATAGTCAGCGAGTTTGAGCGTGAACTCGGGCTGACGCTGATCTAATTCCAGCACTTTCGGAATGGGCTGCACATCCTTGAACGCCGCATCGACGGTGGCCTGGGTGATCCCCGCCGCCAACGCCTCTTGCTTCATGTTTGCGAGCCACGCGTCGAAATCCTCGGCCGCATGCGCCGGCCGCGGCAGCACCAATCCGGCAAACAAAACGACCGCGGCGGCAACGCATGTCACGACGCGGCGAGCGAGACCGTCAAGGCGCCGGAAATAGCGCATCGGTAAATCCGTTCAAGCGATAGGCCACAAGTCCGAGCCATTCTTTAGTCGACAAATCGACGGCCGACAAATGATGCGCCAGATCGAAGTCGTTGCGCGCGGTGGCATGATAGTCCACCGGCCACGGCACCACCTTCCAGCCGACTTTGCGAAAGCATCCGACGGCGCGCGGCATATGCGCCGCCGATGTGATCATCAGCCACGTTTCGTTGGCGCCGGGCTTGACCAGATCCTTGCTGAACGCCGCGTTCTCGTAGGTGTTGCGCGAGCGGCCTTCGAAGACCACGCGGTTCGTGTCGACGCCGAGCTCGCGCAGGAGCAATTCGGCCGCCTTTGCTTCGGTCGACCTGCCTTCCGGGAACAGCGACGCATTGCCCCCGGTGAAGACCAATCGCGCGGCGGGGAAGCGCCGCGACAAAGCGACGAACTCGGTCATGCGCTCCGCCGAACTGGTCAATGCGGGACGGCCGCGATCCTTCGTGATATCGGGCGCCAAGGCGCCGCCGATCACGATGATGCCGTCGACCTTTTCGGGAAGTTTCGCCGGCAAGGTAAAACGCCGTTCCAGCGGGGCGCTCATCCATTGCGCGACCGGCAAGACTGCAATGGCGAACAATGTGAGCGATGCCAGCGTCGCCAGCCAGCGGCCGAACTTGCGCCAGGACGTCCATTGCAGGACGAGCGCTAGGACGAGAAGAAGGACCAGGACATTTCCGGGGGCCGTGATCGGCCAGAGAACTTTCGACAGCACAAAGGCCATACGTGCGTTGATAGCCGTTCACGCAAGACCAGGCAATCGTCCGCCGCGAGTCGGGCTCGTCGAGGCCTGAGATACTCACCCTTCGGCAGGCTTAAGGCGACGTCATGCCGCTACTGTTCGAGCTGGCGATAGACGACCGTGGCGATGTGTTCGATTTCCTCGCGACTCACATTGTCGCCGGCAATGGCATAACCGAACGTACCGTCGATCCAATAGCAGACGGTGACGCCCTGGGCCGTGACCCAGCGGAACGCGGTTTCGTGCCGGCCGCTCGGATTGGTGCGCATGTAAAGCGTAACGCGCCTTCCCTGCCGGTCCTCGTACATGAATTGCGCCGCGGGCGAGGATTCGTCCGGCAGCAATCTACCGCCCACCAGCGTGAACCCGGCCTCGCCGAGCGCCGGAGCCTTGACGTTGGCGCCGAGGCGCTTGGAAAGCCAGGCCACCAGATGATCTTCCTGCGGCGCGGCAACCTCGACCGGATGGCGCACTTCTGGCGCGAAGACGGCATGGGCCGCCGCCGCGCGCTCGGCAAACTCAAGGCTCGCCGTCGCTGGCGACGTTACCGGCATGGATGTCCGGCCCGCGAGCCAGCCGCCGCCGGCGCCGATCGCCACCAGCACGATCGCCGCAGCGGCGCGCGCGGCGAACACCCGCCAGCGGCCGGGCGGCCGCCGCCGCAATGCCGCGGGAACCGGCTCGCCCAATACCGGATCGAACACCGCATGCAAAGCCGCGTTCTGCCGCTGATAGGCCGCGACGAGATGCGCCAGAGCCGGATCGGCGGCTAGGCGTTTCTCGAATGCGGCGCGCCGTTCGGGCTCCATCTGCCCGTCGACGAAGGCGTGTACGTCGTTCTCATCGAAGCGTTCGGGTGCGCGGCTCATGACGACATCTTGACGGCGGTTTCCCCGTCGTTCCCCGTCATCGCGCGCAGCTTCTCGCGACCCCGCGCGAGACGCGACATCACGGTGCCGATCGGCAAGTCCAGCACCGCCGCCGTCTCGCGATAGCTCATGCCTTCGAGACCGATCAACAGCAGCACTTCCTTCTGCTCCGAGGGCAAACGCTGCAGCGCGCCGACGATGCTGCGAATCTCGGCGATGTGCTCCTGAATCGGTTGCACGCCTTGAGCCGGATCCCAATCCATCAGCGGCGTATCGTCGGGACGGATGGCTGCGCGCCGGCGTGCGTTCACGTGAATGTTGTGCATGATCGTGAACAACCAAGCCCGCATGTTGCTGTCGCGCCGCCAAAGGTGCAAACGGCCCCACGCGCGTTCCAGACAATCCTGCACCAGGTCATCGGCCTGATCGGCATTTCCGGCGAGTGCGCGAGCGTAGCGCCTGAGGCGCGGTATGAGCGCGACGATCTGACGGTCGCGGTCGTCCAACTGGTCGTCGTTCAAACGGCTGTGGCCCAACCCGAGCGGACGCTTGACGCAAGTTCAAACTCGGAACAGATCGACCGGGTCCGGAATGCCAGCTTCGATGGCGCGCCGGACCCGACCGCAACGCTTCGCAACTTACTTGATCGGCTCGAGCCCCAACATCTTCTCGGCCTTGGCCAGCGTCGCCAAGGACGCGGCGTGGTCGCCAGCCTTGTGCTGCGCTTCGCCGTCGGCGCGGAGCTTCTTCACCGTCGCCATATCGGCGTCGCTGAGCTTCGGATTCTTGGCCAGCGCCGCGTCGATTTGCGCCATGTCCTTGGGGCAATGATTGGCGAAAGCCGGCGAAGCGAAGGCCACGGCCAACGCCGCCGTCAACAGAACGCTCTTGATCATGGATGCAGTCTCCCTTTCGAGCGGCGTATTCACGCCGCCTCCATTGTTGCAAACAGCCTCGCCCCGGCTGTTATTCCGGTCCGGGCCGGCTCAAACGTAGAAATTTTGCTTAGGCCGGGAAAGGAAAATTGCATCGGGCGCAATCACTTCCCCGTGCGTATTGCCCTTGGGCGTTAAGACTTTTCCGCGACGAAGCGGCCGCCCCCAAGCCGGCGGCGGCGGACCAGGGCGACCAGCCGGGCATAGGCCTCGAAGAACGCGTCGTCGCCGGCCGGCGTTCCGGCTTGGCGCGCTTCCTCGCGAAGTTCCCGGTACATGGCAAATCGCCGTTCCAGGATGCCGGCCCAATCTTGGGTCAAATCCTCGACCGAGCGGACCTGGAACCCGGAGGTGCGCAGCATGGCGTGATAGCCCTCCGCCTGCTCCAAACGCTGGGCGGCGAGGCCCTGCCAGAGCAGCTCGGCGTCCTCCGGCTCCAATGGCCGATGCACCACCCAGTCGGTGAAGGCGAACCGGCCGCCCGGCCGCACGACGCGATACGCCTCGGCGATGGCGCGCGGCTTGTCGGGCACATGGAGCAGCGCCTCCTGGCTCACAACCGCATCGACGCTGCCGCCTTCGAGGGGCGCCGCGGTCACGTCGCCGGCGACCACTTTCACGCGATCCGACATGCCGACCAGCCGGGTCAGCGTATTGGCGCCTTCGACCCGGACCGGCGACAGCTCGATGCCGGTGACGGCGACGCCGTAGCGGTGCGCCAGGTAACGCGCAGTCCCGCCCAGGCCGGCGCAGAAGTCGGCGACGTGCATCCCCTCGCGAAGATGGGCGCGCAGCGCCAAGGCATCGTTGGCCGCCAAGGCGCCGTAATGATCCTGGTCGTGGGCGAAGAGGTCTTCGGGCTTCAGTCCATCGAGGTTGCCGCGGCGCGCGCGCAGGCGCGCCAAAATCTGCTCGCACGAAATCGGATGCCGTGCGTAGAAGGCGATGACGCGCTCGCGGTCTTCCGCCATGGTCTTTCACCAAGGAAATGCGGCAATGCTACCACGCTAGCGATAAGCGTAAGGCACGCCGCGCAAGCCCTCCAGCAGCGGCCCGAGATGGCGCTCGTAGTTGCGCCAGCGGCCGACCGAGCTTGCATAGAGCGGCTGACGCACTTGCCATACGCTCAAGGTCGTAACCACGCGCTCCGTCCGATGGAACTCCAGGCAGCGCTCCTCCCACGGCAGGCCCAGGAACTCGATCAGCCGCCGGCTCTCCGGCTCCAGCGCGGCGACCAGTGTCTCGTACCGTATGTCGAGCATCTTCAGCGGCAGCACACGGTGCCAGTGATCGATCAGCCGGTCGACCTCGAAATGGCGGAAGCCGCAATCACGCAAGTCGTAGGAAAAGGCGTTGCCGTCGGCGAAGCGCTGGAAATAGCACGACAGGCACGTGTCGCGCGGATCGCGCCGGCAAAAGATGATCCGTGCGTTGGGGAACATCAGGGCAATAAGGCCGAGGTTCACCACGTTCTCGGGCATCTTGTCGATGATCCGCGCGGCCGCGGGACTGAGCTGCGTGAGGCGACCGTGCATGGTTTCGGCCATGTGCCGGATGCCGAATTCCGTCCAGCCGTCGGCGTTAAGTGCGCAAGCGCCTGACGATGACTTCGCCGCCAGTCCCGCCAGGACTTCGCCGATTTCGCCGACATCTTTCAACTCGCCGGCGCCGAAGACTTGCGAATGGCTGGCGGCAATCTGCTCCACCAGCGTCGTACCCGAGCGCGGCATGCCGACAATGAAGACGTGGCTCTCGGTGGGCAGGCCCCAGCCCCGCCGTTTGGCAAAGAATTCCGGCGTGAAGGTCGCGATCAAGCGGTCGACGTCGCGCCGCACGGCCGCCGTATCGAATCGGTCCCCGGCAGCCGCGAGCGACCGCCGCACCAGGGCGTTCGCCGCCGAATACTGGGCAAAGGCCCCGTCGAAGTCGTTCTCATCGTCGAGACACTTGCCGAGCGAGAAATGCGCCGAGGCGCGCTCCGATTCCGGCAAGTCCGGCCGCGCCAGCAGCTCCGTCAATCGCGCCACGTCGGCGCCGGTTTCGCCGCGGCGCTCCACCCCCACGAGGTTGCCGTAGGCGGTGCCGTAGTCCGGCCGCAGCTCCAATGCTTTGCGAAAGCAGCGCGTCGCCTCGTCAATGCGGCCGGCGCTGCGATGGGCCGCCCCGATCACATTCCAGATCGCCGCATCGTCCCACTGACCCACTGCCTGAGCGGGCAAGTCCACCTCAAGCTCCAAGGCCCTCCGATAGCGTTCGATCGACTCATCGATTGCACCTTGCTTGCTGAGCAGGTTGCCGAGCGAGACCAGGACGCGCCGCGACTTCGGCACCTGATCCGCCGCCGTGCGAAGCGCGGCGATTGCGGCCGCCGAATCGCCCGCCTCGACCAGGGCCGAGGCCAGATCGAGATGCGTGTCCGCCGTGCGCGGGTCAAGCTCGCACGCGCGGCGCAGGCTATCGACGGCTTGCCCGATGCGCCCGGCCTTGCGCTGTACGTTACCGAGATTGCTGCGGGCCGCCGCCGAGGCGGGTTGCAATTCCACGACCTTGGCAAGCAGCTCGATCGCCTTGCCGTGCTCGCCGCGGCCAAACGCGATCACCCCAAGCAAATGCATCGCATCGGGATTTCGCGGGTCCTGCTGCAAGGCCCGCCGGTAGAGCTTCTCCGCCTCGCCGAGCTGGCCGGCGCGGTGGCGCTCCGCCGCCGCCTGAACCAGCTTCTGGGACTTGCGTGCGGCCCTATCGGGCGAGTGGCGCGTCATCCCAAGTCACCTGCTGCTTACGTCAAGGACGGCGCTGCCGCTTAGTCCCTCCAACAGGGGACCGAGGTGGCGTTCGTAGTTGCGCCAGCGGCCGACCGAGCGGTCGTACAGAGGCTGGCGCACCTGCCAACTGCTGGCCGTCGAAACGACGCGCTCCGTGCGATGGAATTCCAGGCAGCGCTCCTCCCACGGCAGGCCCAGGAACTCGATCAGCCGCCGGCTCTCCGGCTCGAGCGCCGCCACCAGCGCCTCGTATTGCACGTCGAGCATCTTCAGCGGCAGCACACGGCGCCAGTGATCGATCAGCCGGTCGACCTCGAAGTGGCGAAAGCCGCAGTCGCGCAGGTCGTAGGAAAACGCGTTGCCTTTGGCGAAGCGCTGGAAGTAGCAGGACAGGCAGGTGTCGCGCGGATCGCGCCGGCAGAAGACGACCCGCGCATTCGGAAACAGTGCGGCGATCAGCCCAAGCATGAATACGTTGTCCGGCATTTTGTCGGTGACGACGGGTGCGCCCAAGCCAAGCGAGGCGAGCCGCGCATCGTGCGCCGCCGACGCACCGGCGATCGCCTCCGCGGTCCAGCCCTCCGCCTCGCCGAGCCGCGTCGCGATGTCGCCCAGGTCCCTGAGCTCGCCGGCGCCGAAGACCTGAGAATGGCTGGCAGCTATCTGCTCCACCAGGCTCGTGCCCGAGCGCGGCATACCGAGAATGAATGCCGGTCGCGTCGAAGCGTTGCCCCACGCGCGCCGCGCCGCAAAGAAGTCCAGCGTGAAGGTGTCAATCAGGCGATCCACCTGCCGGCGCAGCGCGGCCGGATCGAACCGCTCGCCGCGTTCGGCCATGGCGGCGCGCAGCAGCGCGTTGCCCTCCGCGTAACGGCCAAAGGCATCGTCGAAGCGGTCCAGATCGTCCAGGCACTTGCCCAATGCGAAGTCCGCCGCAATGCGCTCCTCGGCAGGAAGGTCCGGAAGCGCCAGCAATTCGGAGAGCCGGGCGACGTCGCCGGTGACGTCTGCGGGACGCTGGCAGCCGGCCAAGTGCCGCAATGCCTCGGCGAAGTCGGGGCGAATGGCCAGCGCGCGGCGGAAGCTCTCGATGGCTTCCTCGAACCTGCCCTGATCGCGCAGCATGCAGCCGAGATCGTTCCATGCCTGGGCGCTTCCGGGTGCCAGCCGCACCGCCTCGCGCAGGCTTGCCGTCGCGCCCGCCACATCGCCGGTCCCGCGCAACGCCGTGGCGAGCGAGTGCTGCAAGTCGGCGGATGCCGGGATCCGTTGCGCAGCGGCCCGTAAAGTTGCCACCGCCTCGCTCACGCGGCCGCTCTCGCGCAGCAGATCGCCCAATGCGCGCTGGGCAAAGGCAAGGCCCGGCTTCAACGCCACGGCGCGGCGCAACGGCGCTTCTGCTTCATTGAGGGCACCGGTGGCCTTGAGCGCCACGCCGAGATTGCCATGCGCCTCGGCCATGTCCGGTTGCAGCGCGATGGCCTGCCGGCAGCGCTCGGCCGCTTCAGCGAAACGACCCTGGTCCAGCAAAGCCGCGCCCAAATTGCTCAGGAACTCCGGATTGCCCGGTTGCAGCGACAACGCCCTGGCGAAGTGTGCCATGGCCTCGTCGGTTCGGCCTGCGGCGCGCAGCGCGTTGGCCAGGTTGCCGTGCCCACCGGCGAAATTCGGCGCGATTTGCACCGCCTTGCCGATCAGCTCAACCGCCTCTTTGGGCCGGCCGCGCTCCAGCGCGATCACGCCGAGCAGATGCAGCGCGTCCGCATTGCGCGGGTCCTGCTCCAGCGCGCGGCGATAAAGTGTTTCCGCTTCGCCAATCTGGCCGGCGCGATGGCGCGCCACGGCCGCGAGAAGCTGCTTCTGTGACTTCTGCCTCGCCCTATCGCCCGGATCGCGCGCCATAGCACATCACTCGCTGCGGTTACCGCTTTCCAGCCGTCCACTCAGACCCTCCAGCAAGGGGCCAAGATGCCGCTCGTAGTTGCGCCAGCGGCCGACCGAGCGGTCGTACAGTGGCTGGCGCACCTGCCAAAAGCTGGCCGTCGACACCACCCGTTCGGTGCGATGGAATTCGAGGCATTGTTCCTCCCAAGGGAGACCGAGGAATTCGATGAGCCTACGGCTCTCCGGCTCCAGCGCGGCGACAAGCGTCTCGTATTGCACGTCGAGCATCTTCAATGGCAGCGCCCGGTGCCAGTGGTCGATCAGCCGGTCGACCTCGAAATGACGAAAGCCGCAAGCGCGCAGATCGTAAGCAAAGAAGTTTCCGGTTTCGAAGCGTTGAAAGAAGCACGACAGGCAAGTATCGCGCGGATCGCGCCGGCAAAAAACGACCCGAGCGTTCGGAAACATCACGGCGACAAGGCCCAGCATGAACAGATTGTCCAGCATCTTGTCGGTGACGCGCAGAGCCTTGGGAGCAAGCGACTTGAGCCGGCCATCCATGGTTTCCGCCATGCGGCGGATGCTCTCCGGCGTCCAGCGATCCGCGCCATAGGCGGCGTTGACTTGCGCGGGCCCGGAGAGGCCGGTCAACACCTCCATGACTTCGGTCACGTCCGCGACCTCGCCCGCGCCGAAGACCTGCGAATGGCTGGCGGCGATCTGCTCGACCAGCGTCGTGCCGGATCGCGGCATGCCGACGATGAACACCGGCCGTTCGCTCGCCATGCCCCAGCCGGAACGCTCGGCGAAGAATTCCGGCGTGAACGTCGCGACGATCTGGCCGATGCCTTCGTGGAACTGCGCCGGATCGAAGCGGTCGGCGTCGCTCACCGTCCGCAGGATAATGGCATTGCCCTCGGCGTAGTTAGCAAAGGCGGCATCGAACGCCCCCTGGTCGTCGTAGCTCTTGCCAAGCGCGAAGGCGGCGGCCGCGCGCTGATTGTCCGGAAGATCGGACTTGGCCAACAGCTCGGTCAGACGCGCCATGTCGGCCGCAGCTGCCGTCTTCCGCTCGGACATCACAAGGTTTTCGTAGGCATCCGCGTTGTCCGGCCAGAGTTCCAATGCCTTGCGGAAGCAGTTTGCCGCCTCGTCGAACTTTCCCCGATCCCGCTCCGCGCAGCCGAGGATGTTCCAGATCGCCGAACTGTCCGATCCATCGGGCCCGGCAGTCGCATCGGCGCCTTCGATTTCCAAGGCCCGCCGGAAGCAGGCCACCGCTTTGTCGATTGTTCCTTGCTTCCGAAAGGCGTTTCCAAGGGCGACCCAAATGCGTCCTGACGCCGGCTCCAGGCGCGCCGCGTCGTCCAATGCAGCAATCGCGCCCGCCAGATCGCCGGCCGCGCTCAACGCCGAGGCCAAGGCGAACCATGCTTCGGCCGAGGCCGGCTCCAATTCGCAAACCCGGCGGAAACAGGCAACGGCCTCGGACGACCGGCTCGAATCGCGCAAGAGTTTTCCGAGGCCACGATGCGCAAATGTCAGCTTCGGATTTGCCTCGATTGCCTTGCGCAAGGAGCGCTCCGCCTCGGAAAGCTCGCCGCTTCCCTGCAAGGCCAAACCGAGGTTGGCGTGCGCTTCCGCCATGCCGGGCTGCAAGGCGATCGCCTGCCGGCACCACTCCGCCGCCTCGGCAAAGCGTTCCTGATCGAGAAGGCCGGCGGCGAGATTGCTCAGGAATTCCGCGTTGCGCGGCTGCAACTCCACGGCGCGCTGGTACTGCGCCACAGCCTCGTCGACACGTCCGGCGCGGCGCAGCGCATTGCCAAGGTTGCTGCGCAAGCCGGCAAACGCCGGGTTCAGCTCTACTGCCCTGGAAATGAGCTTGACCGCTTCCGCAATCCGGCCGCGATCGAGCGCAATCACGCCAAGGAGGTGCAGCGCGTCCACGCTGCGCGGATCTTGCTGCAGCGCCCGCTTGTACAACGTCTCCGCTTCGTCAAGCCGTCCGGCCCGGTGGCGCTCTACCGCCGCGAGAAGCTGTTTTTGCGCCTTGTGCTTCGTCCGGTCCAGCGAATCGCGTGCCATGAGAATTAGATTACATGGCTTTCGACCGAGACGAACCCGCCGCAAAAAGAAACGACGGCCGTTTCCGGCCGCCGCTTCCCTACGAGGATTGGTACTGTGCGGTTATGCCCGCATACGCCG
>DASQHM010000147.1:0-28032 GCA_035632095.1 Candidatus Cybelea sp. | reverse complement strand
ATTTCGCGCCGCCAGGCGCCCGATGCCGGCGCTGCCGGCGGCTTCGGCGGCGGCGCCTTCGGGTCGGGATTGTCGCGATAGACAATGTCGTGCTCCTCGGCGATGGCCGGACCCTGCTCGTCGGAGATGACGTGCTTGAGCAGGACGAAGCAGAGCTTGCCGCTGCGGCCCTCCTTGAAGGAAACGTCGGCGACCGTGGTCTCGCGGCGGATCGACGAGCCGACGCGAAGCGGCCGCTGGAAGCCGATCCGCCCGCCCGCCCACATGCGGCGCGGCAGCGGCACGGGCGGCAGCAGGCCGCCGCGCTTGGCAATGCCGTCGGTACCAAGCTCGGATTGGCGGGTATCGGGCAGGAAATAGAGCCAATGGGCGGCGGGCGGTATCGGATCGCCCGGCTTCGGGTGCGGCTCGTCGCGGTCGAGGGTGGCGGCGAAGCTGATAAGGGGCGCCGCGGCAACCGTATCTTCGCGGACCTCACGCCGGCCGATCCATTGCTTGTATTGCTCGACGTCCATCCTTTGAGCCTCCCGAAGCGTCCGTTCGCGGTTCAGGAACAATTCTACAGCGGTTGGGGTCCGATTGGAGACAACATGCCGCACGGTTAAGCATTTGCGCTATTGGAGCAATTGCGCCACTCTTGCTGTTTGCGGCGGGGCAGGTGCGAGTTGGATTTGGGCGCGAGGTCATGGATTACGACAAGGTTTTCGCCGACGCTGTTTCGGCGCTGAAGAACGAGCGGCGCTACCGGGTCTTCACCGATCTGGCGCGGCATGCCGGCCGATTCCCCATGGCCACGAACCACTCCCAGCCGGGCAAGCCTGAGGTGGTCATCTGGTGCTCGAACGACTACCTCGGCATGGGCCAGCACCCGACGGTGCTCAAGGCCATGACCGAGGCGATCGAGCGGCACGGCGCGGGCGCCGGCGGCACCCGCAACATTTCGGGCACCAACCATCCGCTGGTCGAGCTGGAGGAAGAGCTCGCCGACCTGCACGGCAAGGACGGCGCGCTGCTGTTCACCTCCGGCTTCGTCGCTAACGAAGCGGCGCTCTCGACAATCGGAAAACTGCTGCCCCGCTGCATCATCTATTCCGACGCGCTGAACCACGCCTCGATGATCGAAGGCATCCGCCACGCCGCTTGCGAGCGGCGCATCTTCCGGCACAACGACGCGGCCCACCTCGAGAGCCTACTGCGCGAGGACGATCCGGCGCGCCCGAAACTGATCGCCTTCGAATCCGTCTATTCCATGGACGGCGACATCGCGCCGATCGGAGCATTCTGCGATCTGGCGGACCGGTACAACGCCATGACCTATCTCGACGAAGTGCACGCGGTCGGCATGTACGGCCGGCGCGGCGGCGGCGTCGCCGAACGCGACGGCGTCATGCATCGCATCACCGTCATCGAAGGCACCTTGGCCAAGGCGTTCGGCGTGGTCGGCGGCTATATCGCGGGCTCGGCCAACCTGATCGATGCGGTACGCTCCTATGCGCCGGGATTCATCTTCACCACGGCGCTGCCGCCGGCGATCGCCGCCGGAGCCGCCGCCAGCATCCGGCACCTGAAGCAGCACGACGACGTGCGCCAGCGCCACCAGGAACGCGCGGCGACGCTGAAGCGCCTGCTCAAGGAAGCGGGATTGCCGGTCATGCCGTCGGTCAGCCATATCGTGCCGGTGTTCGTCGGCGATGCGGGGCTGTGCAAGCGCGCCAGCGACATGCTGCTGGATCAGTACGGCGTCTATATCCAGCCGATCAATTATCCGACCGTGCCGCGCGGCGGCGAACGGCTGCGCATCACGCCGACGCCGTTCCACGACGACGTCATGATGGCGCATCTCGTGCGCGCGGTGTCCGACGTATGGGACCGGCTGGGCCTGCGGCAGGCCGCCTGACGCTTCTCGCCAAATCTAGATAAAGAAATCCGGCAGAAGATCGGCTTCCTTGGCGCCGGCGTGCCGGTACTTCGACAGGTCGGTCACGCCGGCCGAGGCCAGCACTTCGTCGTCGATGCAGAAATTGCCGCTGAATTCGCGCGCCGGCTTGGTCAGGATGACATGGGCCGCGTCGGCCATGATTTCCGGCTTGCGGCAACGCTTCAACGCTTCCGGCCCGCCGAGCATCGCCATGGCCGCCGTGTCGATGGCCGTCCGCGGCCACAGCGCATTGAACGCGATCCCGGCGCCGCGGAACTCGCCGGCCATGCCGAGCACGCACATGCTCATGCCGAACTTGGCCATGGTGTAGGCCGTGTGCGGCGCGAACCAGCGCTCTTCCATGTTGAGCGGCGGCGACAGGTTCAGGACATGGGGGTTGACCGCTTTTTTCAGGTACGGAATGCATTTCTGCGAGCAGAGATAGGTGCCGCGGATGTTGACCTGGTGCATCAGGTCATAGCGCTTCATCGGCGTCTCTAGCGTGCCGGTCAGGCTGATGGCCGAGGCGTTGTTCACCAGGATGTCGATGCCGCCGAATTTCGCCGCCGCTTTTTCGACCGCTTCCGCGACGGAGGCTTCTTCGCGCACGTCGACGACCAGCGGCAATGCCTTGCCGCCCGCGCGCTCGATGTCCTCGGCCGCGGTATAAATCGTGCCGGGCAGCTTCGCATGCGGCTCCGACGTCTTGGCCGCGATGACGATGTTGGCGCCGTCGGCGGCGGCGCGAAGCCCGATCGCCTTGCCGATGCCGCGGCTGGCGCCGGTGATGAACAGGGTCTTGCCTTTGAGGCTTGCCATTGCGTCCTCCCTCGAGCGCCGGTTTCGTTGAGCCGGGCTTATTTGCCGCCGAAGCGCGGCTTGCGTTTCTCGGCGAAGGCCGTGACTCCCTCGGCCCAATCGGCCGACGCCGCGCAATCGGCGAAACTCACGGCCTCGGCCGCGAGCTGCGCCTCCATGCTGCGCTCCTGGGAGGCGTAGAGCAACGCCTTGGTGTTGCCGATGGCGCGCGTCGGCCCGTTGGCCAGACGCAAGGCGAGCTTGGCCGTCTCCGCTTCAAGTTCGCCGGCCGGCACGACGAAGTTCACCAGGCCGATCCGCGCCGCCGTCGCCGCATCGAACCGATCGCCCAGCAAGGCGATTTCCATGGCCTTCTTCAATCCGACGAGGCGGGGCAGGAAATAGGTGCCCGATCCGTCGGGGCTGGTGCCGATGTTGATATAGGCCAGGGTGAAGAACGACGTGTCCGCCGCGATGACCAGATCGCACGCCATGGCGATCGACAGTCCGAAGCCCGCCGCGGCGCCCTGCACGCTGGCGAGGATGGGTTTCCGCATGCGACGCATGGTGAAGATGACCGGATGCAGCGCGTGGATATAGCGCTCGAAGTTGCGTCGCCGTTCTTCCGGGTCCCGCTTGGCGAGCGTGCTGAACTTCTTCACGTCGCCGCCGGCCATGAAATGCTCGCCCGCGCCCTTCAACACCACGCAGCGGACATTGGGATCGCTTTCGATGCCGGAAAGGAACGTGTACATGCCCTCGCGCATCTCCTCGGAGAGCGCATTGCGCACCTCGGGCCGGTTCATGGTCATCGTGGCAACGCCGTCCTTGATCGAGGTGATCAGGTCTCCGGCCATGGCATTCCTCCCCTATCAGAGATTTTTCGCGGCGCCGGCGTTAGGCCGCGTCGACCGCCCGCGCGGTGCTTTGGTAGCGCAGCACGCCGTCGGCGCCGACCTCGCGCTTCATGCGTCCCTCCGCCATCAGGCAGTGCAGATGCGCCAGCCCTTCGCCAACCGCCATGAATTTGCTTCGGGTGTCGAGTTCGCGGCGGAACAGCACCGGCAACAATTCCAACACCGTCTTCGGCTGGCCACAGGCGGCCATCAGCGCCGCCAGGCGAATTTCATGATGCTGCGCCAGTTGATCGAGCCTGAGATGCAGGCCGCGGAACGGATCGTTATGCGAAGGGAGCACGAAGGTATCCGCCGGCAGCGGCCGGTACGTCGGCAGCGATGCTAGGTAAAGCCGGAGCGGATCGCCATCCGGCTCGGTCGGATAGACGCCGATGTGCGGCGTGATGCGCGGCAGGATCTGATCGCCTGAGATCAGCAAACCAAGATCGGCACAATAGAGGCAGGCGTGCTCGGGCGCATGGCCGCGTCCGACCATCACGGTCCAATCGTGGCCGCCGATGCGAATAGTGTCGCCGTCGACCATGCGGTGAAAGGCGTTCGGTATTTCGTATACGGCCTGCCGGTAGTTGTTGAAGCCGCGCTCGCGATATTGCATCAGCGCCGCCTCGTCGAATCCGAGCCGGCGATAGAACGCCATCACGTCATCGGGCACGGCGTCGCGCTCATCGAGGGCAATGGCGCGGCCGAAACTCCATTCGCCAAGCGTCATCCAGAGCGGCACGCGGAAGCGCTCCGCGATCCAGCCGGCAAGTCCGAGATGGTCGGGATGGAAATGGGTGCAGATGATCCGGACAACAGGACGCCCGGCCATGGGCCCGGCGAAAATCTGTTCCCAATAGGCCTGGATGCGGCGCGAGCGCAAACCGGTGTCGATCAGGGTCCAGCCGCCTTCGTCTTCCACGGCCCAGAGGTTGATGAATTGCAGTCCGGGGATCGGGATCGGCATGCGGATCCAATGCACGCCCGGAGCGACCGGCATCATGGCGGCATCGCCCGGGCGGTCGGAAAATGGATATTCGAGGGCCTGTTGCAACGGCGGGAGACCTGAAATTGCTGCGACTGCGAAATAGTAGGGTGACGTTTACGTAAACGTCAAACGGGACCCCCGCAAGGCTGGCCTGCGCAATCGCGCCAAGGCCTTCAAGCCCCCAACAGTTCCAGGGGGATAGCGAACAAGGCATCCGACCCGGCCGTGACCGGCTTCAGCAGCGAATTGGCCCCCGGCAGCACCTGCTCGGCATAGAATCGGGCGGTGGTGATTTTCGCGCGCCGGAACGCATCGCCCGTGCCTGCGGAATCGCCGCGGTCGGCGATCAAGGCCTCGCGGGCGAGCACGAAACCGCCGGCGACGATGCCGAACATGCGCAAGTACGGCGTCGCCCCGGCAGCCGCACCGGCCGGATCCGAGCCGAGATGCGCCGCCAGCCATTCCGTGGCCTGGCCGAGCGCCGCGACCGCGGACTTGAGATTGCCGCCGACGATCTTGAGATCGCCGTGCGCGGCGCGTTCGAGCTCAATCGCCGTGCGCTGCATGTCGGAAAGCAGATCGCGCACCGGCTTGCCGCCCTGGTTCGGCAGCTTGCGCATGACCAGATCGAGCGCCTGGATGCCGTTGGTGCCTTCGTAGATCGGTGCGATGCGCGAATCGCGCATGTGCTGCGCCGCGCCGGTCTCCTCGATGAAGCCCATGCCGCCGTGAATCTGCACGCCGAGGGAGGTAAGCTCGACGCCGAGATCGGTGGACCAGCCCTTGGCGACCGGCGTCAGCAATTCGACCAAACCCTGCTTCGCCTCGCGCATCGCCGAGTCGGGATGACGGCGCGCCAGATCCATGGCCTCGCCGTTCAAGTAGATCAGCCCGCGCATGGCCTCGATCTGCGATTTCATCAGCAGCAGCATGCGCCGCACATCCGGGTGCGCGATGATCGTGGCATTGTCGCCCTCGTCGGCGCCGATGGCGCGGCCCTGGCGGCGCTCCTTGGCGAAGGCTGCCGCTTGCTGATATGCGCGTTCGGCGATGGCCAGACCCTGCAGGCCGACGGAAAGCCGCGCGTTGTTCATCATTGTGAACATGCAGCGCATGCCCTTGTTCTCTTCGCCGACGAGATAGCCGATGGCGCCGTCGTTGTCGCCGAACGACATGACGCAGGTCGGACTGCCGTGGATGCCGAGCTTGTGCTCGATGGAGACGCAGCGGAGATCGTTGCGCGCGCCGAGCGAGCCGTCGGCGTTCACCAGGAACTTCGGCACGATAAAGCAGGAAATCCCGCGCGTGCCGGGCGGGGCGTCGGGCAGCCGCGCCAGTACCAGGTGCACGACGTTCTCGGTCATGTCGTGCTCGCCGTAGGTGATGAAGATCTTGGTACCGGAGATGCGATAGGTGCCGTCCGCCTGCTTGACCGCGCGGCTGCGCAAGGCGCCCACATCGGAACCGGCTTGCGGCTCGGTCAGGTTCATGGTGCCGGTCCATTCGCCCGACACCATCTTGCGCAGATAGGTCTCCTTCTGCTGCTTCGTGCCGTGCGCCGCGATCAGCTCGACGGCGCCTTGCGTCAGAAGCGGGCAGAGCGCGAACGCCATGTTGGCCGCGGTGATCATCTCCTGCACGGCCAGCGAAACCGCCCATGGCAATCCGCCGCCGCCCCATTCCTGCTCGAACGGCACGCCGTTCCAGCCGCCGGCGACGAACTGGCGATAGGCTTCCGCGAAACCCGGCGCCGTGCGCACCACGCCGTTGTCGATCGTCGCCCCCTTCTGGTCGCCGCTACGATTGGTCGGCGCAATGACGTCGCGCGCGAATTTCGCCGCCTCGTCGAGGACCGCATCGACCAGGTCAGGCTCGGCGTGCTCGAATCCCTCCAATTTCGCCAGCGCGCCCAAGTCCACCACTTGATTGAGCACGAAGCGCATGTCGTCGATGGGTGCTGCGTAATCCGCCATGTCCGCTCTCCCGCAAATCAAGCCGGCCGCGGTTACTATGGCATGCAGACGCCGCTTGCGCGACGTCACCCCCGGAATAGACTGCGGCGCAAATGTCCGCCCCCCGCATCCTGCCGATCTCGCCCGCGAGCATCGCGGAAGCCGCGCGCGAACTCCGCGCCGGGCGCCTGGTGGCGTTTCCGACCGAGACGGTCTACGGGCTAGGCGGGAACGCCGAAGACGACCGGGCGGTCGCAGCAATCTTCGCGGCCAAGCGCCGGCCCACGTTCAATCCGCTGATCGTTCATGTGCGGGATACGGACGCGGCGCGACGGTTGGCGCATTTCAACAAACGGGCCGAGCTTTTGGCGGAGGCTTTTTGGCCGGGCGCGCTGACCTTGGTGCTGTCCCGCCGCGCCGACTGCCGTGTCTCGCGTCTGGCCAGCGCCGGATTGGACACGCTGGCGGTGCGCGTGCCGCGCCATCCGGCGGCGCATGATCTGCTCGCGGCGTGCGGGTTCCCCGTGGCCGCGCCGAGCGCCAATCCGTCCGGCCGCATCAGTCCGACGACCGCGGAGCATGTGCGCGACGGTCTCGGCAGCCGCGTGTCGCTCATCCTCGACGGCGGGCCTTGCGCGGTCGGGCTTGAAAGCACCGTCATCGGCGTCGCGGACGTCGAACCGTTGTTGCTGCGTCCGGGAGGCATCGCGCGCGAAGACATCGAGTCCGTAATTGGCCGTTTGTCGGAACCGAACGACGCGCGGTTGCAGGCGCCGGGCATGCTGGCAAGCCATTATGCGCCGGTCAGGCCGCTCCGGCTCAATGCCGTCGTGGTCGCGCCGAACGAGGCCCTGCTGGCATTCGGCGAGCCGGTGCCGCAGGGCGCCGCAGCCATGCTCAACCTCAGCCCGGCCGGCGATTTGACGGAGGCGGCGGCCAATCTCTTTGCGCACCTGCACGCCCTCGACCGCCCGGAGTTCGCCGGCATCGCCGTCATGCCGATCCCCGAACGGGGCCTCGGCCATGCCATCAACGATCGTTTGCGCCGCGCGGCGGCGCGCTGAGCCGCCCTTGCCCGCGCTGCCTCCTTGCCCCAGACTCATTGCATGAACGACCTGAGCCCGACGATCCTCGAACGCTTCCGCAGCCTGCTCGGCCCGAAAGGCGTGGTCACCGATCCGGCCGACATGGCGCCGCATGTGACGGAATCGCGCGACCTTTACCGGGGCCGTGCGGCGGCAGTGCTCAAGCCCGCGAGCACGGCCGAGGTCGCGGCGGTGGTCAAGCTTTGCGCCGAGACCGGAACGCGCCTGGTGCCCCAAGGCGGAAATACCGGCCTGGTCGGGGGCGGCATTCCCTTCGATCGGGGCGACGAAGTCGTGGTCAATCTGTCGCGCATGAACAAGGTGCGCGCCGTGGATACGCTCAACGACACCATCACCGTCGAGGCCGGTTGCATTCTGGCCAACATCCAGATCGCGGCGGACCACGCGGATAGGCTGTTCCCGCTTCGCATAGGTTCGGAAGGCACCTGCCAGATCGGCGGCAATCTCTCGACCAATGCCGGCGGCACGGCGGTGCTGCATTACGGCAACACGCGCGAACTCGTCCTCGGCGTCGAAGTAGTGTTGCCGGACGGGCGCGTCTGGGACGGATTGCGGGGCCTGCGCAAGGACAATACCGGCTACGACTTGAAGCAGCTCTTCATCGGCGCCGAAGGCACGCTCGGGATCATCACCGCCGCGGTGCTGAAGCTGTTTCCGAAGCCGCGCGACGTACAGGTCGGCTTTGCCGCCGTGCGCGACGTCGCCGCGTCGGTCGAGCTGCTCGGCCTCGCCAAAGCCATGAGCGGCGACCAGGTCACGGCGTTCGAGTTGATGCCGCGCATCGGCCTCGACTTCACCTTGAAGCACATTCCGGGTTCGGTCGATCCCATGCGCACGCGCTACGACTGGCACGTTCTGATGGAACTCTCCGGCGGGCGCGACGACGGCACTCTGCGCCAGACGCTCGAGGCGATCCTGGCCGAAGGCATGGAACACGGGCTGGTGCTCGACGCCACCATCGCCGCCAGCAAGGCGCAAGCCGACGGCATCTGGAAGCTGCGCGACGGCATGGCCGATGCGCAGAAGCCCGAGGGCGGCTCGATCAAGCACGATATTTCTGTGCCCGTATCCCGGATCGCCGAATTCATCGAACGCGCGAGCGCCGCCTGCGAAGCGCTGCTTCCGGGCGTCCGCGTGGTCGCTTTCGGCCATATCGGCGACGGCAACGTGCTCTTCAATCTGTCGCAACCAGTCGGCGCGGACCGTGCCGCATTCCTGGCGCGCTGGAACGAGGCCAACCGCGTGGTGCACGATCTCGTGGCCACGTTCGGTGGTTCGATCAGCGCCGAGCACGGGCTCGGACGCATGAAGCGCGACGAGATTCGCCGCTACAAGCCGGCGGTGGAGCTCGATGTCATGCGCGCGATCAAGGCGGCGCTCGATCCGCAAGGGATCATGAATCCCGGCAAGGTGATCTGAGCGCCACGGACATCTCCCCCGGCGGGGACCCCGGAATCGATCGGCCTAGACCGGCACCGTGCCCTCGAGGATGATGCGGTGCATTTCGCGGCGCTCGCCTTCCGGATAGTCGGCGTTGGCCTTGTGCATGGTGCAGCGGTTGTCCCAGATCAGAATGTCGCCGGGCCGCCATTTGTGCCGGTATTGATATTTCTCCTGGGTCGCGTGCGCGATCAATTCGTCGAGCAGCCGGTCGCTGTCGCCGCGCGCCATGCCGACGATCCGTTCCATGCGATTCGGATTCATGTAGAGCGCTTTGCGTCCGGTCTCTGGATGGATGCGCACCAGCGGATGCGTCACCTCGGGCACGGCGTCCGCCTCGGCGCTGCTCAACGTCGCGATGCGGGTGCCCTTGCGGCTGGAATCGTATCTATGCACCACGCGAAGCGATGCGATGCGCCGCTTGGTCGCGTCCGGCAGTTCGTCGTAGGCGGCATACATGTCGACGAACTGGGTATCGCCGCCCGAGCCCGGCACCGCCACGCCGTAAAGAATGGTGAGCGAGCACGGCACGGCCTTATAGCTGTCGTCGCTGTGCCAATGGGCGCCGACTACGATGCGCTTGCCGTCGCCTAGGTCGTCGCGATCCTCGCTTGACAGGATCATGATCTCGTCCACCTCGGGGTGGCGCGTCGCGGCCCGCGTCTGGGTCACGGGCCGGCCGAACATGCCCATGGCAGAGAGGTAGGCGCGCGGCGAAAGCTGCTGGCCGCGGATGCAGAGGACCAGATTGTCCAACAGGGCGCGGCGCAACTGGGCAATCGTTGCCGAATCCGGCCGTCCATTGAGATCGATGCCTTCGGCTGCCGCCGCCATCCGCTCGCCCAGCCGGGAGACGATCAGCGCCATGGATCAGTCCTTCAATGGCGCACGCCGAGCTGCTTGCGGAGGAGTGCCGCGCCGGCGGCGAGCGCGCCGAGCTTGGCATAGGCGACGTCGCGCGGCATGGGCGCCATGCCGCAATTGGTGCTGGCGACGATGCGCTCCACCGGCACGTGCTCCATCGCCGTGCTGAGAGCCGCCGCCACTTCCTCGGGCGTCTCGATCTTGTTGGACGCCACGTCGATGGCGCCGACCTGCACGTCCTTGCCCTTCAGCAAGCCCATGAGCGACACCGGAACGTGCGAATGAATGCATTCGAGCGAAACCTGATCGATCTTGCTCTTGGCCAGGTGCGGAAAGGTCTTTTCGTATTGCCGCCATTCCGAGCCGAGCGTCTGCTTCCAATCGATGTTGGCCTTGATGCCGTAGCCGTAGCAGATGTGGACCGCGGTCTTGCATTTGAGTCCTTGCGCGGCGCGCTCCAAAGCCGCGATGCCCCATTCGCGCACGTCGTCGAGGTAGACGTTGAACGCCGGCTCGTCGAATTGAATCACGTCGGCGCCCTTGGCTTCGAGTTCCAACGCCTCGGCGTTCAACGCCTCGGCCAAGGCAAACGCGAGCTTGGGCCGGTCGCCGTAATGCTCGTCGGCAATGGTATCGGCGATGGTCATGGGGCCCGGCAAGGTGAACTTGAGCTTCCGCGTGGTATAGGCTCGCGCGAAGGCAACCTCGTCGCCGTGCACCGAGCCTCTGCGCCTGATTGCGCCGGTGACGGTCGGGCATTCGGCCTTGTACCGGTCGGCGCGGATGCCGATCACCTTCTTGCGCGCGAAATCGATGCCAGAGAGGTTGACCAGGAAGCCGTGGACGAAGTGCTGCCGGCCCTGCTCGCCTTCCGTGACGATGTCGATGCCGGCGGATTCCTGCAGCTTCAGCGCCACCAGCACCGCGTCACGCTTGGCCGCTTCCAGCGCCGGACCCTGCTGCGTCCACGGCGCCCACAGCACCTCGGGCTTGGCGAGCCATGCCGGCTTTGGCAGGCTGCCAGCGTGCGTGGTTTCCAACATGCGTTACACTCCCCCATTCGCGTTTCGATCAAGCCTAGCGCAACCTGAAACGACCCTCCACCCATGTCCGAACTCTATTTCGACGATTTCCAGCCCGGCCAGCGCTTCGAGAGCATGGGCCTCACGGTCACGGAGGGCCAGATCATCGACTTCGCCCTGCGCTACGACCCGCAGCCCTTCCACATGGACGCGGAAGCGGCGAAGAAGCACCAATTCGGCGGACTGATCGCCTCGGGCTTCCAAACGCTGTCGCTCAGTTTCAGCCTGTTCTTCCGGCTTCGCATCATCGAGCACGCCAATCTGGGCTCGCCCGGCATGGAAGAGGTGCGCTGGCTCAAGCCGCTCAGGCCGGGCGACACCATCCACACGGTGGTCGAAGTCCTGTCGGTCAAGGCTTCGCAATCGAAACCCGACCGCGGCGTCGTCACCATGCGCCACGACACCATCAATCAGCACGGCGAGTTGATCATGACGGTCAACTGCCTGCACATGCTGAAGCGCGAAGGCATTTGACTTAGCCGCCGCTACTTCCTTTGCAGCGGCTTGAAGCGGATGCGGTGCGGCTGCACGGACTCTTCGCCGAGACGCCGCTTCTTGTCGGCCTCGTAGTCCTCGAAATTGCCCTCGAACCATTCCACGTGGCTGTCGCCTTCGAAGGCGAGCATGTGGCTGGCGATGCGGTCGAGGAACCAGCGATCATGGCTGATCACCATGACGCAGCCGGCGAACTCCAGCAGCGCCTCTTCGAGCGCCCGCAAGGTATCGACGTCGAGATCGTTGGTCGGCTCGTCGAGCAACAGCAGGTTGGCGCCGGACTTCAGCATCTTCGCCAGATGCACCCGGTTGCGCTCGCCGCCGGAAAGCTGGCCTACCTTTTTCTGCTGATCGGCGCCCTTGAAATTGAAGGCGGCGCAATAGGAACGGCTCTGCACCTCGCGCTTGCCGAGCATAATCACGTCGTTGCCGCCGGAAATCTCCTGCCAGACCGTCGCGTCGGATTTGAGCGCATCGCGCGACTGGTCCACGTAGCCCATGACGACCGTGTCGCCGATGCGAAGCGTGCCGCCGTCCGGCTTTTCCTGGCCCGTCAGCATGCGGAACAGCGTGGTCTTGCCGGCGCCATTCGGCCCGATGACTCCGACAATTCCGCCGGGCGGCAGCTTGAACGAGAGATTGTCGATGAGCAGCCGGTCGCCGTAGCCCTTGGAGAGGCCTTGCGCTTCGACCACCAGATCGCCGAGGCGCGGGCCCGCCGGAATGACGATTTGCGCGGCACCTTGCATCTTTTCGCGGTCTTGAGTGAGCAATTCCTCGTAGGCCTTGATGCGCGCCTTGCTCTTGGCCTGCCGGGCGCGGGGGCTTGCCTTGATCCAGTCGAGTTCGTTGCGGAGCGTGCGCCGGCGCGCGTCCTCGGCCTTGCCTTCCTGCTCGAGGCGCTTTTCCTTCTGATCAAGCCAGGACGAGTAGTTGCCTTCCCATGGGATGCCCTGGCCGCGGTCGAGTTCCAGAATCCAGCCGGCGACATTGTCGAGGAAGTAGCGGTCGTGGGTCACGGCGACGACCGTGCCGGGATACTCCTTCAGGAAGTGCTCGAGCCAGGCCACCGACTCCGCGTCGAGATGATTGGTCGGCTCGTCCAACAGCAGCATGTCGGGCTTTTCCAATAGAAGCCGGCAAAGCGCGACGCGGCGGCGCTCGCCGCCGGACAGGGTCTTCACATCCGCATCGCCCGGCGGGCAACGAAGCGCGTCCATGGCGATCTCGACGTTGCGCTGCAGATCCCAGGCGCCGGCCGCGTCGATTTTCTCCTGCAACTCGGCCTGCTCGGCGATTAGCGCATTCATGGCGTCGTCGTCCATGGGCTCGGCGAACTTCGCCGAAACGGACTCGAAGCGCTCCAGCAACGTCTTGGTCTCGCCGACGCCCTCCATGACGTTGCCGAGCACGTCCTTCGAGGCGTCGAGGACCGGCTCCTGGGGAAGCAGGCCGACGCGCACGCCTTCGGCCGCCCAAGCCTCGCCGTTGAACTCGGTATCCTGGCCCGCCATGATCCGCAGCAACGTCGATTTGCCCGCCCCGTTCAGGCCGAGCACGCCGATCTTCGCGCCGGGAAAGAAGCTCAGCCAAATGTCCTTCAGGACCTGGCGGCCACCCGGATAGGTCTTGTTCAGACCTTTCATCACATAGACATACTGATAGGCGGCCATTCACTGCTCCGAATGCGGGGCGATCGCCGGCAATTGCGCGGCGGGTCTTTGTAGCTTTTCGCACTGCGGCATGCAACGCAGGCAGCGGAACCAACATTCGACCGACCTCGGCGGTCCTAAGCTGCAAATAGCATTGACGCCCAGTGAATTGCCGGTCGATAGTTTTCCAGATCATGGTCCGATCAGCCAGCCAGCCCTAGGGGGGTCAAATAATGAGCACAGCAACAGCAGTCGCGGGCGATAGGCTCGTGAGCCAGGCGGAGGAGCGACGCGTTATCTTCGCTTCGTCCCTCGGCACGGTCTTCGAGTGGTACGACTTCTATCTCTACGCGATCCTGGCGCCGTTCTTCGCGGCTCTTTTCTTTCCGCCCGGCAACCAGACCGCGGCGCTCCTTTCGGCCTTCGCAGCCTATGCCGCCGGCTTCCTGGTGCGTCCGTTCGGCGCGCTAGTGTTCGGCCGCATCGGCGACCTGGTCGGCCGCAAGTACACCTTCCTGATCACCATCGTCTGCATGGGCGCATCCACGGCGGCCGTCGGCTTCCTGCCGACGTATCCCTCCATCGGGTTCCTGGCGGCGATCCTGCTCGTGACGCTTCGCCTGGTGCAGGGTTTGGCGTTGGGCGGCGAATACGGCGGCGCGGCGACCTATGTGGCGGAGCACGCGCCTCATACGAAGCGCGGTTACGCCACAAGCTGGATCCAGACCACGGCTACGCTCGGTCTGTTCCTGGCCCTGATCGTGATCGTGCTGTGCCGCAGCAACATGGACACGAAGGCTTTCTCCGAATGGGGCTGGCGCATTCCCTTCATCGTCTCCATCGCGCTGTTGGTGTTCTCGGTCTACATCCGGCTGAAGCTGAACGAATCGCCGGTGTTCCAGCGCATGAAAGCCGAAGGCAAGGGATCGCGCGCGCCCCTGACCGACAGCTTCCTCAAATACCCCAACAACAGGTACGTCTTGCTGGCGTTGCTGGGCGCCACCGCCGGTCAAGGCGTCGTCTGGTATACGGGTCAGTTCTACGCGTTGTTCTTCCTGACCATCACGCTGAAGCTCGACTATCTGACGGCGTACCTCCTGATTGCGTTATCGCTTGCCATCGGCACGCCGTTCTTCATCGTGTTCGGCGCATTGTCGGACCGCATCGGCCGCCTCAAGATCATTCTTGCCGGCTGCCTGATCGCGGCCTTGACCTACTTCCCGCTGTTCCAGGCGCTCACGCACTATGTAAATCCCGCGCTGGAGGCCTACCAGGAGAAGACGCCGATCTCGGTCGCGGCGAGCGAGTGCGAAATGCACGTCTTCGTTCTGCCGACCACCGTGTTCAGCGATTGCGACCGCGCCAAATCGTTCCTCACCAACAGCGGTCTCTCCTTCACCTCTCTGCCGTCCGTTCCCGGCACCACCGTGGTGACCAAGATCGGCAACGTCGAATTGAAGGGCTGGGATCCCGCGAAATACGCCGCGGCGCTTAAAGAGAGCGGCTATCCGGCCACGGCGGACAAGAGCAAGGTCAACTACTTCATGACCATGGTGATCCTGGTCATCATGATGATCTATGTGACCATGGTGTACGGACCGATCGCCGCATTCCTGGTGGAGTTGTTCCCGACACGCATCCGCTACACCTCCATGTCGCTGCCCTACCACATCGGCAACGGATGGTTCGGCGGCATGCTGCCGCTGTTGGCGACGGCCTTCGCGGCCTCGGCCGGAAGCATCTATGCGGGCCTTTGGTACCCCGTCGTCGTGGCCGCCATGTCGCTGGTCATCGGGGCATTGTTCATCAAGGAAGGCAAAGGCCATCGGGTCAAACTGATGGAGTAGGCGCCTTTCGATCGCTTAACGGGCGGGGCTGCGGCCCCGCCTTTTTTTTCGCCGTCCTGTAGAGTGAACGGCATGCTGGAGCCGGTCTTCACCGCGGTCGCTCCCGTCCTGGTCACGGCGGCGCTCGGCTATCTCTGGACCCGCTTCGGCGGCAGGCTGGACACCGAGACGGTGACCGCGCTGGTCGCCGACATCGGCACGCCCTGCCTCGTCGTCGCGACATTGGTGCATACCGCCATTCGGCCGGATGCCTTCGCGGCCATGGCGGCGGCGGCGGCGCTCTCGATCGGCGCGTTCCTGCTCACCGGCATCGGGGTGCTGAAGCTCGCCGGCCTCAGGCTCCGCACGTTCCTGCCCTCGCTCGCCTTCCCGAATGCCGGCAATCTCGGCTTGCCGCTGGCGCTCTACGCGTTCGGACCCGAGGGACTGGGCTATGCCATCGTCGTCTTCGCCTTCACCTCCATCGGAAACAACACCGTCGGACAATCGATCGCGGCCGGCAGCGCCAGCTGGCGCACGTTGATCCGCCTGCCGATCATCTACGCGGTGATCCTCGGGCTCCTGCTCGGCTACACACACACGGGATTGCCGCGTTGGCTCGACAACATCGTGACGATGATCGCAGGACTCGTGGTGCCGCTGATGCTGATGATGCTCGGCGCGGCGATCGGCCGGCTGAGAGTGCGAGCCCTTCGCCGGGCGGCGCTGATCACGGCAACGCGCATCGGTTTGGGCACCGCCATCGGCGTCTTGGTGGCATGGGCCCTTGGCCTCGAAGGCGCCGCCCGCGGCGTGCTCATCCTGCAATGCGCCATGCCGGTCGCTGTCTACAATTACCTGTTTGCGCAACGCTGGAACAATCAGCCGGACGAGGTCGCGGGCGCCGTGGTGGTTTCCACCCTGGCGTCGGTCGTCACCCTGCCGTTGCTGTTGGCTTGGCTGCTTCGGCCGTGAGACCGGATATAGACTGGCGCCTACGACAGCGAGGCGGGGAAGCGTGAGCGAAATCGCCAATACGTTCCTTTTGGTCTTCGCCGGATTGTTTCCGATAGTCAATCCGCTGGGCGCGGCGCCGATTTTTCTCAGCCTCACGCGCCGCTGCGATCTCAGGCAACGCAACGCGCTGGCCCTGCGCGTGGCCGTCAACGGCTTCTGCCTGCTGCTCGGCTCGCTTCTGATCGGATCCTACGTACTCGAGTTCTTCGGCATCAGCGTTCCCGTTCTTCGCGTCGGCGGCGGTCTGGTCGTCACCGCGCTCGGCTGGCGGCTGCTGAACGAAGGCGACAACAGCCTGGACCGCCGCAACGCCGGCGCCACCGACGCCGGCCCCGACCTGCCCGATGCCTTCTATCCACTGACTATGCCGCTCACGGTCGGACCGGGGTCGATCGCCGTGGCCATCACCATTGGCAGCCAACGGCCCAAGGTGCCGTTCGAATTGGCGCATGCGGCGTTGCTCGCCGGGGCCGCCGTGGCGGGCCTCGCCGCGATCGCCGTCAGCATCTATCTGTCGTTTCGTTTCGGCCCGCGCCTTACCGCCATCCTCGGGCCGAGCGGAACCAACGTGCTGGTGCGGCTCTCGGCGTTCATCCTGCTTTGCATCGGCATCAGCATCCTCTGGAGCGGTTACGTCGCCCTCGCCAACCTGTCGGGCGGTTAACCAATCCCGCCCGCCCAGCCTCGCGGGGCGTTGTGGCGCACCGGCGTTTCATGTAAGAGCTATTCACATGAGTTGGTCGGGACGCGGATCGGGATCGGGCCGGCGTGGGTATCACCACGGCGATCTGAAGGAGGCGTTGGTGCGCGCCGCCTTGGACCTGATCGCGGCGAAGGGTCCATCGGCCTTCACCTTCGCCGAGGCCGCGCGCTCGGCCGGCGTCAGCCCGGCCGCACCCTATCGTCACTTCCGCGACCGCGACGAGCTGATGGCCGACGTCGCCCGGCGCGGCTTCGAGCGGTTTGAGTCCGATCTCGCCACGGCGTGGAACCACGGCCGGCCCGATCCGTTCAACGCCTTCGAGCGCATCGGCAAGGCGTATCTGGCTTTCGCTCGCAACGAACCGGCCTATTACTCCGCCATGTTCGAGGCCGCTGTGCCGCTCGATACCAATCCCGACCTGCTGCAAGCCGGCGAGCGGGCGTTCGCGGTGCTGCGTGAAGCCGCCGAAGCGCTCTCGGCCGACCTCCCGCGCGAGCGGCGCCCGCCGGCGATGATGATGGCGTTGCATATCTGGGCCTTGTCCCATGGCGTCGCATCCCTGTTCGGCCGCGGCGACGGCGCGCGGCGCGCGCTCCCCATGTCTCCGGAAGACCTGCTCGAGGCCGGCGTGCTCGTCTATCTGCGGGGCCTCGGCCTTGGACCCGAAGCGGCGGCCGCACCCCGGCGCTGATCAAGAAATCCGCCGACGGGCCCTTGACAGCCGCCCCGGCCCCGATTAATTATGTAAATGTGAATGACATTTACATTCCAATCGAACCTTGAGGCTGCCATGCAACTTGCAGCGAGACTGGACGATATCGGCAAACCAGCCTGGATCACCCTGATGATCCTCGGCTTCATCGTGTTCTGGCCCATCGGGCTCGGGATACTCGCTTATCTCATATGGAGCGGAAGAATGGCGTGCTGGAAGCATCAATACGGCGGACGCTGGCATCACGGCTGGCGCAACGACGAGCGCGGTCCGTGGCGCGACGGCGCTGCTTGGCAGGAAACTGCCGAGCGCTGGTTCGGCGGCCATCGCCGGCCGCGTTCGAGCGGCAATCACGCCTTCGACGAATACCGCATGGAAACCCTGCGGCGTTTGGAAGAGGAACAACGGGAGTTCATGGACTTCCTCGAACGGCTCCGCATGGCGAAGGACAAGGCCGAATTCGACGAGTTTCTCGCCGAGCGCCGGCGCCGCCCGCCCGCTCCCCCGGAGGCCCCCGAGCAACCCGCGCCGCAGGCCTGAGCATCGCCGAACTGGGTGTGACTTTCGCCGGCAGGGAAACTTGCCGGCGAATTTTTTTGCCAAGACCGTCGAACCAATCATGGCAATGGCCGCTATAGTCGCCGCCGCATGATCCGATGCAACGCCCCGGTGACCGGTAAGAAACGTCATGTCAGTGACGCCGACAAGCGCGAACGGAAGCTGGCTTGACGAAGCGAAGGCGACGCTTCGCCTCGGCTGGCCGCTGGTCCTGACGCAAATCGCGTTCACGCTGCTGACCGCGGTCAACGTCGTGCTGGCCGGCCAGCTCGGCCGCATCGAGCTTGCGACCGTCAGCCTCGCGGTCACGCTGTATTTCACCGTGTTCATGTTCTGCCTCGGCGTGGCGACCGCCGTCGCGCCGATGGTGGCGCAAGCGGTCGGGCACAAGGCGAAAATGCTGCGCGATGTCCGGCGCACGGTTCGCCAGGGCTACTGGGTGATGGCGGCCATCGGCGTGCCCGGCATGGTCATTCTCGCCAATGCCGAACCGATCCTCCGCGAATTCGGCCAGGCGCCGCTGCTGGCGCACAAGGCCGAAGCCTATCTGCGCATTTCGGCGCTCGGCTTCCTTCCCGCCCTGTGGTCCGTGGTAACGCGGAACTTCCTGACGGCGCTGTCGCGGCCGCGCGTGGTGCTGACCGCGGCGATCGTCGGCGTCCTCTACAACGCCGGCGCCGGTTGGCTGCTGTCCCACGGCCGCTTCGGACTGCCCGATTTGGGCGTGAACGGCATCGCCACGGCCAGCGCATCGGCCGGAGCAATGATGTTCCTCGTCATGCTGGCCTATAGCTACGCGGATCGCCAGCTGCGCCGTTTTCACATCCTCGGCCGTTTCTGGCATTCGGACTGGCCGCGGTTTCGCGAGGTGATCCGGCTCGGCGTGCCGATCGGCGCAACCTTGGTGCTGGAAGTCGGGATGTTCTCGGCGGCGGCGCTGATGATGGGCATCCTCGGTTCAGACGAGCTGGCGGCGCACCAGATCGCTTTGCAATGCGCCTCGACCGCCTTCATGGTGCCGCTCGGTTTGAGCCAGGCGACCAGCGTCAGGGTCGGCATCTTCGCCGGCGCCCGCTACGCCGAAGGTGTCCGGCGCGCCGGTTGGACCGGCATCGCGGTCGGCACCGCCTTCGTCGTCATGACCGGCCTCTTGTTCTGGTTCGCACCGCGGCCGCTGATCGGCCTGTTCGTCGATCTCGACGACAAGGCCAACGTGAACGTGGTGGTGTTCGCCAGCAATTATTTGGCGGTGGCCGGGTTGTTCCAGGTGGTCGACGCCTTGCAGGTTCTTGGCGCCGGCGCGCTGCGCGGCCTCAGGGACACGCGGCTGCCCTTGCTCTTCGCCGCCTTCGGCTATTGGGCGGTCGGGTTCCCGATCGCGGGTCTGCTGGCCTTCAAGACGCCGCTTGGCGGCGTCGGCGTCTGGATCGGACTTGCGGTCGCGCTTTCGGCGGTGGCCGTCTTGATGGTCGCCCGTTTCGCCTTGCGCAGCCGCTACCATATCGGACCGCGTCTGGCGGCGGCGTACCGATGAAGCGGGCCGGATCGAGGTTCCGCGCCATCGGCGGCCGGCCGCATCGAAGCCCCGTTGATCGATAAGCGGTATCCGGTAACATCGCTTCGCTCGGAACCGCACTGGCATATCCCCCCAACACCCCGAGTCGGCACAATCGCGCGTGCGCGAACCAAAAGGCGACGCAAGCCATGCCAACCTCACTTTACGATCTGAGCGTGTCGTGCTTCCTGCAAACTCTCGGCGGCGTTGCGGGCACCCTGGAACGGGGTCTTGCCCATTGCCGCGACAACAAGATCGATCTGAACGAGATCGTCGAAACGCGGCTCTATCCGGACATGCTGCCGTTTCGCTTTCAGATAGTCTCGGTGGCGCATCATTCCTTCGGCGCGATCGAGGGCGTAAAGAAAGGCTTGTTCCTGCCGCCCGCAGCGTCGGAGCCGCTCGACTATGCGGCCTTGCAAAAGGTCGTGGCTGACGCGCGTGCGGCGCTTCAGGCGCTGAAGCCTGCAGACGTGAACGCGCTCGAAGGCCGGGACGTGATCTTCCAGCTTCGCGATCGGAAGATACCGTTCACGGCGGAAGGATTCCTGTTGTCTTTCTCGCTGCCGAATTTCCATTTTCACGCGACGACCGCCTACGACATCCTGCGTTCGAAAGGCGTGCCCATCGGCAAGCGCGACTATCTGGGCCAGCTTCGGATCAAGTCCTAAGCTCCGGCGCATCGCGCGCGAAGGTCTCCTGCGGCCGAAAATTACCTGCGATGTAATCGACGGCGCACCGGCGAACGCCGGATGATGCGTTCGGGCGAACGGCATCGATGCCGCAAACGCCGAACCATAGAGCGAAGGAGAATGCTATGAGCGGAAATCTGAACGAACTGGTCGATCGCTACATCGCAACCTGGAATGAAACCGACGGCGCGCGCCGCCGCGCGCTGGTCGGCAAGACGTTTACCGAGACGGCAAGCTACGTGGATCCCATGATGCTGGGCGACGGCCAGGCCGGCATCGACGCCATGATCGCGGGCGCGCAATCGCGCTTTGGCGGCATGCGCTTCCGGCTGAGCGGAAAAATCGACGCGTTCAAGGACCGCGTGCGGTTTTCTTGGGAGCTCGGCGCGGACAACCGCGATGCCTATGTCAAAGGCACAGACTTCGCGGTGATTGCCGACGGTCGTCTGCAATCCGTCACCGGTTTCATCGATCAGATGCCGGCCTGAGCGCCCGCGGCGTCGCGCGGCGAAGGACCGGTGCGAGTTCCCGGTCCTTCGCATTTCCGCATAGGCGCAACCGTTCCCTTGGGATCGAACCCGCCCCCTGAGGCCCGCGTCCGTCAAGCTGATGGGCCGACCCGGACAAATCTGGACACTGGATTTTTAGGGTTCGGTGCGGCTGCAATGTCCGCCAGCCGCTGATGATCATCGCCAGGGCCGCAGTCGCGTGCCAGTATGAAGACATCGCGGCAATAGCTTGCGCAACGGGCGCTGCGCATATTCGAAAATCGTGCGCACTTCACCGAATCCGGGAGGAATAGGATGAAATCGTTCCTCATGTGTCTTGCCCTGCTGGCGAGCCTGACCGGCTTCGCTGCTGCGGCATCGGCCGGCGATCCGCCCAACGTTGCGGTCAACGTCATCCACAGCAAGTCGCAAGGCGTGATCCGCATTAACGGCGTGCCGGTATACCGGTTTGTGCCAACGCGCGACGGCGGTTCGGCGACCGATAGCATCGGCGTCGGCCAATGGCTGATCGATGGCGAGAATTCGATTGCCGTCGAGACCCGATCCAAGGACGGCGGCTCCACCCGCGTTGTCATCGTCAAAACCATCGACGAGCCGCACCTCTTCGACGGCGAAATAGCCGGTGCCGGCGCAACCGAGTACAAGCTGCAGCTCAAGGACGTCCCGCGCTGGGGCTGGCTCGATGCCGAGCAATGGACCGGGGACAATCAGTCTTTACTAGCAGCCGTTGGCGCGCTTCACGCGGCTTTCGACAAGGGTGACCTTGAGACGATCATGCGTCAGTACAAGGCCTTTGCCGACGACATGGCGCCTTATATCGGCCCGATCTCGAAAGACGATTTCGCCGAGCCGCTGAAAGGGGGCACCGTACAGCCTCTGCCGGCGGATCTCACCGTCGAGAGCTTCTACGACCATCGCCTGTTCGTCGTGCGGCGCGCCGACGGATCGGCGCCGATCCGGGTCGACAACGAGGCGGTCGTCAAGGGCATTCCGGCGCTTGAGTCCGGGCAATTTTGGATCCGCAAGAGCGGTCAGTGGCAGATCATCAGGCCCTAGCCACCGAGTAGTGGCCTGCTGCGCCTCGGTTCGCGCGAGCGAAGACTGGTGGGCCCGGCAGGATTCGAACCTGCGACAACGCCGTTATGAGCGGCGAGTTCTGACCGCTGAACTACAGGCCCGGTCCAGAAGACAGATGTCAGAGGACAGATGACGGATGCAGGCCGGCGTGCCGCAATGATGGCGGCTCACGCTTCTGACGTCCGACATCTGTCGTCTGTTCTCTGGTTCAGGTATCGAGGAAGCTGCGGAGCTTGCGCGAACGGCTCGGGTGCTTGAGCTTGCGCAACGCCTTCGCCTCGATCTGGCGTATGCGTTCGCGCGTGACGGAGAACTGCTGCCCGACTTCTTCCAACGTATGGTCGGTGTTCATGCCGATGCCGAAGCGCATGCGCAGCACGCGCTCCTCGCGCGGCGTCAGGCTCGCCAGCACCCGCGTGGTGGTCTCACGCAAGTTCGACTGGATCGCCGCGTCGAGCGGCAGAACGGCGTTCGGGTCCTGGATGAAATCGCCAAGATGGCTGTCTTCCTCGTCGCCGATCGGCGTTTCGAGGCTGATCGGCTCCTTGGCGATCTTGAGCACCTTGCGCACCTTCTCGAGCGGCATGCCGAGCTTTTCGGCCAGCTCCTCCGGCGTCGGCTCGCGGCCGATCTCGTGCAGCATCTGGCGGCTGGTGCGCACCAGCTTGTTGATGGTCTCGATCATGTGCACCGGAATGCGGATTGTGCGCGCCTGGTCGGCGATGGAGCGGGTGATCGCCTGGCGGATCCACCACGTGGCGTAGGTCGAGAACTTGTAGCCGCGGCGATACTCGAACTTGTCGACGGCCTTCATCAGGCCGATGTTGCCTTCCTGGATCAGGTCCAGGAACTGCAAGCCGCGATTGGTGTATTTCTTGGCGATGGAGATCACCAGGCGGAGGTTCGCCTCCACCATCTCCTTCTTGGCCTTGCCGGCCTCCTTCTCGCCCTCCTTCACGGTGGCGAAGATGCGGCGGAACTCGCGCACCGGCAGGCCGGACTCGGTCGAGATCGTCGCGATATCCTTGCGGATGCTCTTGATCTCGGTGGCTTCCTTCTGCGCGAAATCCTTCCAGCCCTTTCCTTTCAGGCGGCCGACGCGGCGCAGCCAATTGGGGTCGAGCTCGTGGCCGAGATACTGCTTCAGGAATTCCTCGCGCGGAATCTTGAAGCGCTCGGCCAGGCGCAGCAGCTTGCCTTCGAGCTGCATCAGGCGGCGCGAAATGTCGTAAAGGTGCTCGACCAGGCTTTCGATGCGCGCGTTGTTGAGATGCACGTCTTCCATGAGCTCGACCAGCTCATGCTTCAGCTTCTCGTTCTTCTTCTCTTCGCGCGTATCAATGGTCTGGTTCTTCATCGCCGCGGCAAGGCGCGCTTCCTGCACCTTGTGCAGCTTCTTGTACGCCTTGGCGATGGAATCGAACGTCTCCAGCACTTGCGGCTTCAGCGTCGCTTCCATGGCGGCAAGCGACATGGCGTTCTCTTCGCTGTCTTCGTCGCTTTCAGCCGGTTCTCCGGCCGGCTCGTCGCCTTCACCCGCAGGCGCGGCGACCGGCGTCGCATCGCCGTTGCCCGGCACCGCCACGGCAGGTGCGGCTGCGCCCGGCACGCCGCCGAAGGTCGCGTCCAGATCGATCACGTCGCGCAGCAGAATGCGGCTTTCCATCAAGTCGTCGCGCCAGCCGATGATGGCGCGCAAGGTGAGCGGACTTTCGCAGATCGCGCCGATCATCTTCTCGCGGCCGGCTTCGATGCGCTTGGCGATGGCGATTTCGCCCTCGCGCGACAGCAGCTCGACCGAACCCATCTCGCGCAGATACATGCGAACCGGATCGTCGGTGCGGTCGAGCTCTTCGGCCGGCGGCGGCGGCGCGGCTTCGGCCTCCGCCTCTTCCTTGGCGTCGTCGTTGGCGGCGGCGGCGGCTTCTTCCTGTTCCTCGCTGTCGATGACGTTGATCCCCATTTCGGACAGCAGCGTCATGGTGTCCTCGATCTGCTCCGAGGACATCTGATCCGGCGGCAGAACGGCGTTCAGCTCGTCATAGGTGACGTAGCCCCGCTCCTTGGCCTTCGCCAGCATCTTCTTGACGGCTTGCGTCGTCGAATCGAGCAGCGGGCTGTCCGGAGCATCCTCGCGGGATTCCGTGTTCTCAGCCGCTTCTGCGTTCTTGCTTGCCATATCGTTCCCGCTCCCGGTCGCCGACCAATCGGCCCTCAACGCCCCGAAGGACCTATTGCTAACAGCGATCAACCCCATTCAAGTCCGCAAACAACATCGAGGGGCGGCCCGCGCCGGGCCACCCCCTGAATTCGCTATGGCGCCGCCTCTTGCCCAGACGCGGCGCCGAACCCTTCCAAATCCGCCTCGTCGCCCTCGCCCGATTGAATTTGGGCCTTGAGCGCCTGAACCCGCAGCAGCCGTTCCTCTGTCAGATCTTGCCCCAGCGCCGCCTCCTCAGCCTTCAATTCGGCCCGCAAGGCATCCTGGCGATGCCGCGCGAGGTTTTGACGCAGGCCCTTTTCCGCCGCGTCCATCGGGGCATCGGGCCGGGCAAACCAGTGCAATTCCGTGGCTTTCCGACCCGCCACGCCTTCCGCCTGCTCACCAAGGCCCAATTCGTTGAGGTGGCGTCGAAGACCGTCCGTGTCAAGGTCCGGATTGCGCGCCGCCTCATGTAGTATGGCGCTCCGGAGCCTGTCAAGCGCGCCACTGGCCAAGTCCAACCGCTCGAAAGCCTCGCCATACCGATGCAATAGCACGGGATGGTTGATAATTAGTGCCAATAGTAAACGCTCTCGTAACGCCCGGAAGTCGGCCAGCGGCGAGGGCTGGCGCAGGCCCCGGAGCGATTGATCCGGCCTGAACGGAGCGCCCGGCCGCCTGCCTGAACGGTCTTCGGGGCGCTCGCCCGGCCTGCCTTGCGCCGCCCCCGGCGGCCTGTCCTCGAAGGCGCGCTGCAGACGATCGCGGAACCATTGCCGGTAGTAACCGCGCACCGTCTCGTCGGCGATGGTGCGGGTCAATTCGCCGAGGTCTTGCTGGAGCGCGGCGCGGCGCTCGGGCGTATCCAAAGCCCGGTCGGCGGTATTGGACCGCCAGATCAACTCGGCAAGCGGTAGAGCCGCCGCGAGCACGTCCTCGACCGCGATCTTGCCGCGCGACTTGACCAGCGAATCCGGGTCTTCGCCGGCGGGCAGCAGGGCAAAGCGGAGCGAGTGGCCGGGCTTCAGCAACGGCAGGCAGCGCTCGGCCGCCCGCCAGGCGGCACGCAAGCCAGCAGCGTCGCCGTCGAAGCAGAGGATCGGCTCGGGCACCAGACGCCACAGCAGGGCGATCTGCTCCTCGGTCAAGGCGGTGCCGAGCGGCGCCACGGCATGGCCGATGCCGGCCTGACCGAGCGCAATGACGTCCATATACCCTTCAGCTACCACCAGCCGCCCGTCGGCCCGGGCCGCCTCGCGCGCGAGACCGAGATTGTAGAGGACGCGGCCCTTGTGAAAGAGCGGCGTGTCCGGCGAGTTCAGATACTTCGGCTTGACGTCGCCCATGGCGCGCGCGCCGAAGGCGATGACGCGCCCGCGCGCATCGGCGATGGGAAACGTAATGCGATCGCGAAAGCGGTCATAGGTGGCCCGCGCGCCGCCTTCGTCCGTCTCTTCCGGCCGGATCAGCATGCCCGCTTCCACCAGCGCCGCCTCGGTGATGCCGCGCGCCAGCATGGCCTGTTTCAATGCGCTGCGGCCGTCCGGCGCGTAGCCAAGGCGAAAACGAGAGATCGTTTCCGCGCTCAAGCCGCGCTCCTCGAGATAGCGCCGGGCGCGGGAGCCCGCGGCACCAGCGAGCTGCTGCTCGAACCACGCGGCGCAGACTTCCACGACCTGCTGCAGCGATGCCTGCCGCTCGGCGGCTTCGCGCTGGCCGGGTTCGAATTCCGGCAACGGCAATCCGGCTTCCTGCGCTAGGCGCTCGACCGCCTCGGGAAAGCTCAGGCCTTCGCTTCGGCGCACGAACTCGATGGCATCGCCGTGCGCACCGCAGCCGAAGCAGTGGAAGAAACCCTTGTCCTCGCTCAAGGTGAAGGACGGCGACTTCTCGTTGTGGAACGGACACAGGCCGACATGTTCGCGGCCGCGCTTGATCAGCCGCACGCGGCGGCCGACCACGCCGGCCAGCGATGTTCGTTGGCGCAATTCGTCAAGGAAGCGCGGCGGAAACGCCATGCGCTAGTCTCCCTTGATCGGCCCTAGGCCAAGAGCTGTTTCACCACCGCGGCCGCTTTGGTGAAATCCATCTGTCCGGCAAAGCGGCCTTTCAACGCGGCCATCACTTTGCCCATATCCTTGACCGATGTCGCGCCGAGTTCGCCGATCATCGCCTTGGCCGCCGCGGCAATGTCGCTTTCGCCGAGCTGCTTCGGCAGGAAACTCTCGATGACGGCGATCTCGCCCTCTTCCTGTTGCACCAGATCGAGGCGTCCACCCTTCAGGAAAAGCTCTATCGATTCACGACGTTGCTTCACCATCGACTGCAGCATTTGCAGGATGCGCTCGTCGTCGATGCCCTCGCGGCTCTCGGCGGAGCGCGCGGCGATATCCTGGTCTTTGAGCTTGGCCAGGATCAATCGGAGCGCGGAAACGCGGCGCTGATCCCGCGCCTTCATTGCATCCTTCAAAGCCTCAGTCAGGCGTGCGCGCAGCATCGTTCCTCGCGAGTCGGCCGTTCAGGAAAGGCGAAACCCTATCGCAAAGCCTTTGCGGGGGCAATGAGAAAATTGCATAACCGTTTGAAATATCGCGACAATTTGCGCACCGGCGCCGCTTGACGCTGCCGGGCCATTTGCTTATGTTCCGCAGCGATTTGCGCCGCGGCAGCCCCAGTTCATTGCGGCATCGCCCGGCCGGGAGCCCCTCAGATGCGCGACTCGAAATCGAGATTCGCCGCGCCCCCCACGACAGGGGCGACCGCGGCGCTGATGCTCGCCGACGGGACCGTCTATTGGGGCCGCGGCGTCGGCGCGATTGGCAGCGCCGTGGGCGAGGTGTGCTTCAACACCTCCATGACCGGCTACCAGGAGATACTCACCGATCCCTCCTACGCCGGACAGATCATCACCTTCACGTTTCCGCACATCGGCAACGTCGGCGCCAACGACGAGGACATCGAAACCGTCAATATCGCCGCGCGCGGCCTGGTGATCGCCTGCGACATCAGCGAGCCTGCCAACTGGCGGGCAACGCGCCACCTGGATGCTTGGCTCAAGACCCGCAACCTGATTGGACTGGCGGGCATCGACACCCGGCGCCTGACCCGCCGCATCCGCGATCTCGGCGCGCCGAACGGCGTGGTGGCCCATGCGCCGGACGGGCAGTTCGATCTCGACGCGCTGCATGCCAAGTCGCGCGACTGGCCGGGCCTCGAAGGCATGGATCTGGCGAAAGACGTGACCTGCCGCCAGACCTACATGTGGGATGAAAGCACGTGGGCGCTCGGCCGGGGCTACGGCCGAATGACTGCGCCGCGCTTTCATGTGGTTGCCGTCGACTACGGCGTGAAGCGGAACATACTCCGCTGCCTCGCCGCGGCCGGTTGCCGGGTCACGGTCGTGCCGGCGACCGCGACGGCCGAGGACATCCTCGGCCATAAGCCGGACGGCGTCTTCCTGTCGAATGGTCCGGGCGATCCGGCGGCCACCGGCAAATACGCCGTGCCGGCCATCAAGGCGCTGCTCGCGGCGCGCATTCCGGTGTTCGGAATCTGTCTCGGCCATCAGATGCTGGCGCTGGCGCTCGGCGGGCGCACGGAAAAAATGGCGCGCGGACATCGCGGCGCCAATCATCCGGTGAAGGATCTCGCCACCGCGAAGGTCGAGATCACCAGCCAGAATCACGGTTTCCAAGTGGTGCCCGAAAGCCTGCCCGCATCGGTCGAGCTTACGCACACGTCGCTGTTCGACGGATCGAACGAAGGTCTGCGTCTCGTCGATCGGCCGGTCTTCTCGGTGCAATACCACCCGGAAGCATCGCCGGGGCCGCAGGACAGTCATTATCTCTTCGAGCGCTTTGTCGCGTTGATGGAGCGGCGTTGATGTCACAGTTCTTGGACGTTCACGTCGCTGCGCAGGACAGACTACAGTCGATCGCTCCTCCCCCCTTGAGGGGGCGGCGGCCCGCGGCGCCAGACCGCGGGCAGGT
>DASQHM010000146.1:0-5737 GCA_035632095.1 Candidatus Cybelea sp. | reverse complement strand
ATTGGTGCTCGGCCTGGCGCTGGTTCTAAGCCTCGCCTGGGCCGGGCACGCGGCCGCGGTCGAGGGCGCTTCCGGCTGGGTGCTCCTCGTCTCGCAACTGGTGCATCTTGCGGCCTCCGCCGGATGGCTTGGCAGTCTGCTGCCGCTCGCCATGGTTCTCAGCCGCGCGCGCCGCCGGCCGGCCAGTTGGGGCTTCGCCGCCGCGGTGACGCGGCGCTTCTCGCCGGTCGGCCAGGTCTGCGTCGCCGCGCTGGTGGTGAGCGGCATCGCCAACGGTCTGGTGCTCGTCGGCACCGTGCCGGCGCTGGTCGGCACACATTACGGCCGTCTGCTGTTGGCGAAGCTCGCCTTCTTCGCATTCATGTGCCTGCTGGCAGCGGCAAACCGGTTTCGCCTTACCCCGGCGCTCGACATGCGGCCGGGCCGGGCGGTGCGGGGCCTGTGGCGGAACGCGTTGCTCGAAATCGCCCTTGGCATTGGCGTGCTCGGGATCGTGGGCGCATTGGGCGCGAGCACGCCGGCCGCGCACGATCAGCCGGTGTGGCCGTTCCCGGTGGCGTTCTCGCTGCAGGCTCTCGACCAAGACCAGACGCTGCTGGTGCCGTTGGCCTTGACGGGCTTGCTCGCGGCGCTGGCGCTTGCCGCCGTGTGCTTCGGTTGGCTGAAGCGACATCCCGCCGTCGCCGGCGTCGGGCTCGGCGGTCTTGGCGCCGCGATCGTCGTGGCGGCGCAACTCTCCGCGGTTCCCGCATACCCGACCAGCTTCCAGCATTCGCCGCTTCGCTATACGGCGCGAGCGGTCGCCGCCGGCGGGCACACCTATGCCACGTTCTGCACCGCCTGCCACGGCGAGGCCGGGCACGGCGACGGATCCGCGGCCGCGTCGCTCAGCATCAAGCCCGCCAATTTGACCGAGCCGCATCTCTTCCATCATGGCGAAGGCACGTTGTTCTGGTGGATCGGCCACGGCATCGCCAACACCCCCATGCCCGGCTTCGCCGATCAGATCGACGAGACCAAGCGCTGGGAGCTGATCCAGTTTCTTCGCGCCAACGCCGAGGCGGAGGAGGCATCGAGCCTGACGGCGAGCGTCGACCCGCCGTCTACCGTGGTCGCGCCGGATTTCGAATTCCAGATCGCCAAAGGCCCGCAGGAGACGCTGAAGGACCTGCGCGGCGGCACCAATGTCCTGCTGGTCTTCTACAGTTTGCCCGCGTCGCGGGACCGGCTCACCGCCCTCGCCGCGGCGGCGAGCGATCTCGCCCAGCAGCATCTGCGGATTGTCGCCGTGCCCATGAGTGAAGCGGGACAGGCGCCGCCGTCAGTGCCCTTCGCCACCGACGCCGCACCGGAAATCGTGGCGGCCTATGCGCTCTATCGCCGTGGCAATCCGGCGGCATCCGCCGCGCCGCCGCCGCACGAGGAATTCCTGATCGATCGCGCCGGGTACTTGCGCGCGCGCTGGACCTTGGGCGCGGCCGACGGCTGGGGTGATTTGGCGCGGCTCAAGGATGCGCTGGTGCAACTCAACGCCGAGCGGCCGCGCCCCCCGGCGCCGGAAGGTCATGTGCATGGGTGAAGAAGTCCCTCTTCCCCGCTCTGCGGCGGAGAGGGCGCATTGCGCTACGACAACGCCGCCGGTTTCGGGCCGCCGGTCGCCCAGTCCAGAAGCTCGGCCGTGTGCACGCAAGGCATGCCGGCAATCCCTGCGAGCTGGGTGAGGCAGCCGATATTGCCGGCGGCGAGCACGTCGGCGCCGGTGCGTCCGATATTGGCGGCCTTGCGGGCGCCGAGCTTCGCGGCCAGATCCGCCTGCAGCAGATTGTATGTTCCGGCCGAGCCGCAGCAAAGGTGGCCTTCGGCGATCTCCTTCACCTGAAAACCGGCATCCGTCAGCAAGCGGCGCGGCGCCTGCTCGATCTTTTGGCCGTGCTGAAGCGAACAGGCGGAATGGTAGGCGACGCTGAGGCGGGGCACGCCGCCCGGCTCCTTCAAGCCGAGTTCCAGCATGACTTCGCTCACGTCGCGCGCCAATGCCGAGATGCGCTTCGCCTTTTCGGCCCAGGCGACGTCGGTGCGCAGCAGGAAGCCGTAGTCCTTGATCATGGTGCCGCAGCCGGATGCGTTAATGACGATGGCATCGAGGCCCTCGCCGTCCGCCTCGCGCGTCCAGGCATCCACATTGGCTTTGACGTAGCCGAGCGCGTCGGCCGTCTCGCCGAGATGATGGGTCAAGGCGCCGCAACACCCGGCGCCCGATGCCACCACGACCTCGCAGCCGTGACGCGTCAGCAGGCGGATGGTCGCTTCGTTGATCCAGGGCGCGGTGACGCGCTGCACGCAGCCGGTGAGCATCGCGACGCGCTTCCGCCGCGCACCCTCGGCCTTGATCACTTGCGGGTGGTCGAGCGGCGAGGGACCCGGCAGGCTTTTCGGCGCGAAGTCGAGCATGGTGCGAAGGCGGCCGGGCAGGAATTGCCGAAGCGGCCGGGCCAGCACGCCGGCGGCGAGCGCCGCGCGAAAGCGCGCCGGATGCGGCAATAGCCACGCCAGCAACCGCCGCACGGCGCGCTCGTCCCACGGCCGGCGATAGGTCGCCGTGACGTGCTCGCGGGCGCGATCCACCAGGTGCATATAGTGAACCCCTGACGGGCAGGTGGTCATGCAGGAGAGGCACGACAGGCAGCGGTCCAGGTGCGTCGCTTCGACCTCGCTCGCCGCCTGATCGCGCTCCAGCATCTCCTTGATGAGGTAGATGCGCCCCCGCGGCGAATCCAGCTCGTCGCCGAGCAGCACGTAAGTCGGGCAGGTCGCGGTGCAGAAGCCGCAATGCACGCAGGCGCGCAATATCTTCTCCGAGACGGCAATGCCCGGATCGAGAAGCTGAGCAGGAGAAAAGTTGGTTTGCACGACGTTACGCGCCCGGATACATGCGGCCGGGATTGAGCAGCGATTGCGGATCGAAACCCGTCTTGATGCGCCGGGTAAGCGCGGCGAGCGCTTCGTCCTGCGGATGAAACACCGGCTGGGCGGCGCGCACCGCGTCGGCGGCGCGGATCAGCGTGGCGTGGCCGCCGCCTGGAACAAGAGATGCGCGCACGGCTTCGGCCGACGCTTCGCCCAGAACGGAAAGCCAGATCAAGCCGCCGGCCGCGTCGTAGTACCATTCGATTCCGGCGCCGAGCCGCTCGCGAATGCGCTCGATCACGGCGGCCGCGGTCGCCGGCGGCACGGACAGGCGCCAGAGCGGCCTGTGCTTTTCGGCGGCAAACACGTTGGCGTCGCGGATCTGCCGCCAGAACACGCCGGACGCATGGCCGGTGATCTCGTCGAAGGCGGCGCGCTTGCCGAATTCCATGGTGAGCCCGTAGAGCCGCGCCGCGACCGAGGGCGCCGGACCCTCCACGCGGAGCGCGGTCACGCCCGCACCGGCGCGGGCGATGATGTTGACGCCGATCCGCCGCGTGATCGGATGCGGCACATGCGCGATGCCCGAAACCTCGTGCGGCGTGGACGCAGCCGCGCCCATGACCTCGACGGCGATCCGGTCGCTCAATCCGAACAGCAGCACGGTGCGGGTCTTCTCGCCTGCGGGCAGCACCTTGAACGTGACCTCGGTCATGGCGGCTAAGGTGCCGTAGGAACCGGCGAGCAGCTTGCAGAGATCGTAGCCGGTGACGTTCTTCACCACGCGTCCGCCGGTCTTGAAGCTCTCGCCGCGGCCCGACACCGCCTTGACGCCGAGCAGATGATCGCGCGCCGCGCCGGCCTTGAAGCGCCGGGGGCCGGAAAGGTTGCAGGCGAAGACGCCGCCGATGGTGCCGGCGTTCGCCTCGGCGCCGTAGAGCGGCCCGTAGTCGGCCGGCTCGAAGGCGAGCTGCTGGCGCTTTTCCGCCAAGGCGGCCTCGATTTCGGAAATCGGCGTGCCGGCGAGCGCGCTCATCACCAGCTCTTCCGGTTCATACAGCGTGATGCCGCGCAAGGCGGAGAGATCCAGCCGCGCCGCCGTCTGCATGGGCCGTCCGAGGCCGCGCTTGGTGCCGCGGCCGAGAATCTCCAGCGGCATGCCGGCGCTTAACGCCGACTTGACTGCGTCCTCGACCTGAGCGGCGTTTTCCGGCCTGCTCGCTTCGCTCATCGATGCCGGCCGATCAGAAGCGCGGCAGGTCGGGGAAGCGGACCTGGCCTTTGTGGACGTGCATGCGGCCGAGCTCGGCGCAGGCATGCAAGGTCGGGAACACCTTGCCGGGATTGAGGCGGAGCTTCGGATCGAAGGCGCATTTGACGCGCTCCTGATGCGCCAGATCGACCTCGTTGAACATGGTTCCCATCAGGTCGCGCTTCTCGACCCCGACGCCGTGTTCGCCGGTCAACACGCCGCCGACCTCGACGCAGAGGCGCAGGATGTCGGCGCCGAAAGCTTCCGCGCGATCGAGTTCGCCCGGCTTGTTGGCGTCGTAGAGAATGAGCGGGTGCAGGTTGCCGTCGCCGGCATGGAACACGTTGGCGACGCGCAAGGCATATTTGGCCGAAAGCTCGGTCATGCGGGTCAGCACTTTCGGCAACTGGTGGCGCGGTATGGTGCCGTCCATGCAGTAATAGTCGGGCGAGATGCGGCCCACCGCCGGAAAAGCGGCCTTGCGGCCGGCCCAGAACGCCAGGCGCTCCGCCTCGGTCTCGCTCACCCGGCAGGTTTGCGAGCCGCAGGATTCGGCGATGGTCTTGACCTGTTGCAGCAGGTGGTTCACCTCCGCCTCGCTGCCGTCGAGTTCGACGATCAGCAGCGCCTCCACGTCGAGCGGATATCCGGCGTGGACGAAATCTTCGGCCGCATGAATTGCCGGCCGGTCCATCATTTCCATGCCGCCCGGAATGATGCCGGCGCCGATTACCTTGGCGACGCATTCGCCGGCGGATTCGCTGCTCGGGAATCCGACCAGAACGGCGCGTGCCACCGTCGGCTTCTTCAGGATGCGCACGGTGACTTCCGTCACCACGCCGAGCAGGCCTTCCGAGCCGGTCATCAGGCCGAGCAGATCGTAGCCCTCGGCGTCCAGATGCTTGCCGCCGAGGCGGATCACGGTGCCGTCCATCAATACGACTTGCAGACCGAGTAGATTGTTGGTGGTGAGGCCGTACTTCAGGCAATGCACGCCGCCGGAGTTCTCCGCCACGTTGCCGCCGATCGAGCAGGCGATCTGGCTCGAAGGGTCGGGCGCGTAATAGAAGCCGGCATGCTCCACGGCCTTGGTGATGCCCAGATTGGTGACGCCCGGTTGCGCGGTGACGCAGCGATTGGCCCAGTCGACGTCGAGGATGCGGTTGAACCGGCCCATGCAGAGCAGCACGCCGTCCACCAGCGGCAGCGCGCCGCCCGAGAGCGACGTGCCCGAGCCGCGCGGCACAACTTTCACGTTGCGTTCGTTGCAGAGCGACAGGATGCGCGCCACCTGTTCGGTGGTCTCCGGCAGCACCGCGACTATGGGCGATTGGCGATAGGCCGTGAGGCCGTCGCTTTCGAACACGCGCAAGGCCCGCTCGTCCTCGACCACGCCTTCGCCCGGGACGATGGCCCTGAGCGCCGCGATCAATTGCGGACGCCCCGCCAGCGTCGCCTCATCCGGCAACGGCATCTTCAGGGACATAAGCGCGCCTCCGGCACGCGGCTCGATTGCCACCGGGCCTTGGACGGGTAGTGTGCCGCCTTCGGCGCGCCGTGCCTAGGGCATCGTTGGGA